>NZ_CP043808.1:1243736-1554670 GCF_008386315.1 Serinicoccus marinus DSM 15273 | reverse complement strand
ATTTACGTCCGGAGGCCCGTCAGGCCCTCGCGCCGGTCACCTCGCGGCGATCGTGCCTCGCCCGCCGCCGGTCAGGAGCAGGACGCCGAGGAGTGCACCGGCCCCGAGCACCGCGAACGCGCCGCGCAGTCCCAGGCCCTGGGCCAGCAGACCGAGGACCACCGGGCCGGCGCCCAGCCCGAGGTCCACGAGCACCCCGAAGGTCGCGCCGACCGCACCGGGCCGCCCGGCGGGAAGGCGCTCGGTGAGCAGCCGGAAGAAGGCCGGGGTGAGCAGGACGGCCCCGAGGGCCAGCACGACGGTCCCGGCACCGAAGGCCCCCGCGCCTCCCGCGAGGCCGAGCAGCACGAGCCCCGCCCCGCTGAGGACCAGGGCGGCCGCGGAGAGCCGCGTCGCGGCATACCGGTCGGTGAGGCGGGCCAGGAGCAGGCGGCCGGCCACGACGACGCCGCCGTAGAGCGCCAGCGGCCACGCGGCCCCGTCGAGACCGACCTCCCGGGCGCGCAGGGCCGCGAAGGCGAGAAATCCCGCCGACCCCACCACCCCGACCACGAACGCCAGCCCGGGCAGCCGCACCGCGCGGGGGAAGAGCGGCGCGGCGCCGTCCGGCGGCTCCCCCGGCCGAGCGCCCGGCAGCGCCGTGCCGACGGCGGCGGCCAGCACGCCCAGGGCGGCGACGCCGAGCCAGGCGGTGCGGTAGCCGCCGAGATCCACCAGCCGCTCACCGAGCGCGGGGCCCAGCGCGATGCCGACGAAGAGCGACAGCGAGCTGTAGCTGAGCGCCTCACCGCGGCGCCGCGGCGGCGCGACGTGGAGCAGGGCCGCCATGCCGGCGACGAAGACGACCGCCTCGGCGACCCCGGTGAGCGCGCGGAGCAGCAGCAGCACGGGCACGCTGCCGGCCTGGGTGTGCGCGACCAGCACGACCGCCAGGAGCAGCGAGGCCCCGACGAAGGGACGCCGGGGTCCCCACCGGTCCACCACCCGGCCGGCGGCCGGTCGCAGCACCAGCGCGGTGAGGCTGAAGGTGGCGACCGTGAGGCCCACCACGAGGGGGCCGGCCCCCAGACGGTCGGCCGCGTAGACCGGGACGAGGGGGATGAGCGCGCCGATGCCCACGAAGTACGCCAGCTCGGCGAGGACCAGGGCGAGGAAGGGCCCCGTCAGGAGGCGAGCACCCGACGGCGGGCCGTCCCCTGGCGCCGCAGCCACCCGACGACGGTAGCAGCGGGGGCACCGCCCGGGGCGGTGTCGACCGGTGTGCGGGCGACCCCGCCCGGGCCGGTCGGTGACCGGGCCCTGGGTAGGCTCGGTCGGTGGAGACCGCCCGCCGCCTCGTCGAGGACGCCCGGACCCTGCTCGTCGACTTCGACGGGCCCCTCGCCCGACTCTTCCCCGGGGCCCGGTGGGCCGAGCTGGGCGACCGGCTGCGGGCGGAGGCACGCAGGCTCGGCGGGCCCGAGCTGGCGCAGCGGCTCGAGGGCGAGGCGGACCACGTGCAGTGCCTGAGGCTGGTCGGCGACCACTCGCCCCGGCTGCTGGAGCCCCTCGAGGCCCTCGTCACCGAGCTCGAGCTGGAGGCCGCCGCCCGGGTGTCTGCCCGGACCGGGGCGGTGGCTCTCGTCGAGCACACCCTGGGTCGAGGTGCCTCCGTCGCCGTGGTCACCAACAACACCCCCGCCGTCGTGGCGGGCGTGCTGGACCGCGCCCGCCACGGCGTCACCGCGCGCCTGCATGTCGTGGGCCGGTCGGCGGGGCAGGTGGCCGACCTCAAGCCGCGGCCGGACCTCCTGGTGCGGGCGCTGGGGCTGACCGGATCGCCCCGAGGAGTCGGTGTTCCTGGGGGACTCGGTGACCGACGTGCAGGCGGGCCGTGCGGCGGGCGTGGCCGTCGTCGGGGTGGCCGAGGAGGAGGGCCGACGCCACGAGCTGCTCGCCGCCGGCGCGGCGGGTGCGGTGGACGGGGTCGACGCCCTCGTGTCCCCGCGGTAGGACGGGCGTTCAGCCGGACGCCACAGCGACGACCACCAGCAGGACCAGCACGGCGACCGGGACCAGGGCGGTCTCGACCCGGTCGAGGAGGAGCATCGTGCGGGCGACCGGGGGACGCAGTCGCGACAGCGCCACGTCCCGCGCGGCGGTCGTCGTCCGCAGCCAGCGCAGCCCGATGGCCACCGAGACGACGTGCACCACCCCCGTGGCCATCCGGCGACGCGCGCGTCGCAGGTCCGTGCGGACGACGGGCAGGGCCGCGACCACCCCCAGCACCGTCGAGGCCACCCGCAGGCCCAGGGCCAGGACCACCCCACGAACGGGCTCAGCAGCGCCCCCACGATCTCCTGCACCGTGGCGAGGCGCAGCTCGCTCACGTCCTGCGTGGTCCCGGTCCACACCACCCACGCCACCCCGAGGACGAGGCAGGGGACCCACAGCCGCCGGACGAGGCGCACGCCGAGCACCGCCCAGGCGTCGGACACCCCGCCCACGGCCCTGCCCGCGAGCGACTCGACCTCGTCGGTGACCGCCACCGGCGCAGGCTCCCTGCGGCTCCGACCCTCGGAGGTCCGACGGACCCAGCCTGTCACCTGTCTCACCTCCAGCACTCATCGTCGACACGCGGATCGCCTCTCCGCAGGAGAAGATCGCCGGTCACGACCATAATGTGGAGGATGGCTGAGCAGGCGAGAACGGCACCGCGGCGGGTCGAACGGGTGGCTGACACCCGGCTCCCGACCGACCACGCGACCTTCCGGATGACGGCATACCGCGACGACACGGGGATGGACCACGTCGTCCTCAGCCTCGGGGTCACCGACGACGACGGCCCGGACCTCCCGCCGCCCCTCGTGCGGGTGCACTCCGAGTGCCTCACCGGGGACGCCCTCGGGTCCCGCCGCTGCGACTGCGGCGAGCAGCTCCAGCAGGCGCTGCACCTCCTCGCCCGAACCGGCCGGGGCGCCGTCGTCTACGCCCGCGGGCACGAGGGCCGGGCGATCGGCCTCGGCGAGAAGCTGCGGGCCTACGCCCTCCAGGACCGGGGGGTCGACACCGTCGACGCCAACCTCGCCCTCGGGCACCCCGCGGACGCCCGCACCTACGACCACTGCGCCGCGATGCTGCTCGACCTCGGGATGCGACGCGTCCGGCTGCTGTCGTCCAACCCGGCCAAGGAGCTGGCGCTCAGCGCTCTCGGGATCGAGGTCGTGGAGCGGGTGCCGCTCGTCGTCCCGGACCGCGAGGAGAACGCCTTCTACCTGGCCACCAAGCGGACGCGGATGGGGCACGACGAGGCGGACCAGGACGAGTGGGAGCAGCTGCTCGCCGGGCGGATCCCGGCGTCCGGTGAGCTCGGACACCGCTACGGCCACCTCAACCGGGCCGGCGGCCCCCTCGTCCTGGCCCAGCTCGGCCAGAGCCTCGACGGCTTCATCGCCAGCCGCACCGGCGACGCCGCGTTCGTCACCGGCGAGCAGGACCGGGAGCACCTCCACCGGCTGCGCGCCCTCGTGGACGCGGTCGTCGTGGGCGCGGCCACCGTGGCCTGCGACGACCCCCGCCTCACGGTCCGAGCGGTGCGCGGGTCGAACCCCGTCCGCGTCGTGCTGGACCCGCGCGGCGTGACCCCGGCCGACGCCTCGGTGCTCACCGACGGCGCGGCGCCGACGCTGTGGGTCCTCGGGGGCGACACCCCCCTCGGCCCGGTGGGTGAGCACGTCGAGGTGCTCCGCTGGCCCGACGACGGGCCGATGGAGCCCCGAGCCGTGCTCGACCTGCTCGCCTCGCGCGGTCTCCACCGGGTGCTCGTCGAGGGTGGTGGGCGGCTGGTGTCGGCCTTCGTCCGGGCCGGAACCGTGGACCGGCTCTACCTCACCACCGCACCCGTGCTCATCGGGGACGGCGTACCGGGGCTGCGCGTCGCCGGCGAGGACCTGCTCTCGGACGCCCTGCGCCCGCCCGCGCGCCGCTACCAGCTCGGCGACGACATGGTCACCGAGCTGGACCTGCGGCGCCGGGGCGCCGTGCCCTCGGCGCTGGCCGCCGACGTCCCGGACGCCAGCTGATGTCGGCGCAGGCGCCCGCCACGCGGCTCCGCGGCGGCGGGGTGGTCGGCTCGGCCGTCGTCCTCCTCCCCCTGGCCCTGTGCGTGGGGGTGGTCACCCGGGTGGGGCCCGGTGTCGGTGTGGGGGTGCTCGCGGTGGCCGCCGGCCTGGTGGTGCCGGTCGTGGCCACCGGGGCGCTGGTGCGGCGTCGTCCCGCGGCGGTGAGCCCGCCGGACGTGGTCACCCTCGCCCGGGTCGCGCTGACGGGTGTGGTCGGGACCGCGACCGTGCTCGTCCTCGCCGGCCAGCTGCCGGCCCGCACCTGGGCCGTCGCCCTGGTCGTCGGCGCCGCGCTGCTGCTGGACGCGGTCGACGGGTGGCTCGCCCGCGCGACCGGGACCGCGAGCGCGGCCGGGGCTCGGCTGGACATGGAGTCCGACGCGGCCCTGCTCCTCGTGCTGTCGGTGCTGGCGGCCGTGACGCTGGGCTGGTGGGTCGTGGCGATCGGCGCCATGCGCTACCTCTTCGTGCTCGCCTCCTGGGTGCGGCCGGCCCTGCGGGGAGAGCTGACCCCGAGCCTGGCGCGACGGACCGTCGCGGCCGTCCAGGGCATCGCCCTGTGGGTCGCCCTCGTGCCGGTCGTGCCCGCCCCCTTCGCCGCAGCGGGCACCGCCGTCGCCCTGGCAGCGCTCACGGCCTCGTTCGCGCGCGACGTCGTCGACCTCGAGGCGCGCGGGTGAGCGGCGGAGCCGGGACGGCCCTGGCCTACTGGGCCACCGCGCCGGGTCGGGGCGAGCTGCGCCGGGAGCAGCTGCCGGAGCCGGGCCCGGACGAGGCCCTCGTGCGGGCGTCGTTCAGCGGCATCAGCCGCGGCACCGAGCTGCTCGTGCGCCGCGGCGGCGTGCCCGACTCGCAGGTCGACCGGATGCGGGCGCCCTTCCAGGAAGGAGGCTTCCCCTTCCCGGTGAAGTACGGCTACCTCTCCGTCGGGGTGGTCGAGCGCGGCCCGCGCGCGTGGGTCGGGGTGCGGGTGTTCTGCCTGCACCCGCACCAGGACCGGTATGTCGTGCCCGTGTCGGCCCTCACCCGGGTCCCGGACGACGTGCCCTCGTCCCGCGCGGTCCTCGCCGGCCCGACCGAGACGGCGCTCAACGCCCTCTGGGACGCCCCGCCTGCGTGGGCGACCGCGTGGCCGTCGTGGGCGCCGGGCTCATCGGCGGAGCCCTCGCCCTGCTCCTGCGCCGCTTCCCGCTGAGCCGTCTCCAGGTGGTGGAGGCCGACGCCACCCGGCGCCGGGAGCTGGTCGACGCGGGCCTGGACGCGGTGCCGCCGGAGGAGGCGCTGGACGACTGCGACCTGGTCTTCCACGCCTCGGCCAGCGAGCCGGGCCTCGCGCTGGCGCTCGCCCTCGCCGGGGACGACGCCGACGTGGTCGAGCTGTCGTGGTTCGGCTCCCCCGCACCGCAGGTGCCGCTCGGCGAGGACTTCCACTCCCGCCGGCTGCGGCTGGTCGCCAGCCAGGTCTCGAGGGTCGGTGACGCCCGCCGCCACCGGCGGGACCCGGCGGCCCGGCTCGCCACGGCCCTCGACCTGCTGTCCGACCCCGCGTTCGAGACCCTCCTCGCCGGGGTCAGACCCTTCCCGGCCATGCCCGCAGCGCTCGAGGAGCTGGAGCACGACGACGACCTCTCCGGGTGCGTCGTCCTGTCCTACCCCGACGCGCAGGACCCCGAGACCGACGCCCCCGCCCGACACCCCTGACCCACGAGGAGCACGATGTTCGGACTGACCGTCAGCGACCACGTCATGATCGCCCACAGCCTGCCCGACCCGTTCTTCGGGCCGGCCCAGGGGCTGCACGGCGCCACCCTGGTCGTCGAGGCCACCTGGCGCCGACGCGAGCTGGACGAGCACGGGGTGGTGGTGGACATCGGCGAGGCGGGCGGCCACCTCGCCGCGGTGCTCGACCCGCTGCGCTACCAGAACCTCGACGAGCACCCCGCGTTCGCCGGCCGGCTCAGCACGACCGAGGCCGTCGCGGCCCACGTCGCGCACGCGCTGGCCGACCGCGCCGACCCCGCCATCGACGGCATCGGGGTCGTCGTGCGCGAGCATCCGCAGGCCTGGGTGACGTATGACCTCGACCTCCGCTCGTGAGCGGGGTCCGTCGCGGGCGCTGATCCTGCCCGGAGACCTCGCCGGGCCCAGCGGGGGCAACCACTACAACGACCGGGTCGTCCGCGAGCTCGACGCCCGAGGGCTCGCGGTGGCGGTCGAGCGACTGCCCGGGGCGTGGCCCCGACCGGCCGAGCCTGACCGGTCGGCGCTGCGCGAGGCGCTGGGACGGTATACCGACGTGGTGGTCGACGGGATCATCGGGTCGGCCGCACCCGAGGAGCTCGCGTGGGCCCGTGCGCACGGCGTCCGGGTCGCGGTGCTGGTGCACCTGCCGCTGCCCGCCGAGGGCGGCACGAGCGCTCCGGAGCGCCGACTTCTGGAGGAGACGGAGCGGGCCGCGCTGCACGCCGCGGGCACGGTGGTGGCGACCAGCGACTGGGCCCGGGACGACCTGCTGCGCCGCTACGGGCTCGCCGGGGTGCGCTCCGTGCCTCCCGGCGTGGACCTGGCGCCGCCGGCGGCCGGGAGCACTCCCCCGCACCTGCTCCTCCTCGGCGCGGTCACCGCCCGCAAGAACCCGCTCGTCCTGCTCGACGCGCTGCGGACGCTGATGGACCGCCCCTGGACCGCCTCCCTCGTCGGCCTCAGGGCCCGGACGAGGGCTACGTCGCGACGGTACGGGAGCGCTCGGCCGAGCTCGAGGGCCGCGTCCGGGCGCTGGGCCCGTGCCGCGGCGAGGACCTCGAGGAGATCTGGGGCGCCACCGACCTCCTGACCCTGCCCTCCCGCGCCGAGACCTACGGGATGGTGGTGACCGAGGCGCTGGCGCACGGCATACCGGCGCTGGTCCCTGCGCGGACGGGGGCCGTCGAGGCGCTGCACGGGTCGGGCGAGCGCGACGGTCTGCCCCCGGCCGGAGCCACGGTCGACGGAGCCGACCCGCAGGCCTGGTCCACGGCCCTGGCCCGGTGGCTCGACGACCAGGGCCTGAGGCGCGCCTGGCGGGCGGGCGCGTCGGCCCACCGGGATAGACTCCGTGGGTGGGCCACGACCGCGACGGACTTCACCCGGGCTCTGCGGTGGTAGCCCGTCCCGTCCCGGCCGACTGGCTGGCGCTGCGACGCCGCGCCGACCACCGCGCCCGCGAGGACGCCCTCGACCTGCTGGAGCTGCTGACCCACCACCTGCGCGCCCGCGGGGTCGACGAGCTCGTGGTGGTCGACGTGGGGGCCGGCACCGGTTCCAACCAGGCCTGGCTCGCACCGCGCCTGCCCGGACACCAGCGGTGGGTCCTGGTCGACCACGACGCCGACCTGCTCGAGCACGAGACCTCGACCGGGGCCGACGACCGCATCACGACCGAGCGCGCCGTCGCGACCGTGGAGGACCTGCCCTCCCTGGTCCCGCAGGACGGCACGGCCCTGCTCGCGTGCGCAGCCCTGCTCGACCTGCTGTCCGCGGCAGAGATCGAGACGCTCGCCCACGTGGTCGCACCGGACGCGGCGCCCGGAGCGGCTGCACTGCTGAGCCTCACCGTCACGGGCGAGGTCGTGCTCACGCCGGGCCACCCCGCCGACGCGGTCGTCACGACCGCCTTCGACGCGCACCAGCGGAGGGAGGGTCGGCCCGGGCCGGACGCCGCGGAGGTGATGGCCCGCGCCCTGCGCCGTCGCGGCGCCCGCGTGGAGCTGCGGGCGACGGACTGGCTCCTGGGCACCGAGAACGAGCCGCTCCTGCGCCGGTATCTCCACGACCGCGCCGCGGTGGCGGTGGAGCACGACCCCGGGCTCGCTCCCGTGGTGCAGGGGTGGCTCGAGGAGCGGTCGCTCCAGCTCGAGGCCGGCTCGCTCCGGGCGCGCGTCGGCCACCTCGACCTGCTGAGCCTGCCGCCCGAGCCCGTCGACGAGGGCGCCGGGGCGGCGCCGCGGAGCCGGTGAGCGACACCCTGGTCGCCAGCCGGCCACGGCCCCGGCGCGTCCGCCTCGTGGTCGGTGCGACGCTGCAGGTCGGGCTCACCCTGGGCCTGCTCGGCCTCGTCGTCACGCAGTGGGGGCTCAGCCCCTTCACCTCCGCGGCCCGTGCCCTGCCCTGGTGGGCGGTCGTGGCCGGCCTCGGCCTGGGGGCGGCCGGCGTGGTGCTCCAGGCGCTGCGCTGGCGGCTCGTCGCCCGGCACCTCCAGATCTCCCTCCCCGTGGGTCCGGCCGTCGCCCGCTGCTGGCAGGCCGCCTTCCTCAACAGCGTGCTGCCCGGAGGAGTCGCCGGCGACGCGCTCCGTGCGGCCGACGACAGCAGCGACGCCGAGGCGCCGGACGGCCGGCGCGCGCTGGCCAGCGGTTTCGCCGCCGTCGCCGCCGAGCGCCTGGTGGGGACCACGGTGGTGCTGGTCGCGGCGGCGGTGGCCCTGCTGGGCCCGGTCCCGCTGGTCGGGGTCGCCTGCCTGGCCGGCGGCGTCGTCACCGCGGCCGTGGCCTGGAGGTGGCTGCGGGTGCTGCCGCTGCGGGACCTCGCCCTCGTCCTGCTGCTGTCGGTCGCCGGGTGGGCCGCCTTCGTCGGGATGTTCGTGCTGGCCGTCGTCGTCGTGGCACCCGACGTGGAGGTGTCCCTGGCACCGGGGCTCGCCACCGTGTCCGTCGCGGCGATGTCGGTCCCCGTCACGGTCGGCGGGTGGGGGACGCGTGAGGCCGCCGCGGGGTGGATCTTCATGGTGCGGGGGCTCGACATGGGCACCGGGGTCACCGTCTCCATCGGCTACGGGATCCTCGCGCTGCTCTCCACGCTCCCCGGTGCCGCGATCCTGGCCGTGCGCGTCGTGCCCCGGTGGCGCGAAGCCGGTCTGGCCCGCCATCGACGGCGCGAGGGGTGATGCGGCGCGGGTGCGTCGGCCTGCAGGTGCCGGCGCCGTCCGGTCTCCCCGGACCGTCGTCCCCTACCCTGGAGGTCGTGACGACGACACTCTGGTGGCGGTCGATGCCCCGGGCGCGCCCCCGCCGGGGAGGGATGCGCTGAGATGACGAGGCACCCGGTCCGCACCGTCGACGCCCTCGTCGCCGCAGGTTCCTGGGGCCTCAGCGTGACGGTGCTGCTCTGCCTCCCGCTCCTCGCTGCGGGCGAGCCGGCCTCCGCCGACTCGCTCCCGGCGGTGGCAGGCGCGGCCTGGTGGGCGGGACTCGCACTCGTGTCGGTCCAGCGCTCGTCCTGCTGCGGCGGCGACGGGCCCCCCGGTCCGTCCTGGTGCTCGTCGCCGCCGGCGCCCCGGCGGCGGCGCTCGCGGGAATGGACGCGGGCACCGGGGTCACCTCCGTGGCGGTCATCGTCGCGGCGTTCGCCGCCGTCCTGCTCATGGGGGTGGTCCGGGCGCTGCCGGCAGCCGCTGCCGCGGCGTTCCTCGTGGGCTCGGCCCAGGCGTTCGTGTCCTGGAGCGAGGCCGGCGCCGTCCTCGCGGTCCTGGGCTCGTCGGTGGTGCAGGGGGTCGGGACGGTGGGCCTCCCCCTGGCCACCGCCGTGTTCGTCCGGGCCCGCCGCGACGTCGTCACCGCCCGAGCGGAGCAGGCCCAGGCCGTCGTCCGCGAGCACGACGCCCTGGTGCAGGTCGCCGTCGCACGGGAACGGACGGCGACCGCTCGTGAGCTGCACGACATCGCCGCACACCATCTCTCCGGGATCACCGTCATGACCGGTGCCCTGGGCCGCCAGATCGACACCGATCCGGAGGGCGCGAAGCGGGCCGTCGAGCAGGTGCGGCACCAGAGCAAGGCCATGCTGCGCGACCTCCGCAGCCTCGTGACCCTGCTGCGGGAGGACGGCGGCCCGACGGGCGCCACCGCCCCGGAGACCCTCTCCTCCCTCCCGGCCCTCGTCGAGGGCGCGCGGCGAGCCGGCACCGACGTCGAGCTCACCGTGCTCGGACCCGGGCCCGGCGACGTCCTCGACGGCCGGTCGGGTCCGCTCGCTCAGTTCGGCGCCTACCGGACCGTGCAGGAGGCGCTGGCCAACGCCGCCCGGCACGCCCCCGGCGCGCGGTGCGAGGTCGTCCTCGACACCCGGGACGCACGGACGACCCGCGTCCGCGTGGTCAACCACCCGGCTCCGGCTGACGCTCCGACATCGCCGGGCACGGGCTACGGTCTCGTGGGTATGCGGGAGCGTGCCAGCCTCACGGGTGCCCACCTCTCCTACGGCCCCACCGAGGACGGTGGGTGGTGCGTCGACCTGTCCCTTCCCGGTGCGCAGGCCGGCACCGACCACCCGGACCCGGGGCACGGAGGATGATCCGCATCCTCGTGGCCGACGACGAGCCCCTGGTGCGGGCCGGTCTCTCGGCGCTGCTCTCCTCCGAGCCGGACATCGACGTCGTCGCAGCCGTGGCCGACGGCGTCGAGGCGGTGGAGCGGGCGCGGACCGAGCATCCGGACGTCGTGTGCCTCGACATCCGGATGCCCCGTCTCGACGGCGTCGCCGCCACCCGGGAGCTCGCCGGACCCGACGCCTCGCCCCCCATCCCCGTCCTCATCCTCACGACCTTCGACACCGACGAGCACCTCTTCGGGGCGCTCGACGCGGGCGCCTCCGGCTTCCTCCTCAAGGACGCGGAGCCGGACGAGGTCATCGCGGCCGTCCGCTCGGTCGCCGCCGGGCACGGCACCATCACCGACGGTCTGACCCGCCGCGTCATCGGCGAGCTGAGTGGACGCCGACGCACCCTCCCCGTCACCGCGGCGCGGGCCAGCGACGTCCTCACCCCCGTGAGACCGACATCCTCCTGCTGCTGGCCGAGGGCCTGTCCAACGAGGAGATCGCTCGCACCCTCGTCCTGGAGATCTCCACCGTGAAGTCCCACCTCGCCCGGATGATGCCCAAGCTCGGTGTCACCTCGCGCCTCCAGGCGGTGGTCTGGGCCTACCAGACCGGGCTCGTCACCGTGGGCGGCACCCCGGACCGGCCGGCCCTCCATCCAAAGGATGAACCCCCGCGGTTCCATCCTTAGCGGCTCGTCCCGCCCTCCCCCGCTCCCTACCGTCGATGGTGACCGATCCCCCTCGACCAGGAGCCATCACCGCCATGCCCACCCTTCCGTACGACGTCACCACCTCCACAGCGCTTCGTCTCGTCGACGTGCACAAGACCTATCCGGGCGGCGCCAGACCCGTGGCTGCCCTGCGCGGGGTCACCCTCGACCTCGCGTCGGGCACCATGACCTCCGTCGTGGGCCAGTCCGGGTCAGGCAAGTCCACCCTCCTCCACGTCGCCGCCGGCCTCGACGTGCCGACCTCCGGACGGGTCGTCATCGGCGGCCACGACACCACCGGCCTCTCCGCCGACGACCTCACCCGGTACCGCCGGGAGCACATCGGGTTCGTGTTCCAGTCCTACAACCTCATCCCCCACCTGAGCGTGCTGAACAACATCGGTCTCCCCCTCGTCCTCGCCGGCCGGGAGGCCGACCCGGACTGGATCGGCCAGCTCGTCGACGCCCTGGGGCTCGCCGACCTCGTGGGGCGGCGCCCTGGTGAGCTGTCCGGTGGACAGGCACAACGGGTGGCCATCGCCCGGGCCCTCGTGGCCCGTCCCGCCGTCGTGTTCGCCGACGAGCCCACCGGCGCCCTGGACTCCCGCACCGGGGCCCACGTCCTCGGCCTGCTCGCTGCCACCGCGCGCCGGTTCGACCAGACGGTCGTCATCGTCACCCACGACGCCCAGGTCGCGGCGACCGCGGACCGGGTGCTGTACCTCGCCGACGGCCTGGTCGTCCACGACGAGACCGGCGCCAGTGCCGAGCAGGTCACCTCCCGCCTCCTCGCGATCGGCCGGTGAGCGCCATGTGGACCCTCGCCAGGGCCGGCGCCCGCGCGCATCGCGGCGGGCTCATCGGCACCGCTCTCGCCCTCGGACTCGCCGCCACCCTGCTCACGCTCACGGGCGTCCTCCTCGAGACCGGCGTCCGCGCCGGCACGGGCGACCCGCTGTCGCCCGGGGCGCTCGCCGGAGCCCAGCTCACCATCCTCGCCTCCTCCTTCGCGGGAACCGCGCTCGTCGTGGTCCTCGTCGTCGTGGCCACGACCGTGTCCCTGGCCCTGCGCCGGCGCCGACCGGAGTTCGCCCTCCTGCGTGCCGTCGGGGCGACCCGCGCACAGGTGCGGGGCATCATCGCCAGGGAGACCCTCCAGGTCGGCCTGCTGGCCGTGCCCCTCGGAGCCCTGCCCGGGCTGGCGCTCGCCCAGGCTCTGACTCCTGTCCTCGTGGACGCCGGGCTGCTGGTGCCGGGTTCGCGGCCGGCTCTCTCGCCGCTGCCGGTCCTCGGCGCCGTGGTGGTGCTCCTGCCCACCGCACTGGCCGCGGGATGGCTGGCGGCGCGCGAGACCCTCCGCCAGACCGCGACCTCCGCCGTCCGCGACTCCGCCGTCGAGGAGGGCCCGCTCGGAACGGGACGTCGGATCGCTGCGATCGGCACCGCGGCACTCGGGCTGGCCACGGCCTTCACGCCCCTCGTCCTCCCCGGGGTGATCGGCAGCGCGGTGGCGGCCTCGTCGGCCCTCCTCCTCCTCGGCGCCGCCGCCCTCGCCGGCCCGGCTCTCGTGGCCTGGTCCGTCGACGCCCTGACGCCCCTGCTGGGAGGCCACCGGCATCCACCGACGCAGCTGGCCATGGACAACCTGCGGGGCTTCTCGCGACGGCTCGCAGCGGTCGTCGTGCCGCTCGCCCTCGTCATGTCGACGGGCGTCATCCAGACGAGCACGGACACCGCCGTGGAGCGGGCCGCCCACCGTCAGCTCGCCGCCTCGCTCGGCGGAGACCTGGTCGTCGGCGCAGGGTCGCCGCTGCCCGCGGGCACCGCCGAGCGCGTCGCCGCGATGTCGGGCGTCCACGAGACCACGGTGCTGTCCAGCACCCCGGCCCAGGTCCGGACCGACGACGAGGACCTCGCCGGACTGGCCTGGGAGACGGTGACCATGCGCGTGGTCTCCCCGGACGCGCCCGCCTCCTTGCTGGACCCCGGGGTGTCCGACGGGTCGCTGGTGTCGCTCCGCCCCGAACACGATCGCGGTCAGCTCCGACGCCGCGCTCGAGACCGGCGCCCGCGTCGGCGAGGACCTGCAGGTGCGCCTTCCCGACGGTGAGCACACGTTCCGGGTCGTCGCGGTCTTCGACCGGGGGCTGGGCCTGGGCCCGTACCTCATCGGTGGGTCCACCGCCCGGGACCACGGCGCACCGGAGCAACCGACGACCCTCCTCGTCGGCGGACCGTCGGGCGGGCCGACCAGCACCGAGCGCCTCGCCGCCGAGATCGAGGCCCTGGACCTGCCGGTGGCGACCACCGAGGACGTCGTCGCGACGTCGACCGCGCCAGGGACGGCTCAGCAACGCCTGGGGACGTGGCTGCTGCTCATGCTGCTGGCGTTCGTGGCGCTCGGGGCGGCCAACACCCTGGTGCTCACGACGGCCGGCCGTCGCCGTGAGCTGGCCCTGCTCCACCGCACGGGTGCGACCCCTCGGCAGCTCGTGGCCATGGTGCTCCTCGAGTCCCTCGCCACGGGGACCGCGGCCTGGCTCATCGGCGCCGTGACGGTCCTGCCGGGAGTCCTGGGAGTCAGCATCGGCCTGCTGGGTGCGACCGCTCCCGTCGTCCATCCCGTCACCGTGGCTGCGCTCAGCTGCACCGTCATCGCCCTCCCCCTGCTCGCGTCGGTGCCAACAGGCGTGCGGGTCGTCCGAGGCGTCACGGGGTGAGCGGGTGCGTCCCCCACGGGTGGCGCGGCGGGTGCCGCGGTCTGCCACGGTCGCAGGACGAGCAGGGAGAGGCCCCTCAGGCGTCGATGACCACCGGCACCACCAACGGGTTGCGACGGTGCGTGCGGAACGCCCACCGCGAGACGGCCCGCGCGATCCGCTGCTCGAGCTCGTGGACGTCCCCGATCCCCTGGGAGGCGGCCTCGGCGAGCGCCTTCTCGATCGCGGGGACCGAGGCGTCGAACATGCGCTCGTCGGTGCCCAGACCGCGTGCCAGGAAGTCCGGCGCCTCGGTGAGCCTGCCCGTGTCGGCGTCGACGAGGGCGACGACGGTCACGGTGCCCTGCTGGCTGAGGGTGAGCCGGTCGCGCAGCTCGTCCTCGGTGACGTCGCCGACGTTGCCCGCCGAGACGTAGACGTAGCCGGCGCGGACCTTGCCGCTGACGGTGGCCCGCCCCTGGACCAGGTCCACGACCATGCCGTCGTCGACGACGACGACGTGGTCCGGGTCCATCCCGGTGGCGATGGCCAGGTCGGCGTTGGCGCGCAGGTGTCGCCACTCACCGTGGACCGGCATGACGTTGCGCGGCCGGATGATGTTGTAGCAGTAGACGAGCTCGCCGGCGCTGGCGTGGCCGGAGACGTGCACCTTGGCGTTGCCCTGGTGGACGACCTTCGCGCCCCAGCGGGTCAGGCCGTTGATGATGCGGGAGACGGCGTTCTCGTTGCCGGGGATCAGCGAGCTGGCCAGCAGCACGGTGTCGCCCTCGCCGATACGGATCTGGTGGTCGCGGTTGGCCATCCGCGACAGCGCGGCCATCGGCTCGCCCTGGGAGCCGGTGGAGACGAGCGTGACCTTCTCGGGCGGGAGGTTGTCGAGCTCCTTGACGTCCACGACCAGCCCGCGCGGCACCTCGAGGTATCCCAGGTCCTGGGCGATCTTCATGTTGCGCACCATCGAGCGGCCGACGAAGGCGACCTTGCGCCGGTGTGCCGCGGCGGCGTCGATGACCTGCTGGATGCGGTGGACGTGGCTGGCGAAGCTGGAGACCACGATCCGCCCCGGCGCCGTGCGGAACACGGTGTCGATGGCCGGGGACAGGTCCTTCTCCGCGGTGGTGAAGCCGGGCACCTCGGCGTTGGTGGAGTCGACCATGAACAGGTCCACGCCCTCCTCGCCCAGACGGGCGAAGGCGCGCAGGTCGGTGATGCGGTCGTCCAGGGGGAACTGGTCCATCTTGAAGTCCCCGGTATGCAGCACCGACCCGGCCGCGGTGCGGACCATGACGGCCAGCCCGTCGGGGATGGAGTGGTTGACCGCGACGAACTCGCAGTCGAAAGGACCCAGGCTGAGCCGGTCACCCTCGGCGACCTGGGTGGTCCGGGGCTTGATCCGGTGCTCCTTGAGCTTGGCGCTCACGAAGGCCAGGGTGAGGCGCGAGCCGACGACGGGGATGTCCCCCCGCTCCTTGAGCAGGTAGGGCACCCCTCCGATGTGGTCCTCGTGACCATGGGTGAGGACGACGCCGACGACGTCCTGCCACCGGTCCTGGAGGAAGGTGAAGTCGGGCAGGATCACGTCGACACCGGGCTGGTGCTCCTCGGGGAAGAGCACGCCGCAGTCGATGATCAGCAGCTTGCCGCGGTGCTCCAGCACGGCCATGTTGCGGCCGACCTCGCCCAGGCCGCCGAGCGCCACCACCCTCAGGCCGTTGCGGGGCAGGGAGGGCGGGGCGCCCAGCTCAGGGTGCGGATGGCCCAACGGATCTCCTCGGTTCGGTGCGGTGGACGGGGCCGTGGGACAGCCTCGCGCATGGCGCCGACGCGTCGATCGGCGCGCCGGGAACACCAAAGCCCCCGACCGGCATACCTGCTGGTCAGGGGCTTATTGGTGGACGATACTGGGATCGAACCAGTGACCTCTTCCGTGTCAAGGAAGCGCGCTACCGCTGCGCCAATCGTCCCTGCGCGGTGGACCCGCGAGTGCGAGGTGGAGACGGGATTCGAACCCGTGTATACGGCTTTGCAGGCCGCTGCCTCGCCTCTCGGCCACTCCACCGTGAGGCATCTGGTGGTGGTGCCTCAGAGCGGATGACCGGGCTCGAACCGGCGACCTCAACCTTGGCAAGGTTGCGCTCTACCAACTGAGCTACATCCGCCTGCTCCGCTGCTTCCAGCGGCGCGAGAGAAAACACTAGCCGACGGCGGCGGACGTTTCCAAATCACCCGCACGGCGCGTCCTGCGGCGGCTCAGCGGGGCCCCGGTATGCCGTCCGTCACCGCCAGACGCAGCTCCTCGTCCTCCTCCGACTCCCGGCTCCGGGCGGCCAGCGCCTCCCGCTCGGCGCGGCGCAGCTCGCGGTGCGCACGGCGCTCCTCCCACCACTCGTTGACCCGCGCCATGGGACCGCGGTACTCCGGCGGCGGCCACAGGCGGCGGATCCCCGCGTTGAGCGAGGCGCCGACGAGGACGGCGAAGGAAAGGAAGTAGAGGTAGACCATGAGGATGATCGGCGCGGTCAGCGGGCCGAAGACCGAGAAGCCGCCCGCCGCGAGCTCGGCCCAGCGGCGGATGAGGATCGAGCTCACCACCCAGAGCACGACGGTCAGCAGCGCCCCGGGCAGGTCGCGCCAGAACGGCCCGCGGGCCGGGGTGGCCACGTGGAAGAGGCCGGTGAGGCTCATGATCCCGAGCACCCCCACCAGCGGCCAGTAGAGCTCGACGAGCACGTCCACGCGCTCGGGCACCCGGCGCAGGAGATAGCCCGATCCGATGAGCAGCAGCGGCAGCGTGAACCCACTCCGAGCCCGCCTCGGCGACGAGCGCGACCAGCAGCGGCGGCAGCGAGAGCAGAGTGAAGAAGGCCGCCTCGGCGGCGAGCCCGGTCGCCCGGTAGCGGAAGGCGACCACCGCGGTCTCGGCCGTCAGCCGGACCAGCGGCACCGCCCCCGGGACCGGTGCCAGCACCCGGCGCAGGCCGCGCCGGAAGGTGGGGGCCGCGGTCACACCGTCGACGGTAGCCCCGGCCGGGCGCTGCACCGGCGCGACGTGCCGGGGAGGTGCCGAGGCCCTCGGCGGCCGGCCCACGGCATACACTGAGATGTTGGTGACACCGCGGTCAGCCTTCCCCTGAACCCCACTGAAAGGCCCGACCACCCGATGGAACTCTGGCCCGGATCGGCCTACCCGCTCGGCGCGACCTTCGACGGCACCGGCACGAACTTCGCGCTCTTCTCCGAGCACGCGACCGCTGTCGACCTCTGCCTCATCAACGACCGCGCGATCGAGACCACGGTCCCCCTCACCGAGGTCGACGCGCACGTGTGGCACGGCTACATCCCCAACTGCCAGCCGGGCCAGCGCTACGGCTTCCGGGTGCACGGTCCCTACGAGCCCTCAGAGGGCCACCGTTTCAACCCGCACAAGCTGCTGCTGGACCCCTACGCCAAGGCGATCGCCGGCCAGATCCGCGGCCACCAGGGACTGTTCGCCTACGACTTCGGCGACCCGACCTCATACAACACCGACGACTCCGCCCTGCACACGATGACCTCGGTCGTGGTCAACCCGTTCTTCGACTGGGGCCACGACCGGCCGCCCCGTCACGCCTACCACGACAGCGTCATCTACGAGGCGCACGTCAAGGGTCTGACGATGAACCACCCGGAGGTGCCCCCGGAGATCCGCGGGACGTATGCGGGGGTCGCGCACCCGGCCGTGGTCGAGCACCTGACCAGCCTCGGGGTCACCGCCGTGGAGCTGCTGCCGGTGCACCAGTTCGTCGACGACCCGCACCTGCAGGACAAGGGGTTGTCCAACTACTGGGGCTACAACACGATCGGCTTCCTCGCGCCGCACAACGGCTACTCCGCCTACGGTCACCGCGGCCAGCAGGTCACCGAGTTCAAGTCGATGGTCAAGACGCTGCACGAGGCCGGCATCGAGGTCATCCTCGACGTCGTCTACAACCACACCGCCGAGGGCAACCACCTGGGCCCGACGCTGTCCTTCCGCGGCATCGACAACGCCAGCTACTACCGGCTCGTCGACTACGACAAGGCGCACTACTACGACACGACGGGCACCGGCAACAGCCTGCTCATGCGCTCCCCGCACGTGCTGCAGCTCATCATGGACAGCCTGCGCTACTGGGTCACCGAGATGCACGTGGACGGCTTCCGCTTCGACCTCGCGGCGACGCTCGCCCGGCAGTTCCACGAGGTCGACAAGCTCTCCGCCTTCTTCGACATCGTCCAGCAGGACCCGATCATCTCCCAGGTCAAGCTCATCGCCG
Source organism: Serinicoccus marinus DSM 15273 (assembly GCF_008386315.1). Taxonomy (NCBI): domain Bacteria; kingdom Bacillati; phylum Actinomycetota; class Actinomycetes; order Micrococcales; family Ornithinimicrobiaceae; genus Serinicoccus; species Serinicoccus marinus. The sequence goes on along the minus strand of NZ_CP043808.1, from coordinate 1,536,492 downwards.
AGCCGTGGGACCTCGGTGACGGCGGCTACCAGGTGGGCAACTTCCCGCCGCTGTGGACCGAGTGGAACGGCAAGTACCGCGACACCGTGCGCGACTACTGGCGGGGCGCCCCGGCGACGATGGGCGAGTTCGCCTCGCGCATCACCGGCTCCAGCGACCTCTACGAGCAGAGCGGCCGCCGCCCATATGCCTCGATCAACTTCGTCGTCGCGCACGACGGGTTCACGCTCGCCGACCTCGTGTCCTACAACGAGAAGCACAACGAGGCCAACGGCGAGGGCGGCGCCGACGGCGAGGACCACAACCGCTCCTGGAACAGCGGGGTGGAGGGCCCGACCGACGACCCGGAGGTCTGCGCGCTGCGGCTGCGGCAGCAGAAGAACTTCCTCGCCACCCTCATGCTGAGCCAGGGCGTGCCGATGCTGGCGCACGGTGACGAGATGGGCCGCACCCAGCACGGCAACAACAACGTCTACGCGCAGGACAACGAGATCGCCTGGATGGACTGGGACCTCGACCCGCGCCAGGCCGAGCTGCTCGACTTCACCTCACGGCTCATCGCGCTGCGCCGCGAGCACCCCGCCTTCGGACGCCGCCGGTTCTACGCCGGCGATGCGGAGCACGGCGGGCAGAGCGAGCTCGGCGACATCCAGTGGTACTCCCCCGGCGGCGAGATCATGACCGAGGAGCGGTGGCACAGCCGCGAGCAGGCGGTCATGGTCTTCCTCAACGGCGAGGCCATCAGCGAGCGGGACGAGCGGGGCCGGCCGGTCACCGACGACCACTTCCTCCTCCTCTTCAACGGCCACCACGAGCCGGTCGACTTCACCGTGCCGGACGGGATGAACACCCCGACCTGGCAGGTCGTCGTCGACACCAGCGGCGACGACCTCGACGACGTGCCGTGGGAGACCGGCGGCACGCGGCAGATGCCGGCGCGCGCGGTCGTCGTGCTCCAGGCCACGCCGCGGCCCGGGCTCGCCGACGGCTGACGATCTGGACATGGCTTTCTGGGGCCTGGTCCCCCAGAAACCGATGTCCAGAACGGCAGGTCTCAGAGGTCGGCGAGCCGCTCGGTCTGCTCCGCGACGTCGAAGTCTGCCTCCGGCCAGGCGAGGTCGAGCCCGCGCAGGTGCTCCAGGAGCAGCTGCTGGACGGCGAGCCGGGCATACCACTTGCGGTCGGCGGGGACGACGAACCACGGCGCCGCGTCCGTGCTGCAGCGCTCGAGCAGCGCCTGGTAGGCCTCCTGGTAGTCGTCCCAGTAGGCGCGCTCGTCCAGGTCGCCGGGGTTGAACTTCCAGTGCTTGTCCGGGCGCTCCAGCCGCTCGGCAAGCCGCTCCTTCTGCTCGTCGGCGCTGATGTGCAGCATGACCTTGATGACGGTGACGTCGTCGTCGACCAGGCCCTGCTCGAAGCGGTTGATCGTGGCGTAGCGCCGCTTCCACTGGCTCGGCGGCACCAGGTCGTGCACCCGGACGATGAGCACGTCCTCGTAGTGGGAGCGGTCGAAGACCCCGATCATCCCGGGGCCGGGCAGCGCCTTGCGGATGCGCCACAGGAAGGGGTGCTCCTTCTCCTCCGCGGTGGGCGCCTTGAAGGCGGTGAGCTCGACGCCCTGCGGGTCCACGGCGCCGACGACGTGCCGCATGATGCCGCCCTTGCCCGCGGTGTCCATCCCCTGCACCACGAGCAGGACCCGCTTGCGGCCACCCGCCTTGGACTCGGCATACAGCTGCTCCTGCAGCGTGTCGAGCTCGTCGTCGGCGGCGGCCAGCGCCTCCTTGCCCGCCTGCTTGTCCCCCCGAAGGCCGGGGTCGAGCGCGGGTCGAGGTCGGCGAGCACGAAGCCGTCGCCGGCGCGCAGGGCGTCGGTGTATGACGTCGCCGTCGCCTGCTGCGCGGAGCTGCGCTCGGTCGGGCCTTCGCGCCTTTCTGGCCCTTGGCGGCCTTCTTGCCCTTGGCGCCCTTCGCGGCCTTGCCCGACGTGGCCTTGAGCTGCGCGGCCTTGGCCTCGTCCTTCTTCTTCTGCTTCTTCTTCTTCGCCTTCGTGCCCATCGCCGCAGTCTGGCAGACCGGCCGGGCGCCGTCAGCGCAGCCGGGTCCGCAGGAGCAGGTCGCCGTCCCACTCGATGAGGTGGGTGGCCTCGCCGACCAGCTGGGGGAGCTGCACGTCCGCGGGCACCAGCGAGGGAGCCTCGCCACCGGCGAGCACCGGCCGGACCGTGACGCACAGCTCGTCGACCGCTCCGGCCGCGACCCACGGGCCGAAGAGGGCCGAGCCACCCTCGACCACGACCCGGTGGAGCCCGCGGTCACGTATCGCCGCCAGGACACGCTCGGGACCGACGTCCTCGCCGTCGCCGCCGACCACCAGGACGTCCGGGTGGTCGCGCAGCGACGCCGGCACGTCGCCGGACCGCGTCACCACGACCAGCAGACACCCCTCGAGCGGCGCGTAGCCCTCCGCCCGCGCGGTGCCGGCACCGACCACGACCGCCTCTGCCCAGCGGCGCCCCGCCTCGAAGGCGGCGTGATCACCCTCCGAGCCCTCGTTGAGCCCACCGCTGCGGCCGTCCGGGCCGGTGGCCCGGCCGTCCAGCGTCGCGATGAAGCTGCCCCGCACCCAGGCCGTGTCGGCCGGGTGGTCCTCGGGCAGGGCGTACCACGCGTCCAGCTCGTCCTCGGTGAGCGGCCCGCGGGCCAGCTGAAGTGCTCCCATGTGGTGCCCTCTCCGGCTCAGCGCACGAAGGAGGCGACGAGGTCCTCCCAGAGCGAGGGGTTGGTGTTCCACTCCTGGCAGTGCCGCGCCTGGGGCCAGACGAAGGTCTGCACCAGACCCGGGCGGCGCCGGGCGAGGTCCTGCGAGGGGCCGTAGGGCACCGTCTCGTCGGTCATCGAGTGGATGATGAACATGCGGTGGCTGACCTCGTCGGCCCGGTCCACCCAGTTGGTCGCCGCGACGTCGACCGGCTCTGCGACCCGCAGCAGGTGACGGGAGGCCTTGCTGCGCAGCAGGCTGCGGGCCAGCTGTTCGATGGGCCGGGGGATGAAGTGCAGGTCGGCCTGGTGCGCCAGCACCGATCCCCAGTCGATGACCGGCCCGTTGAGCACGACCCGCTGCACCCGGTGCGCGACGTCGGAGCGGTTGAGCGCCTGCAGCACGATCGCGCCGCCCATGGACCACCCGAGCAGGACGAGCCGCCGGGCGCCGTGCGCGAGGGCATACCGCATCGCGGCGTCGATGTCGCGCCACTCGGACAGGCCGAGGCTGTAGCGCCCGTCCGACGACGGGGGTGCCCCGATGTCGTTGCGGTACATCGGGATCAGGCAGGTGTAGCCCAGGCGGTGCAGCACCGGGACGGCGCGCAGCGTCTCGCCGCGCTGCGCGCTGCGGCCGTGCACGAGGATCGCCCAGTCCTCGCCGTGTCCCGGGGCCGACGGGTCGCCAGGGACCCGCCACGCGGGCAGGTCCCCGATGTCCGAGGTGACCACGACGTCCTCGTGCTCCAGGCCGAGCGAGCCGGACGGGTCGCCGCAGTAGAAGTACTTGTTCCACCGGGCCGGGCCGGGCACGAGGTCGCCGACGTCGACGCCGAGCAGCTGCCGGGTCACGACGGTCTGCCGCCGATGACCGCGTGCCTGCTCCTCCGGCTCGGTGTGCGCCGGCTCGACCACCTCGCCGAGCCGGGCGTGCCCGGCGCCCCGGTCCAGCCACAGGCCGTAGCGCCCGACGGACGTGGTCTGCGGGTCGGCGCGCAGGGTCACGGTGCCCGCCTCGGTGTCCACGGACACGACGGTGACGTCGTCCTTCTTCTCGTGGTCCGGGGTGATGACCCGGTGCGCGAAGTAGGTCGCCGTGCCCATCGACACGGCTCCGCCCACCGCCGCTCCCCCGGCCACGGCCGACCCGACCGCCGCCGCCCGCCCCGCCGTGCTCGTCATGCGTGCCACCTGCCTCGTGCCCCCTGCCTCAGCGACCCGTCACCGGGGCCCCGAGCACGTCGGCGAGGGGGTAGTCCACCGGCTGGTCGAGCTGCTCGAAGGTGCAGCTGGCCGGCTCGCGGTCCTCCCGCCAGCGCTGGAAGTGGGCGGTGTGCCGGAAGCGGCCACCCTCGAGGTAGTCGTACTTCACCTCGACGACCCGCTCGGGTCGCAGCGGCGTGAACGACAGGTCCTTGCCGGCCGCCCAGCGCGATCCCTCGCTCTTGCGCGGGGTGTCGGCCTGCAGCTGGGACGCCCAGTCCCACGGGTGGCCCTCGAAGTCGGTCACCAGCGGCTGAAGCTCGGTGAAGAGCTCGCGCCGTCGCGCCATGGTGAAGGAGGAGGACACCCCGACGTGGGCCAGTCGTCCCTCGTCGGTGAACAGGCCCAGCAGCAGCGAGCCGATGACGTCGTCGCCCGACTTGTGGGTGCGGTAGCCGGCCACGACGCAGTCGGCGGTGCGGGTGTGCTTGAGCTTGATGAGGATGCGCTTGTTGGGCTCGTAGACCGCCTCGGGGTCCTTGCCGATCATGCCGTCGAGCCCCGCACCCTCGAAGTCGGTGAACCACCGCATCGCCAGCTCCAGGTCGTCGGTGAGCGGCGAGAGGTGGATCGAGCCGCTGGAGGTGCTGGGCAGGACCGACTCCAGCCGGGCGCGGCGCTCGCGGAACGGCATACCGGTGAGGTCGTCGTCGCCCAGGGCCAGCAGGTCGAAGGCGACGAAGGCCGCGGGGGTCGCCTCGCTGAGCATCCGGACCCGGGAGTCCGCGGGGTGGATCCGTTGGCCGAGGGCGTCGAAGTCGAGCCGCGACCCGTCCGGGGAGGAGACCACGATCTCGCCGTCGACGACGCAGCGCGGCGGCAGCTCGGCACGCGCCGCCTCGACGAGCTCCGGGAAGTAGCGGGTCATCGGCTTCTCGTTGCGCGAGCCCAGCTCGACCTCGTCGCCGTCGCGGAAGACGATGGAGCGGAAGCCGTCCCACTTCGGGTCGTAGAGCCAGCCGGGGGGCAGGCTCGCGGCCGGCTTGGCGAGCATCGGCTTGACCGGGGGCATGACGGGCAGGTCCACGCGCTCAGTGTGCCCGATGCCGCCGACAGCCGTCCGGGGGCCAGGCGGGCACGAGCGTGTCGGTGGGTGCGGGCATACTGGCGGGCCAGGCGGGGTGAGGGCGCCCCGGGTCGACCGAGGAGGGTGAGGCGTATGCCTGCCGACGGGTTCGTCCGGTGGCTGGAGCAGGTGGACGCCTCGATGCTCGCGGACGTGGGCGGCAAGGCGGCCGGGCTCGGCCAGCTGGTGCGCGCCGGGATGCCGGTGCCGGACGGGTTCGTGCTGACGACGGAGGCGTACGCCGCGGCCGGCTCTGGTGGCGAACTGCCCGAGGAGGTGCGTGACCAGGTGGCGCAGGCATACCTCGAGCTGGGCGTGCGGGCCGGCGCCGGGGAGGATCTGCCGGTGGCCGTGCGCTCCTCGGCCACCGCAGAGGACCTGCCGGAGGCGAGCTTCGCCGGCCAGCAGGACACCTTCCTGCACGTCGCCGGGACCGACCCGGTGCTGCTCGCCGTGCGCGACTGCTGGGCCGGGCTGCGGTCCGAGCGCGCGGTCGCCTACCGCGCCAGGCAGGGCCTGCGCGAGGAGGACGTCGCGATGGCGGTCGTCGTGCAGCGGCTGGTGCCGGCGGACGTGGCCGGGGTGCTCTTCACCGCCGACCCGGCGACCGGCGAGCGCGGGCGGACCGTCATCAACGCCGCGTGGGGTCTCGGGGAGGCCGTGGTGGGTGGTCTGGTCACGCCAGACACCGTCGTGGTGAGCACCGCCGACCCGGTCGCGCCCGAGGTCGTCGAGGAGCACGTCGCGGCCAAGGAGGTGCGCACCGTGCCGACGCCGACCGGCACCCGGGAGGAGCCCACCCCGGCCGAGCTCGTCGACGCCCCCGCCCTCGACCGTGCGACGGCGCTGGAGCTGACGGGGCTGGGTGGCCGCATCGCCGAGCACACCGGGACGCCGATGGACATCGAGTGGGCGGTGAGCGAGGGCACCGTGGCGGTGCTGCAGGCACGGCCGATCACCTCCCTGCCGCCGGCACCGCTGAAGGACGTGCGGTGGGAGCCGCCCGTGCCGGGCACGGTGTGGATGCGTCGGCAGGTCGTGGAGCACATGCCCGGCCCGCTGTCGCCGCTCTTCGAGGAGCTCTACCTCCGCCGCGGGCTGCAGCAGGCGATGCGCGAGCTCGGCCAGGAGATGGCCTCGGCGACCGGCGCCACCTTCGACGTCGACGAGATGGTGCCGCAGGGGTTCGGGCGCTCCATCAACGGCTTCGGCTACACCACTGCCAGCTTCCGGATGGGGTGGGCGACGCTGCGCGGCATCGCCGGGGTGTATGCCCGCCTCCCCCGCATCTTCGGGAGCCCGGCCTTCGACTGGCACGGGGCCGTGCTCCCCCGCTACCAGCAGGTGCGGGCTCGGTGGACCCACGTCGACCTCGCGACGGCGACGGGCGAGGACCTCCTCGACGGGCTCGCCGAGCTGGCGCTGGAGGACGCGCGCTACTGGTTCGGCTCGGCGCTGAACCTCGGGATGTCGCGGCTGCTCGACCCGACCTTCGGGCTGGCCCTGCGGCTGCCGCCGCTGCGGTCGGCGCTGCCGGAGCCCGGCCTGGGCAGCTCGTCCTTCCTGCGCGGCTTCGCCTCCCCCGCCCTCGACGCGCAGGCCGATGTGGAGGGGCTGGCGGACCAGATACGGGCGTCGGCGGGTCTGCGCGACCTCGTGCTCGGCACCGAGCCCGCGCAGCTCCTGCCCGCGCTGGCGCAGCATCCGGCTGGGGGTGCGGTCCTGGCCGGGCTGCGCCGGCACCTGGCGACCTACGGCCACCAGATCTACTCCCTCGACTTCGCCGAGCCGCCGATGGGCGAGGACCCGACGCTGGTGGCCGCGACATTGCGGGCACTGGTCGAGTCCGAGCCGGCCGAGGGCGCGCGCGCCCGCCAGCGGAGGATGGCTGCCGAGCGCGAGGAGCTGCTGGCGCACACCCGCCGACGGCTCGGACCGCTCGCGCGCGCCGCCTTCGACCTGCTCTGGCGGTGGACCGCCCACTACGCGCCCTACCGCGAGCACGTGATGTTCCACCTCGGGTCGGGCTGGCCGGCGGCCCGGCGCCTGGCCGCCGAGCTGGGTCGACGGCTGGTGGAGGTCGGGGCGCTCTATGACGCGGGCGACGTCTACTTCCTCACCGACGCCGAGATCCGGTCGGCACTGGGGCTGAGGGGCGGGATCGCGGGCGAGCAGACCGGGTCGAGGGACACCGGTGCCGTGACTGGTCCTGAGGGAGCCATCGGCGAGCCCGCCCATCTGGCCGGTCTCGCCCAGGAGCGTCGGGACCTTCGCGCCGCGCGCTCCCGGCTCACGCCACCGCCGATCGTGCCCGAGCGCGGCGCCCTCAAGGTCGGGCCGTTCGAGCTCACGGCCTTCCACCCCACCCCGGGCGGAAGTTCCGGTGCCGACGCGAGCACGCTCACCGGTTTTGCGGTGAGCTCGGGACGGGTCACCGCCCCCGCCTGCGTCATCGGCTCGACCGCGGACTTCCACCTCATGCGGCCCGGGAGCATCCTCGTCGCCCGGACGACCACCCCGGCCTGGACACCGCTCTTCGGGCAGGCGGCCGGGCTGGTGACCGATGTCGGCGGTGCCCTCGCGCACGGGTCGATCGTGGCGCGGGAGTACGGCATACCTGCCGTGATGGGCACCGGCTCCGCGACCGAGCGCATCACCACGGGGACGATGCTCACCGTGGACGGCGACGCGGGCACGGTGAGGATCCACGAGGAGGAGACGGGGGTTGACCCGTGAGCCCGGCGGGGCTGGTGCCGCTCGCCGGCGAGGTCCGGGACTACGCCTGGGGCCGGGTCGGCGGCATCCGGGCCGCGCTTGGCCAGCCGCCGGGCACCGGCCCGGAGGCCGAGCTGTGGCTGGGGGCGCACGCGGGTGCACCCTCCCGGGCGCTCGAGGCCACGGCGGCCTGGACCGACCTCGCGGTCTGGGAGCAGCGCACCGGCGGGTCTCTCCCCTACCTCATGAAGCTGTTGGCCGCGGCCTCACCGCTGTCGCTGCAGGCGCACCCCAGCGCGGAGCAGGCGCGGGCCGGGTATGCCCGGGAGGAGGCGGCCGGGGTGCCGCTCGGTGCACCGGAGCGCAGCTACCAGGACCCGCACGCCAAGCCGGAGATCATCGTGGCCGTCGAGGACGGCTTCGACGCGTTGTGCGGCTTCCGGCCGGTCGAGGAGGTCCTCGCGCTGCTGGACACCCTGGCGGGGTTGCTCGACGACCCTGCCGTCGGGGTGTGGCGAGATCGGGTCGCGAGTGCCCCGGGGCAGGGGGAGGTCGCCGGTCACACGGGCTCGGGGGTGCGTGCCGCGGTGGCGTGGCTGCTCTCCGGCGACCCGGAGGTCGGGAGGCTGGTGCGTGCGCTCGGTGGGGAGGATCTCGACGGCCTGCCGGAGCGCGATGCCGACCTTGTCCGGCTGCTCACCGCGCATCATCCCGGCGATCCGGGGATCGCCGTGGCTCTGATGCTCAACCGGGTGCGACTCGCCGCCGGTGAGGCGCTGTGGCTGCCGGCGGGCAACGTGCACGCCTACCTGTCCGGCCTCGGGGTCGAGGTCATGGGCCCCAGCGACAACGTGCTGCGCGGCGGCCTGACCGGCAAGCACGTGGACGTTCCCGAGCTGCTGCGCGTGCTGGACTTCACACCGGGCCCGCCACCGCGCCTGGCGCCGGTCGAGGTCGCCCCGGGGGTGCGGGCATACCGTCCGAGCACCCAGGCCAGCGGGGCGGACGTGCCCTGGCAGCTGCTGCGCGTGACCGGGTCGGCAGACGTGGCCACGGGCAGCCCGTCGATCGCCCTGGTGCTGGCGGGCGAGTTCACGCTGGGCGCGGGCGAGGCGACCCTGACGCTGCGCCGCGGTGACGCGTGCTTCGTCGACCAGGCGGGGCCGGTGCGGATCGAGGGCGCGGAGACCTCTACCTCGCGACCACGACGACCTGAGCGCAGTCACGCGCGCCGGGCGCGCCGAGTGGCCCGGTTGCGCTCATGATGACGGCCTTCGAGGGCACCGAAGTGGGCCGCTGGGTGACATCGTCAGGAGCGCGGAACGGACCTGTCTGCGTGTCACGTCCACGGCGATCGATCCTCACCCCTCAGGTGCCCTCCACCCGGTTGCCGTCGGCGTCCCAGTGCTCCGCGACCTTCTTGGACGGCTGCACGCGCGGCGGCTCACCCGGCATCTTGGGGTGGTCGGGCGGGAAGTTGAGCTCACCCAGGCCACGCTGCAGGTCGGCCTCCCACAGCGCGTAGGCACCGTCGACCGAGCCCGCCTCCCGATGCAGGCCCGCCCAGGCGTCGCCGTGCTCGGCGAGGAAGTCCGGCACCGTGTGCAGCGTGAGCCCGGCCGGGTCGACATCCCCCAGCTGCTCCCAGGTCAGGGGCACCGACACCGGCGCGCCCGGGAGGATCCGGGTGCTCCAGGCAGCGGCCAGGGTGCGGTCGCGCGTCGCCTGGTTGAAGTCGACGAAGATGCGCTCACCGCGCTCCTCCTTCCACCATGCCGTCGTGACCAGCTCGGGCATCCGTCGCTCCAGCTCGCGGGCGAGGCCGATGACGGCGTGCCGCACCTCCAGGAACTCCAGCCGCGGCTCGATCGCGGCGAAGACGTGGACCCCCCGGTTGCCCGTGGTCTTCACGAAAGGCGTGAGCCCCGCCTCGGTCATCACCTCACGCAGCCCCCGGGCCGCCTCGACGACGTCGGCGAAGCCGCGGCCGGGCTGCGGGTCCAGATCGATGCGGAGCTCGTCGGGATGGTCGTTGTCGCCGCTGCGCACCGGCCACGGGTGCCAGGTCACCGTGCCCATCTGCGCGGTCCACCACAGCGTGGCGAGATCGTCGATCACCAGCTGCGGGTGGCTGCGGCCGGAGGGATAGGTGCACGTCGTGGTCCGCGACCACTCGGGGACCCCCTTGGGCGGGTTCTTGGAGTAGAACTCCTCCCCCTCGATGCCACCGCGGACCCGCTGGAGGGTCACCGGCCGGTCCGCGAGCGCACGCAGCATCGGCTTCGACACCGCCTCGAGGTATGCCGCGAGGTCGGCCTTCGTGATCGCCGCACCCGCCTCCGTGGCCGGCCAGACCACCTTGTCCGGCTCGACAGCCGGACCGCCCGCTCCTCGCCGTCCGGGCCGGGTGCGGTCAGGATCAGGGCGTCGGCAGGCATACCCGCAATGTAGCGGCACGACCCGGCACCGACCGACGGTTCTGGACCTCGGTTCCTGGGGGACGAGCGCCAGGAACCGAAGTCCGGAACGGCAGGTCAGGAAGCAATCGGCGGCGCCGCTCGTTGTCCTGGGCATGAGCCACCACAGCACCCCCGCGACCGACTCCGCCAAGCCCGAGGGCAAGGCCTACGACACCGCCAAGAGCGAGCAGGAGTGGCGCGAGCAGCTCTCCTCCGCGGAGTACGCCGTGCTGCGTGAGGCTGGCACCGAGCGCCCCTTCGTCGGGGAGTACACCAACACCACCACCGAGGGCGTCTACGCCTGCCGCGCCTGCGGCACCGAGCTGTTCCGCAGCGAGACGAAGTTCGAGAGCCACTGCGGCTGGCCGAGCTTCTACTCCCCGCTCGCCGAAGACCGGGTGGAGTACCTCCAGGACGACTCGCTCGGCGCGACGCGCACCGAGGTCCGCTGCGCCTCCTGCGGCTCCCACCTCGGCCACGTCTTCGAGGGCGAGGGCTACGACACCCCCACCGACCAGCGCTTCTGCATCAACAGCATCGCGATGACACTGGAGCCCAAGGCCGGCTGACCGGCCCAGCCAGGAGGCAGCCGCGTCGCCCGGCTACTCCCAGGCGCCGCCGGTCTGGCGACGCAAGACCTCGTCCAGGGCCGCGCGCGTCGCCTCCGGCACCCCGGCCTGCGCCAGGAGCGTCGCCATCTGCTCGTTGCCGCCCCCGGCCGGGGCGTGCTCGCGCCGCAGCTCGGCGAAGTCCGGCTCCGGCTCGACGCCGAGCGGGCCGAGCGCGAGCGCGACGTTCTGCCCAGCAGCGTGCGGGCCCCACCGGCCGGCAGGCCGTGGTCGCGCAGGAAGCCCTCGATCGCGGCGAGGTAGTCGAAGAGCGGGGCCACCGTGCCGAGCGCGGTGAAGATCGCGTCGAACTGCTCGTCGTCCTCCACCGGCAGCACACCGCCGGTGCGCTCGAAGACCGCCACCGCACCAGGCAGTGCCGGGCGCAGCGGCGTGGACCACGACCGGGTCGCGACGCCGACGACCGGCACCGCCCGCCCCACCTCCGTCGCGGGTGCCACCGCCTGGCCAGCGCTGGTGCGGTGAGCCCTGCGACAGCGCTTACCACGGTCTGCTCCGGTCGCCACGTCAGGTCCCCGAGCAGCCCGGCGTCGTCCTGACGCAGGCAGACCAGCACCGTGTCGGCGCCGTCCACCACCGCCTGGTTGTCCGCCGCCACCGTCACGCCGGGGTATGCCGCGGCGAGCCGCGCGCTCGTCCGCTCGCCCCGTGGGGAGAGCAGGATCGGCGGTGCGTCGTCGACGCCCTCGCAGAGCCCTCTGACGATGGCCGCCGCCAGCGAGCCGGTGCCGAGGATGCCGATGGTGGGTGAGTCGGTCGCCGCGGTGGGTTCAGGCATACCGACAGCCTCGCACGCAGCTCCGCCCCACCCGGTGCCGACTCCGCCGCCGCGTCCAGCCGACCTGGGCAAGGTATGCACCGGTGAGCCGTCGAGAGCCGTGCATCAGGTGCGCAACCTTGCTCAGGTCACCGCAGAGACCGAGACGATCCCGAGGCCCTCAATCCGCGGCCGAGGCCCCCGACGACGCTCAGGGCAGCGCGTCGACGATCCGCTCCAGGCTCACGCGCGGGCCGGTGAAGAACGGGATCTCCTCCCGGACGTGCAGGCGCGCCTCGGTGTTGCGCAGCTCCCGCATGAGGTCGACGATCCGGTGCAGCTCGTCGGCCTCGAAGGCGAGCAGGAACTCGTAGTCGCCGAGCGCGAAGCTCGCGAGGGTGTTGGCCAGCACGTCCTTGTAGTCGCGGGCCGCCATCCCGTGCTCGCGCAGCATGCGGGAGCGGTCCTCGGCGTCCATGACGTACCAGTCGTAGGACCGCACGAAGGGGTAGACGCAGATGTAGTCCTTGGGCTCGGCCCCGGAGAGGAAGGCCGGCACGTGGCCGCGGTTGAACTCCGCCGGCCGGTGGATCGCGACGTTGCTCCACACCGGTGCCAGGTGCTGGCCGAGGTCGGTCTGCCGGAACCGCTGGTAGGCCCGCTGGACCGTCTCGACCTGCTCCGCGTGCCACCAGATCATCAGGTCAGCGTCGGCACGCAGGGCGGAGACGTCGTAGACCCCGCGGATCACGAGGCCCTCTTGCTCCAGCTCCTGGAAGAGCCGGTCGAGCTGCGCGACCAGGCTCGCGCGCGCCTTGCCCTGCGGCAGCGGAGCCGCCGAGCGGAAGACCGAGTAGGCGGCATACCGCAGCGAGGCGTTGATCTCCTCGGCCTGGTCGGGGGTGGGGTGGGTGTAGTCGGCCATGCCCCTCATTGTGCGGGGTGCAGCTCCGCCACGGCACGGCGGGCCGAGGCGATGCAGGCGGGCACCCCGACCCCGTCGTAGGTCGCCCCGCACACCGCGATCCCGGGCGCCTGCGCGACCGCGGCGCGCACCTGCGCGACGAGCTCGACGTGCCCGACGGCATACTGCGGCAGCGCACCGCCCCAGCGCTGCACGTGCGCGTCCACCGGGGGCGGGAGGTCTCGACCCAGGACGGCCCGAAGGTCTCCCAGCGCGGCGGCCAGCAGCTCCTCGTCGGGACGCTGGAGCGTCGCCTCTTCGCGGTGCCTGCCCACGGACGTGCGCAGGAACGTGACGTCCTCGCCGTCGGGCCCGGCGCCCCGGCCCAGCTCGCGCACCCAGTCCCACTTCGTGGCGCTGAAGGTCGCCGCCTTGATGGTGCGGCCCTCCACCGGCGGCAGCAGGACCCCGGAGCCGTCGAGCTGCCCCAGCGATGCGGTCGCGAAGGCGAAGGTCAGCACGGCCATCGAGGCTGTCTCCACGCCGACGAGCCGGTCCGCAGCGGCGGGGGACACGTCGCGCAGCAGTCGCGCGGTCGCCGCGGGAGGGGTCGCGAGCACGACCCGGTCGGCCCGGTATGCCGTGGGGTCCGGTCGCGGGCCGGTCACCACCTCGAAGCCACCATCCGGGTGTCGGCGCAGCTCGCGCGCGAGGGTGCCGGTGCGGACATCACCCCCGGCGGCCGTGATGTGCCCGGCCGCGGCGTCCACGAGCCGGTGCAGCCCGCCCCGCACCGTGGCGAAGACCGGTGCCGTGCCCACTGACTGGGTGCCGTCGGTGGGTGCGGGCAGGATCCGGGACGCTGCTTCCTGCAGCCGCTGTCCGTCCTGCGCGGCGCGCAGCAGCGCGGGCAGGGCGGCCCGGGCCGAGATGAGGTCGGCGTGCCCGGCATACACGCCCCCGAGCAACGGCTCGACCAGTCGCTGCGTCACGGCGCCACCCATCCGCCCGCTGACGAGCTCCCCCACGCTCACGTCGTCGGCCTCGACCCGGCCCGCTGGTTCGGCCGCCGCACGGCGGACCTCGTCGCCGGTGAGCAGCCCGGTGAGCGCCCCCGGGTCCGCCGGCACCCCCATGAGGGTGCGCCGCGGCAGCGGGTGGATGCGGCCCCGGCTCCAGACCTGCGCCCCGGCTGAGGTGGGGTGGACGAGCTCGTCGCCCAGTCCGACCTGGTCTGCGAGCTCGACGGCCTCGGGGCGCCGGGCCAGCACGGCCTCGGCGCCGACGTCCACCTCGCACCCGGCGACCCGCGCACCGCTCAGCTTGCCGCCGGGGCGGTCGCTGCCCTCCAGCACGGTGACCCGGGCGGTCGGCTCGCGCTCGAGCACCGCCAGCGCCGCCGTGAGCCCACTGACCCCCCCACCGATGACCAGCCAGGACGTCATACCTCCAGCGTCTCACCCGGGCCGGCGTGACCGACCCGTGACCCCGCCGTCGTCATCGTGACGCGCTCGTGACCGCCGCGGCGGAACGACCCCGCCGGTGGCTCCCGTCGCACCGTCGATCCGCAGGGGGTCGCCGTGCGGGCGTTCGAGGAAAGGCGAGCCGATGGGCACCAGGACGATCGTGGCAGCCGTGGTGGCGGTGCTGCTGGCGCTGCTGACGGGGTGCAGCAGTGCCGACAGCGGCGCGCAGAACGCAGGAGCGGACGCCGCCTCCGGCTATGCCGCCGACGCAGAGGACGGGGCGGAGGGTGACGCCGCGCAGGAGGGTGGCGACGAGGCAGGGAGCCGCGCCGCCGAAGCCGCTGCGGAGATCGGCGAGGGCTCCGTCGCGACGGACGGCGAGGCGCCGCTCATGGTGCGCCGCGTCGAGCTCGAGGTCGTCGTCGAGGCGGTCGACGCCGCCGTGACCCGCGCCCGCGCGACGGTGACGGGCGCCGGGGGCTATGTCTCCTCCGAGGACGTGCGGCCGGGCACCGAGGACCGTGGTGGCTACGGGTCGCTCGTGCTGCGGGTCCCCTCCGCCGAGCTGGACCCGGTGGTGGCGACGCTGGGCGAGCTGGGTCAGGTGCAGTCCTCCAGCAGCAGCGCTGACGACGTGACGACGGAGTACCGCGACGTCGAGGCCCGCATCGCCACGCTCGAGGCCGGGGCCACCCGGCTGCGGGACCTCGTCGAGGAGGCCCCCGACGTCGAGTCGATCGCCAGCCTGGAGCGCGAGCTGTCGACCCGCGAGGCCGAGCTCGATGCGCTCAAGGCGCGGATGCAGGTGCTCGCCGACGACGTCACCCGGTCCACGATCACGCTGCATCTCGCCGAGGCGTCGCAGGACCTCGACGAGGCACGGCCGGACACCGGGTTCGTCGCCGGGCTGCAGCAGGGCTGGGACGCCTTCGCCGCGTCCGTGACGGTGCTGCTGACGCTGCTCGGAGCGCTGCTGCCCTTCCTGGTCGTGCTGGCGCTGATCCTCGTGCCGGTGCTCTGGTGGTGGCGCCGGCGCCATGGTTCGTCGTCCGCCCGCAGCACCGCCCCGGAGACCGAGAGCCCACATGTGTCGCACCACCACGCGGAGTAGCCCACCGAGCGTCGCGAATGGTTGCCCCTGGCCCCACCGAGCGTCGCGAATGGTTGCCCCCGTCCGGATCAGGTATGCCGTGCGAGACTCGTGCGGTGACCTCCCCTGCCTCATCCTCCACCGATCTCACCCCGAGCCCCGCCGACAGCGTGCTGGTGCGCGCCGCGCGGAGGCAGCCGGTCGGGCATACCCCGGTGTGGTTCATGCGTCAGGCCGGGCGGTCCCTGCCGGAGTACCGCGAGGTGCGGCGCGACGTGCCGATGCTCACCGCCTGCCGCACCCCGGAGCTGGTCACCGAGATCACGCTGCAGCCGGTGCGTCGCCATGGCGTCGATGCGGCGATCTTCTTCAGCGACATCGTCGTGCCTCTCATGGCCGTCGGGGTGGACCTCGACATCGTCGCGGGGACCGGCCCGGTCATCGCCGAGCCGATCCGGACCCGTGCCGACCTCGACCGCCTGCCGGAGCTCACTGCGGAGCACCTCCCTGACATCGCGGAATCGGTGCGGCTGCTCGTCGGCGAGCTGGGGCATACGCCTCTGATCGGCTTCGCGGGAGCCCCCTTCACCCTCGCGTCCTACCTCGTCGAGGGCGGACCGTCGAAGAACCACGAGCGGACCAAGGCGCTCATGCACGGCGACCCGCAGCTGTGGAGCGACCTGTGCGCCCGACTCGCACAGATCTCGCGGACCTTCCTCCGGGTCCAGGTCGAGGCCGGAGCGAGCGCGGTGCAGCTCTTCGACTCCTGGGCCGGCCACCTCTCCCGCGCCGACTACCTGCGCCACGTCGAGCCGCACAGCCGGTCCGTGCTGGAGGGGATCGGCGACCTCGGTGTGCCGCGCATCCACTTCGGCGTGGGCACCGGCGAGCTGCTGCCAGCGATGGCGCAGGCGGGGGCCGACGTCATCGGTGTCGACTACCGGGTCAGCCTGTCCGACGGGGCGGCAAGGACCGGTGGACGGTATGCCGTCCAGGGCAACCTCGACCCGGCCCTCCTCTTCGCCCCCTGGGAGGCGCTCGCCGCCCGCGTGCGCGAGATCGTCGACGAGGGGCGAGCGGATGGTGTGCCGGGACACATCTTCAACCTGGGCCACGGAGTCCTGCCCGACACCGACCCGACGGTGCTCACCCGGGTGGTCGAGCTGGTGCACGAGCACTCTGCCCGCTGACGCCGGCAACCATGGGCGGCGCTCGGTGGGGTCGAGGCCAACCATGGGCGGCGCTCGGTGGTCAGGAGGGGTGGGCCTCCAGGGCAGCGAGGAGGATCGGCACCACCAGCTGGCGCTGCCAGGGGCGGGCTCCCAGCTCCGCCGCCGCACGGTCGACCGCGTCCGCCGCATCTCCGTCCCCTGACTCGTCGCCCATCTCCGCGGGAGGCTTCCAGAGGATCCGCCGCACCACGTCCGGCGTCATGAGGTTCTCGACCGGGATCTCGAGCCGCTCGGACAGGTCGGACAGGTCGGCCCGGACCTGCGTGAGGCGTTCGGCGGCGGCCGGCTCCCGCTCGGCCCAGGCTCGGGGCGGCGGCGGGCTGTCGCCGCGCCGCGGCGGCTCGGGCAGGGCGTCGTCGGGTAGGGCGGCGGCGGCCTCGAGCGCGCCCAGCCAGGCACGCTGGTGACGCAGCAAGCCCTGCTCCGCACGTCGCTGCCGGGTCCGCGAGGACTCCTTGCGACCGGAGGCGAGGGCGGCGGCCTGCGTCGGCATCCGGTGGGCCAGGTCGATGAGGGTGCCGTCGGGCAGCACCCGCCCCGGGGGCACGTCGCGCTCCCGGGCGAGGGCGTCCCGGGTCGTCCACAGCTCGCGCAGCGCCGCCAGCGACCGCGGTCGGCGCAGCCGCTGCGCCCCCGTGGTCCGACGCCAGGCGTCCGGCTCGTCCGGCCCGGGCGGCCCGGTGAAGTCGCACAGCGCGGCGAACTCCTGCTCCGCCCAGTCCAGCTTGCCCTGCTCGCGCAGGTCGCGCTCCATCCGGTCACGGAGCTCGACCAGCAGCTCGACGTCGAGGGCCGCGTAGCGCAACCACGGCTCGGGCAACGGCCGGGTGGACCAGTCGACGGCCGAGTGCTCCTTGGCCAGGGTCACGCCGAGGTAGTACTCCAGCACGGCGGACAGCCCGACCCGCGGCAGCCCGGCGAGCCGCGCCCCGAGCTCGGTGTCGAAGAGCGCCCGCGGGCGCATCCCGACCTCCGCCAGGCACGGGATGTCCTGGGTGGCCGCGTGCAGCACCCACTCCGTCCCTGCGAGCGCCCCGTCGACCGCCGTGAGGTCGTCGAAGGCAATGGGGTCGACGAGCCAGGTGCCGGTCCCCTCCCGGCGCAGCTGGATGAGGTAGGCCCTCTGCCCGTAGCGGTAACCGGAGGCCCGCTCCGCGTCCACGGCGACCGACCCCTCCCCCGCCCCAGGGCGGTGATCAGCTGCCGCAGCCCCTCGGCGGTGTCCACCACCGCAGGGATCCCCTCGAGCGGGGTCTCCAGGCGGTCGTAGTCGCCGCTGGGGTCCTCGTCGGTGAGGTCGGGGCTCATCGGTCGCGGCGGACCCCGGTGAGGGCCACCACGCCGTCGGGCAGCGGCGGCAGCCCGGCGAGCGTGCAGAGCAGGTCGCCCCAGGCACCGAGGTGGGCGGCCAGCTCCCGGGCCTCGTCACCGTCGGTGAGGACCGGGGTCCAGGACGCGCGGATCTCGAGCTCGACGGTCGGCTCCCGGTCGGCCAGCGCCCCGAAGCTCTCCGAGGTGACGCAGGTGACCGTGCCGGCGGCGGCGGACCACCCCAGCTGCGCGTCGTCCAACGCGTCGGTGAGCCAGGACCACCCGGCCTGACCGGCCAGCGGGTCGTGCCCGACCTCCGGCTCCATCTGCGCCTTGGCGTAGGTCACCGCCCGCCAGGTGCCCTCCCACGGCTCCGGCCCTCGGGGTCGTGCAGGACGACGAAGCGTCCCGTGGCGATCGGGTCCTCGTCGTCGACCCGGGAGGGGACGACCTCCCCGGACAGCGCGACCGCGTGCGGCGCGAGCCGGGTCGGGGCGGGGACCTCCTCGAGGACCAGCTCGGGGCGGACCTGGGCCGCGCGTATGCCCTGCAGGCCCCGGGAGAAGACGCCCGGCTCGGGCGCACCCTGGCCGGCCGCGGGACGCTGCCGCGGACGCTGGTCGGAGATCCGGCTCACCACACCCCCAGGGTAGGACGCGCCGGCCGGTCCCGGCAGGAGCGCAACGCCGCGACCGCGGTGGTTCCGGCACCGACCCCACCCGTCCAGGCATATCTCATATATGTGATCTACAGTGGCCGGATGACCGAGAGCTACCTCTCCCGCATCGGCGGGCTCATCCGTGACGCCCGCCGCCACAAGGACCTCACGCAGGCCGAGCTGGCCGACCTGCTCAGCACCAGCCAGAGCGCCGTCGCGCGCATCGAGCAGGGCAAGCAGAACCTCTCCCTGGAGATGATCGCCCGCATCGGCGAGAAGCTGGACTCCGAGATCGTCCAGGTCTCCTCCGGCATCCCGCAGAACCTGCGCATCGAGGGCGGCGTCAAGCTGTTCCGGCGGCATCGACGTCCGCACCTCCAAGAACGCCGCGGTGGCGCTGCTGTGCGCCTCGCTGCTCAACAAGGGCCGCACGACGCTGCGCACCTCGCACGGATCGAGGAGGTCAACCGGATCACCGAGGTGCTCACCAGCATCGCTACAAGATCCGTTGGCTCCCGGACTCCTCCGACCTGGAGATCGTGCCGCCGGAGAAGATCGACCTCGACTCGATGGACGAGGCCGCGGCGCGCGCACCCGGACGATCATCATGTTCCTCGCCCGCTCATGCACGAGTTCGACACCTTCGAGCTGCCGTATGCCGGGGGCTGCGACCTCGGCACCCGCACCGTCGAGCCGCACATGATCGCGCTGCGGCACTTCGGTCTGGACGTCACCGCCACCACCGGCAGCTACCACGCCACCGTGGACGACGCGGTGTCCCCGACCCGGCCGATCGTGCTCACCGAGCGCGGCGACACGGTCACCGAGAACGTCCTGCTGGCCGCTGCGCGGCACACCGGCACGACGGTCATCCGCAACGCCAGCTCCAACTACATGGTCCAGGACCTGTGCGTCTTCCTGCAGCAGCTCGGGGTGAGCATCGAGGGCCTGGGCACCACGACGCTGACCGTGACCGGGGTCGAGGAGATCGACAGCGACATCGAGTACGCCCCCTCCGAGGACCCCATCGAGGCGATGAGCCTGCTGGCGGCCGCGGTCGTCACCGGCAGCGAGATCACCGTCCGCCGGGTGCCGATCGAGTTCATGGAGATCGAGCTGGCCGTGCTGGGGACGATGGGCTTCGAGTGCCACCTGTCGGAGGAGTACGCCAGCGCGAACGGGCATACCCGGCTCGTGGACCTGACCACCAAGCCGGGTCCGCTCAAGGCACCGCTGGACAAGATCCACCCGCTGCCCTTCCCCGGCCTCAACATCGACAACCTGCCGTTCTTCGCGATCATCGCGGCCTGCGCGGAGGGGTCCACGCTCATCCACGACTGGGTCTACGAGAACCGTGCGATCTACCTCACCGAGCTCACCACCCTCGGCGCCAAGGTGCACCTCATGGACCCGCACCGGGTGATGATCGAGGGGCCGACCAAGTGGCGCGCGGGCGAGATCATGTGCCCACCGGCGCTGCGTCCCGGCGTGGTCATCCTGCTGGCGATGCTCGCGGCGCCGGGCACCTCGGTGCTGCGCAACGTCTACGTCATCAACCGCGGCTACGAGGACCTCGCGACCCGGCTCAACGCGCTCGGGGCGCAGATCCAGACCTTCCGCGACATCTGAGGTGGAGATCGTCCGGGACGAGCGGGGCGGCGCCACGGTCCTCCGTGACGGCCACCCTCAGTCCTACGTCGACCTCGACGACCCCGAGCTCCTCGTCTTCGAGTACGTCGAGCACCTGGCCCTCGTCCTGCGCGCGCTGCGACCCGACCCGGCGCCGCTCGCGGTGACGCACGTCGGCGGCGCCGGTATGACCCTGGCCCGCTGGGTGCACCGCACCCACCCGGGGTCCCCGCAGATCGTGCTGGAGCCGGACGCCGCGCTCACCGAGCTGGTCCGTCGCGAGCTGCCGCTGCCGCGCGGCCACCGCATCCGGGTGCGGCCGCAGACCGGGCAGGAGGGGATCGGCGGGCTGCGCGACGGCTCGGCCGACGTGGTCGTGGTCGACGCCTTCGACGAGGGCCGGGTGCCGGGCGCGCTCGCGGGAGGGTCGTTCGCCGCGGAGCTGGCACGCGTGCTCGCGCCGGAGGGTCTCGTCCTCGTCAACGGGGCCGACCTGCCCGGGCTGAGGTGGGTCGCCCGCCTGGGCGCCACGCTGCGCCAGTCGCTGCCGCACGTGGGCCAGCTGGTGTCTGCGCGAGGTGTCGCCACCGGCAAGCGCTACGGCAACGTCGTGCTCGTCGCCTCGGCGAGACCGCTGGACGACGTGACGCTCACCCGGGAGGCGGCGCGGGCGACCTTCCCCACCCGCTGGCGACCCAGCGCCGAGGTGGCGCGCTCCGAGCGCGGGGTCCAGCCCTTCGGCGAGACCGGCGTACCCTCACCCCCTCCCCGGACTCGGGCCCGCTGCGGCTGCGCTGACGGTGAGGATGCTGGGCTGGGAGCCCAGAAGTTCGCGACTGCACCGGGTATGTCGTGGAATCGCCCTGCCGGGCGACATCACCGCTGCAGTCGCGCACCGTCGGACGCCGGGCTCCTGCGGCCCTACGCTGAGACCATGCGCAACCGTGAGGACGTCGAGGCCTGGCTGACCGACATGGACGGCGTCCTGGTGCACGAGAACCGCGCGCTGCCCGGCGCGCGCGACCTCATCGACCACTGGGAGACGACCCACCACCCCCTACCTCGTCCTCACCAACAACTCCATCTTCACCGCGCGCGACCTCGCCGCGCGGCTGCACCACTCCGGCCTGCCCGTGCCCGAGGAGCGCATCTGGACCAGCGCCCTGGCGACGGCCGACTTCCTCGCCACGCAGAAGCCCGGCGGGTCCGCCTACGTCGTCGGGCAGGCCGGCATCATCACCGCTCTGCACGAGGCCGGCTTCACGATGACCGAGACGGACCCCGACTTCGTCGTCATCGGCGAGACCCGGCAGTACTCCTTCGAGGCCATCACCACCGCGGTCCGGCTCGTCGCCGCCGGCGCCCGGTTCATCGCCACCAACCCGGACGCGACCGGGCCCAGCGCGGACGGGATCCTGCCGGCGACGGGGGCGATCAGCGCGCTGGTCACCAAGGCCACCGGCCGGGAGCCCTACGTCGTGGGCAAGCCCAACCCGATGATGTTCCGCTCGGCGCTCAACACCATCGGGGCGCACAGCGAGAGCACCGGCATGATCGGCGACCGCATGGACACCGACATCGTGGCGGGCATGGAGGCAGGGCTGCACACCGTCCTCGTCACGACCGGCATCAGCAGCCTCGACACCCTCGCCTCCTACCCGTTTCGGCCGGACGAGGTGCTGGGCGGCGTGGGCGAGCTCGTGCCGTCGGGTCCGGTCGCCTCCGAGATCGAGCCGCCGCGCAGCGGCGTGTGACCGGGGGCCGGCTGCCCGGCGGATACCCTCGGAGGGTGCGCACGGCCTACCTGGACCACCCCGGCCCGATCCCGATGGCCCACCGTGGCTTCGACCCCGCCGCGGCCGGGCTGGAGAACTCCATGGCCGCCTTCCAGGCGGCGGTCGACCTCGGCTACCGCTACGTCGAGACCGACGTCCACGCGACGCGGGACGGCGTCGTCGTCGCCTTCCACGACGAGACGCTCGACCGGGTCACCGACCGGCGCGGCGCGATCCCGGAGCTGTCCTGGCGCGAGGTGGCGCGGGCCCGCATCTCCGGGCAGGAGCCGGTCCCCCGGCTCGAGGACCTGCTCGGGAGCTTCCCCGAGCTGCGCGTCAACATCGACATCAAGACCCCGGGCGCGATCGTGCCCCTGGTCCGGGTCATCGAGCGGATGCGCGCGCACGAGCGGGTCTGCGTGACCAGCTTCTCCGAGCAGCGCCGGGACGCCGCCGTCATGCGGCTCACCCGCCCCGTCGCGACCTCGGCGGGGCAGCGCAGCACCGCCTCGTTCCGGGCCGCCGCCGAGCTGCCGCCCCTCATCCGCGCCTCGGTCGCCGCGCGGGCCCTGCGCTCGGTCGACGCGCTGCAGGTGCCGCCGCAGCACCACGGCATCGAGGTCGTGACCCCGAAGGCGCTCGCGGCGGCGCACGAGATCGGCAAGTCCGTGCACGTCTGGACGATCGACGACCCGGTCGAGATGCACCGCCTGCTCGACCTCGGTGTCGACGGGATCATGACCGACCGGGCCGACGTCCTCAAGGACGTGCTCACGCAGCGCGGCCAGTGGGTCGCGGCCTGATGCGGGCCCAGGAGGTCACCCGATGATCGTGCTCCGGTCCCTCGTCCTCTTCGCGCTCGCGGCGCTCTTCGAGATCGGCGGCGCCTGGCTGGTGTGGCAGGGGGTGCGCGAGCACAAGGGGTGGGTCTGGATCGGTGCCGGGGTCATCGCCCTCGGCCTCTACGGCTTCTTGTGACGCTGCAGCCCGATGCCCAATTCGGCCGCATCCTCGCGGCCTACGGCGGGGTCTCGTCGCCGGGTCCCTCGCCTGGGGCATGGCCGTCGACGGCTTCGTGCCCGACCGGTGGGACGTGACCGGCGCCCTCGTCTGCCTCGCCGGCGTCGCGATCATCATGTATGCCCCCGCGGCCGGCCTGAGGACCTGCCGCGCGGCGTCGCGGCTGCCTTCGCCCAACGATCCCTCGCCGGCCCCCTTCACCCCACCAGTCACGACCTGCCGGGAAATCCTGATCCGCGCAGGCCATAGCGTGGGCAGATCGGCATTTCCTGGCATCGAGGGACGAGTGGGGCGCCTGGGGTTGGAGGGGTGCGCACAGACCCGCGGCCGGCCTGACCGGGCGCCCGGCGGACCTGATCAGTAGACGTCCCGCTGGTAGCGCTTGCCGTCCCGCAGCGCGGCCAGGTAGTCCTCGGCCGCCTCGGCGTCCATCCGTCCGTGCTCGGCGACCACCTCGACGAGGGCGGCGTGCACGTCCTTGGCCATCCGGGTGGCGTCGCCGCAGACGTAGAGGTGCGCCCCGCGCTCCAGCCAGTCGAAGACCTCGGCCCCGTGCTGGGAGATCCGGTGCTGGACATACACCTTCTCCGCCTGGTCCCGGCTGAAGGCGACGTCCATCCGGGTCAGCAGCCCGGACCTGAGGTAGGCCTGCATCTCGACCTGGTAGAGAAAGTCCTGGGTGAAGTGCGGGTTGCCGAAGATCAACCAGTTGTCGCCGTCGGCGCCCTGCGCCTCGCGCTCCTGCAGGAAGGCACGGAACGGCGCGATGCCGGTGCCGGGGCCGATCATGATGGTCGGGACCGAGGGGTCCTGCGGGAGCCGGAAGTGGTCCCCGGGCTCCACGTAGACCCGCACCTCCTCGCCCTCCTGGGCCCGTCGCACGTGCCCGGAGCACCCGCCGAGGTGGGCCCGCCCGAAGCCGTGCCACTCGACGACGCCGACGGTGAGGTGCACCTCGTCCTCGACCTCGCTCTGGCTGGAGGCGATGGAGTAGAGCCGCGGCTGCATCTTGCGCAGCGAGTCGACGAGCTGCTGGGCGGTGATCCGGGCGGGGTGCTCGTGCACGACGTCGTAGATCTGCCGCTGCTCGAGGAAGGACCGCAGCGCCGGCTTGTCCTCGACCAGCGCGGCCAGCGCCTCGACCGGCTCGGCCGCGGCGCCGACGTACTTCTCCACGAAACCGGGGTAGGACTGGGTGAGCTCCAGGTCCTCGGTCAGGGTGGCGCGCAGCGTCTTGGTCTGCTCCCCGAGGGTCACCTCCGCTCCCCCGTCCAGGCCGAGCGCGTCCAGCATGGCCTGGACCGCCTCGGTGTCGTTGTGGAAGAAGACGCCGAGCGAGTCGCCCGGCCGGTAGGTCAGCCCGGAACCCTCGAGCGAGATCTCCACGTGCCGGACGTCCTTGGTGCTGTCCCGGCCGGTGATCTTCTGCACCTCGGAGATCTCCGCGGTGAACGGGTTCCGCTTGGAGTATGCCGTCGGCGCGGCCGCCGAGAGCCCGGGCATCTGCACCACGGTCCCGCCGGCGGGGGTCACCGCCGTCAGCTCGGGCTCGAAGACGTCCAGGGTCGTCTCGATCCAGCCCGGGACCTGGTCCTCGTAGTCGACGTCCAGCAGCAGCCGGTCGGCGACGACCTGGGCCCCCAGCGCGCGGAGCCGGTCCTCGAAGTCCACCGCGGCCTGGCAGTAGAACTCGTAGCTGGAGTCGCCGAGCCCGAGACACACGCTGACCTGGGTCCCGGCGAGGTCGGGCGCCTTCTTGGAGGCCAGGAAGGCGTGCATCTTCTCCGCCGTCTCCGGGGGATCCCCCTCGCCCTGGGTCGACACGACGACGGTGAGGAACTTCTCGTGCTTGAGCTGGGTGGGCTTGAAGTCGGCCATGTCGGTCAGCGCGACGGTGAGGCCGCGGGCCGAGGCCGCCGAGGCCAGCTCTGCCGCGACGTGCTTGGCGTTGCCGGTCTGCGAGCCGTAGAGCACGGTGAGGGTGGCCGGCTCGGCGGCGGCGGCCGGGGCGGCCCCGGCGGGCGCCCCGGTCTCGGCGCTGCCGGCGAGGTAGCCGCTGAGCCAGACCTTCTGCATGGGCGACAGCGAGGCCGCGAGCTCGAAGAACCGCTGGTGCTGGTCGGGCGAGAGCGGGCTCGCGCCCTGGGGGACGGTGCTGGTGATCGTCATGTCAGCCCTGCTCCACGTGCAGACCGCACTCGCGGACGAGCCCGAAGAAGCGGGTGCCCTCCTCATCCAGCTCGTCCTGCGCCCGGCGGGTGGTGTGCGTGTCACCGATGCTGAGGTAGCCCTCGTGGAAGAGGGGGTGGTAGGGCAGGTCGTGCTCGGTGAGGTAGCGGTGCACGTCGCGGCTGCTCCAGTCGACGATGGGGTGCACCTTGGCCCGGCCGTTCTGCAGCTCGACGGTCTGCCGGTCGGCCCGGCCGTCGGACTGCTCGCGGCGCAGCCCGCTGAACCAGGTGTTGATGCCGAGCTCGTTCATGGCGCGCTGCATCGGCTCGACCTTGTTGATCCGGTTGTACTCCGTGATCCCGTCGACGCCCTGCTCCCAGAGCCGGCCGAACCTCGCCTCCTGCCACGCGGGCGACATCGGGGAGCGGTAGACGTGCAGGTTGAGGCCCAGACGGTCGGTCAGCTCGTCGACGAAGCGGTAGGTCTCCGGGAAGAGGTAGCCGGTGTCGAAGAGCAGGACCGGGATGTCCGGGACCCGGCGGGTCACGAGGTGGAGCATGACCGCGGACTGGACGCCGAAGCTGGAGGTGACGGCATACCCGCCGGGGAGGTGGTCCATCGCCCAGTCGACGCGCTGCTGGGCGCTGCGGCCGCCGAGCCGGAGCGCCGCGGCGTCCAGGTCGTGCGGCATGAGCGGGGCGGGGCGCAGCAGTCGTCGTTCCTGGCCAGAGCCGTCATGATTCGTCCTCTCGGCTGGTCATGCATGGAAGTCGGTGCGGGAGACGATGACCTCGGCCACGACGCCCGTGCGGATGAGGAAGTCGCCGAAGCCCTCGCCCTCCTCGCGCCCGGAGACCCAGGACCCGATGAGGTGGTCGAGCTCGTCGAGGATGGCCTCGGCGCTGATGTTCTCGCGGTAGAGCTTGGGCACCCGGGTCCCGATCCGGTTGCCGCCGAGGTGCAGGTTGTACTTCCCCGGGCCCTTGCCGACCAGACCCACCTCGGCGAGCATGGCGCGGGAGCAGCCGTTGGGGCAGCCGGAGACCCGGAGCACGATGTGGTCCTCGGGTATGCCGTGCTTGTCCAGGAGCCCCTCGACCTGCCGCACGAAGCCGGGCAGGAAGCGCTCGGACTCGGCCATCGCCAGCGGGCAGGTGGGGAAGGACACGCAGGCCATCGAGCTGCGCATCTGCGGCGTGGTGGTGTCGTCGACGAGGCCGTGCTCGCGGGCGAGGCGGTCGATCACCCGCTTCTGCCGCGGGGGCACGCCGGCGATGATGAGGTTCTGGTGGGCGGTCAGCCGGAAGTGGCCCTGGTGGACCTCGGCGATCCGTCGCAGCCCGGTCTTGATCGGGGCCTCGGGACGGTCCTTGATGCGGCCGTTGAGGATGAAGACCGTCAGGTGCCAGTTGCCGTCGTGCCCCTTGACCCAGCCGAAGCGGTCGCCGCGGGAGGTGAACTCGTACGGCCGGGAGGGCTCGAAGGTGACGCCGGCGCGGCGCTCGACCTCGGCCTTGAAGACGTCGGTCCCGACGCGGTCGAGGGTGTACTTCGTCTTGGCGTTCTTGCGGTCGGTGCGGTTGCCCCAGTCGCGCTGGACGGTGACGACGTGCTCGGCGACCGCGAGGGTGTGCTCCAGCGGGACGAAGCCCAGGTCGTCGGCCTTGCGCGGGTAGGTCGCGGTGTCCCCGTGGGTCATCGCCAGCCCGCCGCCGACCAGGACGTTCCACCCGACGAGCTCGCCGTCCTCGACGATCCCGACGAAGTTGAGGTCGTTGGCGTGGACGTCGACCTCGTTGTTGGGGGGCAGCGAGACGGTGGTCTTGAACTTGCGCGGCAGGTAGGTGCTCCCGAGGATCGGCTCCTCGGTGCTCTTCGCCTTCTCCCCGTCGAGGAAGATCTCCATGTAGGCCCGGGTGCGCGGCAGCAGGTGCTCGGAGATGCGCGCGGCCCAGTCGTAGACCTCCGCGTGCAGCGCGGACTCCAGCGGGTTGCTGGAGCACAGGACGTTGCGGTTGACGTCGCCGGCGGTGGCGATCGAGTCGATGCCCGCGGCGTTGATCGCCTGGTGGGTGTCCTTGATGTCCGGCTTGAGCACGCCGTGGTACTGGAACGTCTGCCGCGTGGTCAGCCGCACCGAGCCGTACATCGTGTGCTGCTGCGCCCAGTCCTCGACGACGAGCCACTGTTCGGGGGTGATGACCCCGCCGGGCATCCGGGCCCGGAGCATGACGTTGATCAGCGGCTCGAGCTTCTGCTGCGAGCGCTCGGACCGCAGGTCACGGTCGTCCTGCTGGTACATCCCGTGGAACCGGATGAGCTGGAAGTTGTCCGGCCCGAAGCCACCGGTGATCTGGTCGCGCAGGTCCTCCGCGATCGTGCCGCGGAGGTAGTCGCTCTCGCGCTTGAGGCGCTCGTTGTCGGACAGCGGCCCCTCGACGATCAGCGGGGCGTCCTGCTGGCTCTGCGGCATGGGGTGCGTGGCTTTCGGTCGGGTCACGATGCGAGCAGGCACCCGGGTCGGTGTGCCTGCTCATCGGTAAGCGAGGATTATGCCTAACCTTATTCCCCGGCATGGATGATGCGTCAAACCGCCACGCCCGACCGGCGCGGCTGCGGGCATACCGACCGGCGACCGCACGGTATGCGGGCACGGACGCTGCGTGCGGAGGGATCCTGCTGGGCGCGCGTCAGCCGCGCGGGACGTGCCGCTCGAGCTCCTCCAGCCAGACCCGGGCGTTCGCGTCGGACGGGGCGCGCCAGTCGCCCCGGGGCGAGAGCGCGCCCGCCGAGGACACCTTGGGCCCGTTGGGCAGCGCCGAGCGCTTGAACTGGCTGAACGCGAAGAACCGCTCGACGAAGAGGACCAGCCAGCGCCGGATGGTGGGCAGGTCGTAGGCGTTGCGACCCTCCTCCGGGAAGCCGGGCGGCCACGGGCCGCGCTCCGCGTCGCGCCAGGCGTGCCAGGCGAGGAAGGCGATCCGGCTGGGCGGCATACCGAAGCGGATGACGTGGTGCAGGGTGAAGTCCTGCAGCTCGTAGGGCCCGATCTTCTCCTGCGTGGACTGGACCGCACCGTCCTCGCCGGCGGGCACGAGCTCCGGGGTGATCTCGGTGTCGAGGATCGAGGTGAGCACGCGCCCGGTCACCTCGTCGAACATCTGCTCCTCGACGACCCAGCGGATGACGTGCTGGATGAGCGTCTTGGCGAGCCCGGAGTTGACGGTGTAGTGCGACATCTGGTCGCCGACGCCGTAGGTGCACCAGCCGAGCGCGAGCTCGGAGAGATCGCCGGTGCCGAGCACGATGCCGCCGCGCTGGTTGGCCGCGCGGAAGAGGAAGTCGGTGCGCAGGCCCGCCTGGACGTTCTCGAAGGTGACGTCGTAGACCGGCTCGCCGTCGGCGAAGGGGTGGCCCAGGTCCTCGAGCATCTGGCGCGCCATCGGCCGGATGTCGATCTCCTCGAAGGTCACGCCGAGCGAGGTCGCGAGCTCGGTCGCGTTGTCCTTGGTGTGGTCGCTCGTCGCGAAGCCGGGCATCGTGAAGGCCAGGATGTCGCTGCGCGGGCGCCCGGCGCGGTCCATCGCCCGGGCCGCGACGATGAGGGCGTGGGTGGAGTCCAGGCCGCCGGAGACCCCGATGACGACCTTCGGGTCGCCGATGGCGCCGAGGCGTTGCGCCAGCGCGGTGACCTGGATGCTGAAGGTCTCGTAGCAGTCCTGCGCGAGGTCGGCGGGGTCGTCCGGGACGAAGGGGAAGCGGTCGACGGTGCGGCGCAGCCCGATGTCGGTATGCGGTGGGTCGAGCACGAGGTCGACGGTGCGGAAGCGGGTGACCCGGTCGCCGAGGGCGAGCGCGTTGTCGTCGAAGCTGCCCTGCCGGGCCCGGTCGGCCCGGATCCGCACGAGGTCGACGTCGGCGACGCTGCGGTGCGGGCCCTGCGCGAAGCGCTCGGACTCGACGAGCAGCCGGCCCAGCTCGTGCACCATCGTCTGCCCGTCCCAGGACAGGTCGGTCGAGGACTCCCCCTCCCCCGCCGCCGCGTAGGCGTAGGCGCAGAGCAGGCGGGAGCTGGCCTGCGCCGCGAGCGCGTGCCGCTCCGCCGACCTGCCGACCGTGATCGGGCTGCCCGAGAGGTTGGCGACCACCGTCGCGCCGGCGAGGGCGGCCTCGGAGGACGGCGCGACCGGCACCCAGAGGTCCTCGCAGACCTCGGCGTGCAGGACCAGCCCGGGCAGGTCCACCGCCCGGAAGAGGAGGTCCGGGCCGAAGGGCACCTCCACCGCGTCCGCGTGGCTCGCGCGCGGCAGCCGGATGGTCTGGCCGTCGGTCCCGGCTCCCGCAGCGAAGTGCCGCTTCTCGTAGAACTCGCGGTAGTTCGGCAGGTAGGACTTCGGCGCCACGCCGAGGATGGCACCACGGTGGATCACCACCGCGCAGTTGTAGAGCCGGTTGCGGTGCCGCAGCGGCGCCCCGACCACCACGACCGGCAGCAGGTCGCGGCTCGCCTCGACCACCGACCACAGCGCGTCGACCGTGGCGTCCAGGACGGCGTCCTGCAGGAGCAGGTCGTCGATGGCATACCCGGTCAGCCCGAGCTCGGGGAAGACCGCGACCGCGACCCCCTCGGCGTCGCACTCGCGCAGCTGGGCGACGGTGCGCTCGGCGTTGGTGGCCGGGTCGGCGAGCGCCACCGGCAGGGTGCAGGCGGCGATGCGGGCGAAGCCCTGGTCGTAGGCGCTGTAGAACTCCACGCAGGTCAGTGTGTCAGGAGCGCCGCGGGCCACCACCAGCAGCGCTCGGTGGGGCAGAGGGCCACCACACGCGCCGCTCGGTGGGATTCACAAGATGTGGGGTTACATCCGTGTCATTCTTCTGTATATAGTGGCGCACGCAGCTGGTTCGGCTGCGGTCCACGGGGCTCCCGTGGGTCGTGGTCGTCGCAAGAGGGAACCCGGTGAGAACCCGGGACTGCCCCGCAGCGGTGAACAGGAACGACCGTCGCATCCAGGCACTGCGCCCCTGAGGGCGTGGGAAGCCGCGACCAGTAGGACCGGGAGGCGAGAGCCGACCGGGCGCCCGTGAGTCCGAAGACCTGCCAGTGCACGGGCGCCCCGATGGCGCGCGTGGCTCGTGACCGCGAGGGACGGTCTGGGGCTGGCAGTGGCGACCCGCGAGGACCGCGGGATCCACGGCATACCCCTCCCCCTCCTCCGGCGCGGGCGCCTCTCGCAGCAGGACCGAGTTCACGAGGGGTGAACCGATGGCCAGCACCACCACCGTCGTCAAGCGCGACGGCACCCGAGTTCCCTACGACGGGCACGAGATCGCCCGCTCCATCGAGGCGGCGGCCCGCGGCCTGGACGACGCGGTCGTCCGGGCCACCCAGCTGCAGTCCGAGCTGGAGATCACCCTCTTCGACGGCATCACCAGCGAGCAGCTGGACGAGGCGGTCATCCAGGTCGCGCTGCAGAACGTCAAGGACGACCCGGCGTTCGACACCATCGCCTCCCGCCTGCTGGTCAAGACGATGTACAAGGCCGTCTTCGGCGACACCCGCGACCTGCTCGGTGAGGACGACCCCGAGGTCATCGCCGCCAAGCACCGGCAGTACTTCCCCGGGACCATCGCCCGCGGCGTCCGGACCGGCCTGCTCGACCCCCGGCTGACCGAGCTCTTCGACCTCGAGGTGCTGGCCGACGCGCTCGACCCCTCGCGCGATGACCTGCTGCGCTACATCGGGGCCCAGACGCTGCGCACCCGGTATGCCCTCAACGACTCCGACCCGGCGAAGACCGTGCTGGAGACGCCGCAGTTCTTCTGGATGCGCGTCGCGATGGGCCTAGCCCTCAACGAGGCCGACCCCACGACCGCCGCGCTGCAGTTCTACGACGCGATGTCCCGGCTGGAGTACCTCGCTGCCGGGTCGACGCTCGTCAACGCCGGCACCGCCTACAGCCAGCTCTCCAACTGCTTCGTCATGCAGATGGAGGACGACATCGAGCACATCGCCAAGAGCGTGCGCGACGTCATGTGGCTCACCAAGGGCACCGGCGGCATCGGGATGTCGGTCTCCAAGCTGCGCTGCGAGGGCAGCCCGATCCGCTCCAACAACACCTCCTCGACCGGGCCGATCCCCTTCATGCACACCATCGACTCGACCCTGCGCGCGGTGAGCCGCGGGGGCAAGAAGTTCGGCGCGCTGTGCTTCTACCTGGAGAACTGGCACCTCGACTTCCCCGCCTTCCTCGACCTGCGCCAGAACTCCGGCGACCCCTACCGCCGGACCCGCACCGCCAACACCGCGGTGTGGCTGAGCGACGAGTTCATGAAGCGGGTCGCCGCCGACGACGAGTGGTTCCTCTTCGACCCGCTGGAGACCCCGGACCTGGTCGAGGCGACCGGTGCCGACTTCTCCACCCGGTATGCCGGCTACGTCGCGCAGGCCAAGGCGGGGACGCTGCGGCACAAGAAGCTGCGGGCGCGGGAGCAGTGGAAGGCCATCCTCGTCTCGTTGCAGACCACCAGCCACCCCTGGCTGACCTGGAAGGACTCGATCAACACCCGGGCGCTCAACAACAACACCGGGACGATCCACTCCTCCAACCTGTGCACCGAGATCACGCTGCCGCAGGACCGTGACAACGTCTCGGTCTGCAACCTCGCCTCGATCAACCTCTCGCGGCACGTCCACGGGCGGCGCAGCGAGGGCGAGGTCAGCATCGACTGGGACCGGCTGGCCCACTCGGCCCGCCTCGCCGTCCGCCAGCTGGACAACCTCATCGACATCACCATCAGCTCGGTCCCCGAGTCCGAGCGGTCCAACGAGCTCAACCGGGCGCTCGGTCTGGGCGTGATGGGCTTCACCGACGTGGTGGAGCGCCTCGGGATGTCCTACGACTCGACGGAGGCCTACGACCTCATCGACCGGCTCGTGGAGTTCGTCTCCTGGCACGCCATCGACGCCAGCGCCGACCTCGCCCGTGAGCGCGGGGCATACCCGACCTTCGAGGGGTCGCGCTGGAGCGAGGGCATGGTGCCTGTCGACACCATCGGGCTCCTGGAGGCCGACCGTGGCCTGACCGTCGAGGTCGACCGCAGCAGCACCATGGACTGGGACGTGCTGCGCGAGAAGGTGCGCGGCGGGATGCGCAACTCCACCCTCATGGCCATCGCCCCGACCGCCTCGATCGGCCTGGTCGCGGGCACCACGCCGGGGCTGGACCCGCAGTTCAGCCAGATCTTCAGCCGGGCCACCAGCGCCGGCAAGTTCCTCGAGGTCAACCGCAACCTCGTCGAGGACCTGCGCGAGCTCGGCCTGTGGGAGCAGGTTCGCGAGGACCTGCTGCGGCACCAGGGCGACCTGTCCAAGGTCGAGGGCGTGCCGGCCGAGCTGACCGAGATCTACCGCACCAGCTTCCAGCTCTCGCCCTACGCCTTCCTGCACGTGGCCGCCCGCGCCCAGAAATGGATCGACCAAGCGATCAGCCGCAACATCTACCTCGCGAGCCGCGACGTCGGCTCGATGGCCGAGCTCTACTCCGCCGCGTGGCGGATGGGCGTCAAGACGACCTACTACCTGCACATGATGCCCCGGCACACTGCCGAGCAGTCGACGGTGAAGGTCAACAAGGCGGCCCAGCCGACCACCGGCGGAGGGGGTGGCGGTGCCCGGCGCGGCTTCGGCGCCAGCGGCGGCAGCGGCGCGCCCGCCCGCTCCGGCTTCGGCGCAGCCGCCCGCCCCTCGGCGACCCCGACCCCTGCCCCCGTGGTCGAGGCGCCGCCGCAGGTCGAGCAGCTGCCTGTCGTCGACGAGGTCGACGGCCAGCAGTGCCCGATCGACCCGATGGAGCGCCTGCAGTGCGACTCCTGCCAGTGACCACCCGCCGACCAGACCTCCCGGAGGAGACGACCCCATGACCGACACCCTCGACACGACCACCACCGGCAACGGCACCGAGGTCGGCAACGGCATCCTTGGCACCGGCATCCGCGAGGGCCTGCTGCTCAAGCCCGTCACCTACCCGTGGGCCATGGAGCTCTACGACCAGGCCGTCGCCAACACCTGGTTCCCCAACGAGGTGCAGCTGGGCGAGGACCTCGGCGACTTCGAGCGGATGAGCGAGGACGAGCGGCACGCGCTCACCTTCCTCATGAGCTACTTCAACCCCAACGAGCTGCTGGTCAACAAGGCGCTGGCCTTCGGCGTCTACCCCTACGTCAACGCGGCCGAGTGCCACCTCTACCTCGCCAAGCAGATGTGGGAGGAGGCCAACCACTGCATGAGCTTCGAGTACGTGCTGGAGACCTTCCCCATCGACCGGGAGGCGGCATACAACTCGCACGTCGACGTGCCTTCGATGGCCGCGAAGGAGGAGTTCGAGGTCCGCTTCATCAAGCGGATGACCGAGCAGACGCTGGACATCTCCACGACCGAGGGCAAGCAGGACTTCGTCCGCAACCTGGTCGCCTACAACGTCATCCTCGAGGGCATCTGGTTCTACTCGGGCTTCATGGTGGCGCTGAGCTTCCGGCAACGCAACCTGCTGCGCAACTTCGGGTCCCTCATCGACTGGATCGTCCGCGATGAGAGCCTGCACCTGAAGTTCGGCATCAACCTCATCCTCACCGTGCTCGAGGAGAACCCGGACGTCGCGACGCCGGAGTTCGCCGACGAGATCCGCGGGATGATCCTGGACGCGGTGGAGATGGAGGAAGACTACAACCGGGACATGCTGCCCCACGGCATCCTCGGGCTCAACGCCGACTACATCAACACCTACGTCCGCTACCTCGCGGACCGGCGGCTGGAGGAGCTGGGCTTCGAGCCGGAGTACGGCGTCGCCAACCCGGCCAAGTGGATGGCCGCGGCCAACGACACCCTGCAGCTGGTCAACTTCTTCGAGTCGATCAACACCTCCTACGAGGTCAACACCCGCGCCGACTCCTGAGGAGCGGGAATGTCCTGCGTCACCTTCCTCACCGACGAGCAGCGCCGGCGGTTGCGCGTGGCCGCGCTCGACGGGGCGCCGGTGTCGACCTTCCGCTCGCCGGAGGTGACCGGGTCGACGGTGCGCCGCCTCGCCGCGCTGGCACGCGACCCTCGACCGGGGATCCGGGCCAGCGCGGCGGCGCACCGACACGCGCCGGCCGAGCTGCTGCACGCCCTCGCCGAGGACGAGGACACCCGGGTCCGGGTCGCCCTGGCGCGCAACGCCTGGGCCGGCCCGGATCTGCTGGACCGGCTCGCCGGGGACGCCGTCGCCGTGGTGCGCCGGTGGGTGGCGGTGCACCCGGCCGCCCCGGCGCAGGCGCGGGACAGGTTGGCGCAGGACGAGGACTCGCAGGTGCGGGCGGTCCTCGCCATGGTCACGAGCAGCCGGTGAACTCCCAGAGGGAGGCGTGCCCGCCCTCGTCGACGAGGGTCCAGGCGCCCGCCTCGTCGGTGCCGCCGCTGCCCTTGCCGCCGTCGGGGTCGAGCAGGTAGAGCCCCTGGGTGCGGCTCTCGTACTTCGCGTTGAGGTCGTCGTAGTAGTCGAGCGAGTCGGCATACACGTGGGTGACCCCGAGCTCGCGCACCGCCGCGCAGACGGTCGGGTCGCTCGCCCACTCATCGAAACGCTCCTCCAGGACCGTCCGGGCCGGGCTGTCGGGGATCGGGCTGAGCTGGGGGAAGACGACATCGACGCCGGCGCGGTGCAGCAGGTAGGGCGAACCGGCCACCGGCTCGCCCAGGACCACGGCGTCCTC
This sequence comes from Serinicoccus marinus DSM 15273, assembly GCF_008386315.1. NCBI lineage: Bacteria > Bacillati > Actinomycetota > Actinomycetes > Micrococcales > Ornithinimicrobiaceae > Serinicoccus > Serinicoccus marinus. The sequence goes on along the minus strand of NZ_CP043808.1, from coordinate 1,501,834 downwards.
CGGCAGGGTCTGGCCCGCCCGGTCGATCATCGCGATCTCCTCCGGCTCCAGCATCGTCCCCCAGGCGATCGGGTATGCCGTGTAGGTCGAGGCCATGACCTGCACCTGGCTCGTCCAGCGCAGCCCCGAGGTGAGCACGACGAGCGCCACCACGAGCCAAGCGGCGACCCACTCCACCCGCACCCGGAGGACCCGCGTCAGCCGGCCGCAGAGCCACCCGCCGGCCCCGGCCGCCAGCATGATCGCCGGGACGAGCACGAGCTGGTTGATCCGGGAGGCCTGGGTATACCAGAACCCGGCGAGCACCCGCAGCGGCTGCTCCGGCGGCCCGGCCGCGAGCAGCGTGAGCACCACCGCCGCGCCGAGGGCGACGACGAGCCACCGCGCGTGCCGCCACCGCAGCGTGAGAGCGATCCCCAGCCAGACGAGCAGCGTGACGACGAGGTTGACCGAGGTGATCTTGTAGACGTAGACCAGCGGGTGGTCGATCGCCAGCGACCCCATCCCCGGGAGATAGGACTCCTGCCCGCCGCGCTGGTAGTCCATGATCGAGAGCACCGGCGGGAAGGTCAGCAGGAAGGCGGCGACGCCCAGCACCCCCAGCGCGCCGCCGACGCCCACGCCGAGCGCGACCGCCCGCCGCCCGAGGCGGAACTGCCGCCGCAGCTGACGCACGAGCAGGACCGCCAGGAGCGGGAGGGCCAGCAGCGCCAGCGAGAACAGGCCGGAGGGGTGGGCGAGGACCACCCCGGCGACGGCCCAGGCCAGGCCCAGCGCCAGCGAGAGGTGCATCCGCCAGGTCAGGACGCCGCGCAGGGTCGCGATGAGCAGTGCGATCGTGCCCGGCAGGCACGCGGTCGACAGCGCGAAGGGCCACACCGCGAGCATGGAGACGGCGACCGCCGGGAAAGTCACGAAGGTCGCAGCGAGCACCGGGGTCAGGACGGTCGGCAGGGCGCGGGCCGGCCAGACCACCCGCGCCAGGGCCACGAGGCCGGCGATCCAGATCACCGACCCGAGGACGAGCGAGGAGGCGTTGGCCGCCTCGGTCACCCCGGCGAAGCCCGGCGCGATCGCCACCAGCGCGTGCCACACGGCTGGGTAGAAGGGCGCGGCCTGGTCGGCGTACATCGGCGCCAGCCCGCCCAGCGAGCTCGCGTTGCCGGTCTCCCGGACGAACCACAGCGCGTTGAGGTGAAAGACCGCGTCCCACGCCTGCGGCGGCTGGTCCGCCCGGCCCATCCCGGTCGTCATCGTGGCCGCGAGGACGCCGCCGCCGAGCAGCCAGGTGAGGGCGAGCCAGCCGCGTTCGGTATGCCGCAGCGCCCGTTCGCCCGCGACCGTCACCCCGCTGGGGTCGCGCGTCGTGCCGAGCGCGGCACCGACGAGCCCGGCGACGACCGCGGCGAGCAAGGCGCCGAGCGCGGAGGTCAACAGCGTCCAGGGCACGCCAAGCAGGTCGTAGCCGATCGCGAGCACCCCGGCGATCCCGGTCGTCACCGCCGGGGCGCCGCCCAGCGCGAGCAGGCCGCGGGCACCGAGGGCCCGCAGCACGGCATACCCCGGAAGCACCCAGAGGACCGCCAGGGCGAGCGTCCCCGGCAGCACCGTCAGCCAGCCGACACCCTCGCTCATCGGCGGCGCACCCACGACCGGCCCCCGGGACGGCGCGTCATCCCGCGACCGGCTCGCCCCCGCCGATGGTCAGGCGGGGCACCCGGTGAACCTGGCGGGTCGGGGTCGGTGACGCGGCGGCCGTCGAGCAGCACCCGCAGCCCGGGAAGGTCGGCGGCAGACAGCTGGGCGTACTCCGGGTGGTCGGCCTGCACGATCGCGACGTCCACCGGGTCGCCGGCCTCGCCCGGGGCCCAGGCGTAGGGCTCCCAGCCGAGGGCCGCGAGCTCGTCGGCGGCATACATCGGGTCGTGGACGAGCACCTGCGCGCCGCGTCCCCGCAACGCCTCGACGGTGGCGAAGACCCCGGAGAAGGCGGTCTCCTTGACGCGGCCGCGGTAGGACGCGCCGAGCACGAGGACGCGCAGGCCCTCGAGCGAGCCGAGCAGCGCCTCGGCGCGGGCGACGGCATACTCCGGCATCGCGGCGTTGGCCTCGCGGGCGCTGCGGACGACGGTGGCGTCGGCATCGGTGGAGAGGTAGAGCCGTGGGTAGACGGGGATGCAGTGACCGCCGACGGCGATGCCGGGCTGGTGGATGTGGCTGTAGGGCTGGGAGTTGCAGGCCTCGATGACCCGGTGCACGTCGATGCCGGCGCTGTCCGCGAACCGGGCGAACTGGTTGGCGAGCCCGATGTTGACGTCGCGGTAGGTCGTCTCGGCGAGCTTGGCCATCTCGGCCGCCTCGGCGCTGCCCATGTCCCACACGCCGTTGGGGCGAGCCAGGTCCTCGCGCTCGTCGAAGTCGAGCACCGCCTCGTAGAACGCGACGGCTCGTCGCGTGCCCTCCTCGGTGAGCCCGCCGACGAGCTTGGGGTAGCGGCGCAGGTCGGCGAAGACGCGACCGGTGAGGACGCGCTCGGGGCTGAAGACGAGATGGAAGCCACCGTCGTCGCCCTCGGTCAGCCCGCTGATCTGCTCGATCATCGGCTTCCACCGGCCACGCGTGGTGCCGACCGGGAGCGTGGTCTCGTAGGAGATGAGCGTGCCTGGGGTCAGGTGCTGCGCCAGGCTCTGGGTCGCGGAGTCCATCCAGCCGAAGTCGGGGGCGCCGGTGACGTCGTCGACGAAGAGCGGCACGACCACCACCACGGCGTCCGCGCCGGGGATGCCGTCGGCGTAGTCGGTCGTGGCGCGCAGGCGCCCGGCAGGCACCAGCTCGGCGAGCTTGTCGGCCAGGTGCGCCTCCCCGGGGAAGGGCTCGCGGCCCGCGTTGATGGCCGCGACCGTGTCGGGGTTGACGTCGATCCCCACCACCTCGTGGGCGGGGTCGGCGTCGGCGAACTGCACCGCGAGCGGCAGCCCGATCTTGCCCATCGCGACAACCGCGATCTTCATACCTGCGTCCCGTCCTGGTCGGCGATCCCTGCCGGCCCAGGATACGGGTCCGGGGTGCTGCCTCCCCGCCGTGCTCGGCGCCCGCTCATCGGGGATCATGGGGGTATGCCCGACGCCTCCTCCTTCGTCCTGCGCGTTCCCGACGGCACCCCGGTCCACGTCACCACCTGGCTGCCCGAGGAGGCGCCGCGTGCGGTCGTGCTCATCGCCCACGGGATGGTCGAGCACGCCGCGCGCTACGACCACCTCGCCCAGCGCCTCACCGACCATGGGTATGCCGTCTACGCACCCGACCACCGGGGGCACGGGCATACCGTGTCGGGGCGGGGTGAGCGCGGGGTGCTCGGGCACCTGGCGGACGAGGGCGGCTTCGCCGCGGTCGTCGACGACCTGCTCGCGCTGACCGACCGCATCGAGGCCGACCTCCCGGGCGTGCCCATCGTGCTGCTCGGGCACAGCATGGGCTCGCTCCTGGCCCGCGCCTACGCCGCACGCTACGGCGAGCGGCTCGCCGCGCTGGTCCTCTCCGGCACCGCCGGTGCCCCCGGCCTCCTGGGGAACCTCGGCCTCACCGTCGCCTCGCTCGAGGCGCGGCTGCGCGGGCCGCGCGCGGCGAGCCACCTCATGACGGCGCTGACGATGGGGCCCTACAACGCGCAGTTCCGCCCCAACCGCACCCGCTCGGACTGGCTGTCGCGCGACACCGCGCAGGTCGACGCCTACGAGGCCGACCCGCTGTCCGGGGCGACCGCGAGCGCCGGCTTCTACCGCGACCTGCTCACCGGGCTGCGGTGGGTGAGCCAGCCGTCGGTGGCCGCGCAGATGCCGCGGGACCTGCCGGTGCACCTGGTCGCGGGCGAGGTCGACCCCGTGGGCGGCGCGGCCGGGACCGAGGAGGTCGCCGCGATGTTCCGCGACGTCGGCCTGCAGGACGTGACCACCCGGATCTGGCCGGACGCCCGCCACGAGGTGCTGCACGAGGTCAACCGCGACGAGGTGGAGACCGAGCTGGTGGCCTGGCTCGACGACCGTTTCCCCACCTCCACCACCTCGGCCCCCTGATGGACCGGCCGCGCGGTCCGCGTCGACCGGCCGCGCGATATGCCGTGACCGTCCGCGCGAAATGCCCTGACCGTCCGCGCGATATGCCCTCACTGGCCGGGGGGCTGCGCCGATCGGGACGGCCGATGCGGCATACCCGTGCCTCTGCTGGTGACACAGGCGTTCTCCCGCCCACGCCTGTGTCACCACCAGGCGCACGAGCGTGACGAGACTCAGGTGGAGGCGACGCTCAAGCGCGGGCGCGACTCACCGATGCGAGGCGATCAGCGAGGCAGCCATGAAACGCAGCGGGGCCTCACGGTGCAGCGCGTGCCGCCACGACGACGGCAGCAGCGTCCGCGGATGCCCGTGCCGGCGCCGGGCCCGGGCCAGCTCGAGCATCCGATCCGCCGACACCGAGACGTCCAGGATCGCGGCCAGCAGGTCGTGGTCGGCCACACTGAGCGGGTCGGCGCAGCCGGGTGCCTCGGTGAGCACCCGCCGGGTCACCCGAGCCAGCTCCTCGCGCTCCGCGGGCGTCCACCAGGTGGGGTCGGCGCGCGTGAGGATCGCTCCGAAGACGTGGATCCGCAGCACCTTCGTCGCCACGGCACGCCGCTGCGTCGCCGTCAACTGCTGGCCGACAGGCAGGTCCCACAACGCGTCGACGCTGGCCAGCTGCTGCACCATCGGCCGCGGGTCGTAGGTCACCCGGTCACCGGCGTCCTCGTGGATCTCGTAGGCGGGGGCGGCTGCGGCATACCTGACCTCCGCCTGCGACCACAGCGCGGTCACCATCGGCACGTCGCCCCCGACGAACGCACCAGGGAGCAGCCGCGCGCCCGGCAACGCGAGCGCGCCGTGCGAGAGCAGCCCGAGCGGTGCCGAGCGATAGCTGAGCCGGTCGCGCGCGAGATCCAGCCCCCCAGGCCGCAGACGCCGCACCGGACGCACCGGCGGCGTCGGCACGCGTCGCCCCGCCAGACGCAGCGGCGGCACGACGACGACCGGCGTCTGAGGGTCGAGTCCATCGGCCGCCGCCAGCCACCCGGCGAGCGCCCCCGGGGCCAGCGTGTCGTCGGACCCCATGATCGCCGTCCAGGGTGCGGTGGCGGCGTCCAGACCGAGGGTGAAGGGTCCGCTCGGGCTCGGTATGCCGTCAGCCAGCTCGAGCACCCGCACCCGGGAGTCGTCGGCCAGGTCTCCGAGGGCGGCGCGGGCGTCCTTCAACGCCAGGTTGTGGGCCACCACGCTCACCCGCACGTCGAGGCCAGGTGAGCCGTCGAGCACCGAGCGCACCGCGCGGCCGACCTGCCGATCGGCCGAGTGCAGCGCGATCACCAGGTCGACGAGGGGCTGCTCCCGGGTGACATCCGCGGGAGGGCCCTCGCCTGACCCACGACCGGCCACCGCTCCGCCCTTCCCCACGAGCCGCCGATAGATCCCGTCCACCCGCTGGGCATAGCCTTCCGGGCCGTAGCGCCGCGCCACCGGACCAGAGATCTCCTCGGCACTGAGGCCTCGGGAGTCACGCCATACCTGCTCCACCGCGTCGGCCCACGCCTCCGGGGCCGCACCGGGCCGGACCAGCGCCCCACTGGGCGGACCGACGAACTCCCGCGGCCCGCCGGTGTCACCGACCACGACGGGGCGACCCGCCGCCAGCGCCTCAGCCGCGGCCAGGCAGAACGTCTCCGCGCGAGTCGGCAGCAGGAAGACGTCGCTCTCCCCCAGCAGCCCCGGCACCTCCTCCGGCGGGACCCCGCCGGGCAGCCGCACCGGCACGGACAGCGCATCCGCCCGCAGCTCGACCTCCCCGCGCAGCGGGCCCTCGCCGATCCAGGTGAGCCGCGCGGCGATCCCCCGGGTCCGCAGGGCGGCGACCGTCTCGACCGCGCGCACCGGGTCCTTGCGAGGTATGAGGCCACCCACGCCGACGATCTCGAGCACCCCGCGCCCGGCGAGGTCGGCGTCGGGTCGCCTCCGGGGAGCCAGCTCGGCCGGCGCGGTGACGATGTTGGGGACCACCTCGACGGGGCCGGAGCGCAGGCGGCGCATCCCCGCCGCGAGCTCCTCGCCCACGACGGCCACGACGTCGGGCCGCGCGAGCAGCGGTCGCACGGCGCGGCGGGCCACGCGCAGGGCCGGGGTCAAGGTCTCCGGAGCCAGCAGCCCGGACCAGTGCTCGGTGTGCACCCACGGCACCGACGGCCGCCAGCCCGCCAGCGGCAGCAGCGACGAGATGGCCATCGTGTGCAGCAGGTCAGCGCCCCTGGACAGCTCCCGCACCCGCCGCGCCGCACGCAGCACGTGATCCGGCCGCTTGACGCCCATGACCAGCTGCTCCACCGGCACGACCGACTCCGTCAGCACCATCCCCGCGAGCTCGCTGTCCGGGCGAGCATTTGGTCCTCCCGCCAGCCCGGGCGCGACGAGGTGCAGCACCCGCACGTCGTGCCGCGTCGCGAGCGCGGCGACGTCACGCGCGACGAAGACGCCGGTCGCCGGTGACGACGAGGTCGGCCACCACGTCGTCACCACCAGGACCCGCACGCGGGCCACGCTATCGCGAGCCTCGAGGGCAGGCTCTAGGCTGGCAGCCATGTCGATGACGCACACGCGCGACGGGGCTGCAGCTCTGGCACGACTGCGTCACGCGCTCACTGACGGCTCCCTCTCCGACGCTGCTCAGCGGCACGGGCTCGCCCTGGTCGTGCTGTTCGGCAGCGCCGCGGAGCCCACCGACAACTCCCCCGGTGACGTGGATCTCGCCTGGGATACCGGGACCACGCGCAATGACCTCGTCGGCCTGACCAGCGACCTGCTGGGCCTGCTCGGTGATGCGGTGCATGTCATGGATCTCGATCGCGCTGGCCCCGTCGCCCGTCAGCGCGCCCTCACCCGCGGTGAGGTGCTCCTGCAGCGCGAAGCAGGTGCTTACGCGACCCGTCAGATGAGGGCGATGCGCGACTACGCTGACACGGCCTACCTGCGTCGTCGCCAACTCGCCCTCCTGGCGGAGACCGGCACGTGACCCCTCGTGATCTCGATCCCGAGGTGGTCCTGGCTCGGCTCGCACACCGCGACGAACTCATGCGGGTCCTCGTCGGCATGGGTCATCCGTCGCTCTCCGCCGATCCGGTAGCCCGGCTGGCCACGGAACGGATCCTGAGCCAGTCCGTCGACATCGCCATCGTCGCCGAAGCTGCCGCAGCTGCTCCCCGGGTGATGGATGACCTCCGCCGCGCCATCGCAGGGTGGCTGGAGTCGCTCAGGTGAGGGTCCTTTCCGTCGTCGGCGCCCGGCCGCAGTTCGTCAAGCTCGCGCCGATCGCCCGCGAGTGCGCCGCGCGCGACGTCGAGCACGTCATCGTCCACACCGGGCAGCACTACGACCCGATGCTCTCCGACGTCTTCTTCTCCGACCTGGGCATCCCCGACCCCGACGTCCACCTCGGCGTCGGCTCGGGCGGTCACGGGGCCCAGACCGGCGCGATCCTCGCCGCGCTGGACGAGGTGCTGCTGGAGCACCGCCCCGACTGGGTCCTCGTCTACGGAGACACCAACTCCACGCTCGCCGGGGCGCTCTCGGCGGTGAAGCTGCACCTCCCGATCGCGCACCTGGAGGCCGGGCTGCGCTCCTTCAACCGGCGGATGCCGGAGGAGCACAACCGGGTGCTCACCGATCATGCCGCCGACCTGCTGCTCGCCCCCACCGCGGTGGCGCGCGACCACCTCGCGGCCGAGGGTCTCGCGATGCGCACCGTCGTCGTGGGCGACGTCATGATGGACGTCCTGCTGCGGGTCCGCGACGAGCTCACCGACACCGGTGCCGTCCTCGACATGCTCGGTATGCCGCCGGCCGGCTTCTCCGTCGCGACGATCCACCGGGCGGAGAACACCGACGACCCGGCTCGCCTCCGCGCGACCGTCGAGGCGCTGCAGCAGGTCGACCACCCGGTGGTGCTGCTCGCCCACCCGCGGCTGCGGGTCCGGGCCACCGAGCAGGGGCTCGACCTCGACGGCGGCGCGCTCACCACCCGCGACCCGCTGCCCTACCCGCAGCTGGTCGGCGCGGTCAGCCAGGCCCGCGGGGTCATCACCGACTCCGGCGGCCTGCAGAAGGAGGCCTTCGCCCTGCGCACCCCCTGCACGACCGTCCGCACCGAGACTGAGTGGGTCGAGACGGTCCAGCTCGGCTGGAACGTCCTCGCCGAGCCCGGCCCCGCCGTGCGTGAGGCTGCCTCCCGCCCGGGCCCCGCGCCCACCGAGGCCGCGCCCTACGGTGACGGCCACGCGGCAGCGGCGGTGCTGGACGCCCTGGAGCGTGGCAGAACGACGGGCGGGTGAGCCGCCGGACGGCCAGGATCGTGGGCTGGGCCCACAGGGGTCACCGGTGAGGATCGGTCCACCCGCACCCATCCTCACCGGTATGCCCGCCCCCACCCGGTGAGGATCGGTCCACCCGCACCCATCCTCACCGGTATGCCCGCCCCCACCCGGTGAGGATCGGTCCACCCGCACCCATCCTCACCGTGATGCCGTGGTTACCTACCCCCCGACGCGCGCCGCGAGCGTGTCGACCGCCCGCACCCAGCCGCGGACCTGCTCCTGCGCGGAGAGCCCCCGCGCGGCCGCGTCTGAGGCCGCCTTGAAGTCCGCGACCTGCGCGTCGCTCAGCGCGTCGAGCGCAGCAGCCAGCGCCTCGCCGGTGAAATCGTCGAGCACCACCCCCAGCCGGTGGTGCCGCACCAGATCGGCCATCTCCGGGCTCGGCCCGACGACGATCCCCAACCGTGCCTGGACGAAGTCGTAGAACTTTTGGGCAGGGTGAACCTGTAGTTGAAGTTGACCGGCGGCAGCACGAAGACGCCCAGGTCAGCGGCGGCGAGCGCGTCGCCCAGCTGCTCCGGCGGCACCGGGTCGTGGAAGCGGATCTGCGGCAGGTCGGCGCACGAGGCCCGCAGCTGCTCCAGATAGGTCGGGTCGTTGGGCATGAGGTAGAGGTCGAGGGTGACGTCGCGCTGGCAGAAGCGCACCGCGTCGACCATAACGTGCAGGCTGCGGCCCCGACGCGCGAGCCCGGAGTGCACCAGCCGCAGCGGTGCGCCGACCGGCGTCGGCGTGCGGTCGGCATACGGCGCGGCGTTGGGCACCACCGCGCAGGTGAGGCCGAACTCGCGACGGTACTCCCGCGCCAGCCAGCGCCCCACCGTGCTCGCCGAGTCGGCCTCGCGCCCGTGGCGACGCAGCAACCAGCGGTAGTACGGCGCGACGAAGAGCCGCCAGCGCCACGACTCCTCGCTCTGGCGGGACGCGTATTCGTGCAGATCCAGGTGCACCCCGCCGTAGGGCGCCAGCTCGAGCGCGAGCGGCAGGGTGTCGGCGTCGTTGGCGAGCACGACGTCGAACTTCGCCTGGTCGGCGAGCAACTCGGCCGCCGCGACGGTCACCGGCGCGCCGCGGTATGCCGTCTCGAACCGCCGCAACGCGAGGAGCCGGCGGTCCTTGTGCCAGTGGACCACGTGGTCGGGCAGGCGCAGGTGCTCGACGACGCCGTCCGGCGCCTCGCCGTAGCCGATCGTGGTCACGGCGTAGCGGTCGGCGAAGAGCCGGATCTGGCGCAGGACCCGCGCGTCGGATCGCAGCGGACTCCATGCCATGACGAGCAGCCGGGGCCGCGGATCCCGACTCATCCGCGCAGCACCCGCGCGTAGAGCCCGAGCAGGCGTTCCTCCTCGGCGGTCCAGGTGAGCCCGTGCGCCGTGGCCCGGGCGGCCGCGGCATACGGCGTCGGGTCGGCCAGCACCTGCTCGATCGTGGCCGCCAGGTCGGCCGGGCTCTGCGCGGAGAAGATCTCGCCGACGCCCAGCTCGCGCACCAGCTCGGCGGTGTCCGGCAAATCGGCGGCCACGACCGGGATGCCCGCGTGGATCGACTCGAAGAGCTTGTTGGGCAGGCTGTAGCGGTAGCTGAGGCAGATGGGGCGGACGTAGACGACCGAGACATCCGCGTCGGCCAGCGCCGTCGAGACCTCGGGCGGGGCGACCGCTCCCACGAAGTGCACCCGAGCGTCGAGCCCGAGGTCGGTGATCCGGCGGCGCAGCGCGGCGAGATAGCCCGCCTCGCCGTAGCCCAGGAGCACCAGGTGCACCCGGTCGCTCAGGTGGGTCATCGCCTCCAGCGTCTCCTCGATGCCGCGGGAGGTGGTGATCCGGCCACCGTAGGCGATGACCTGCTGCTCCGGGCCGAGCCCGGCCAGCGCGCGCAGCCGGCCCTGCTCGCGGCCCGGTGCCCCGCCCACGGCCGGGCGCGGCACGTTGCGCACCAGGGTGGGCGTCTCCGGCAGGTCGTAGGTCTTCTGCAGCCAGGCGACGATCGACGGGCTGACGGTGATGACACCGGCCGCCTGTCGGACGACCGTCGACTCGATCAGGGCCTCGACGTGCGGCGCGACCGGCCGGTCCTGGCGCACGTTGCGGTGCCGCCACAGCTCGTGGGCGTCGTAGACGAGCCGCGCCCCGGTGCGCTGCGCGATCCACCAGGAGGGCGCGAGGGTGTTGCCGTCGTTGGCGTGGACCACGTCGGGGTCGAAGTCGACCGCGTCGCGGGCGGCGTCCCACCAGTAGAGCCCGAGGCTGGCGGTCCGCCAGGTGCGCAGCCAGAGGTCGAAGAGGGGCTCGGGCAGCGGCGGCTGCGGCGGCTCCGAAGGCGCGGCGCCAGGGGCAGCGGGGGTATGCCGCTCGCCCGCCGCGGGGGCCGAGGCGGCGGGTGCGTGGTCGGTGGGCGCGGGCGTCCCTGGCGCCTGCGGCAGTGCCTCGGGTGGCTGAGGCGCCGCCGCGGGTGGCTGAGGCACCGCCGCGGGTGGCTGACGGCCGGTCACCCGGCGCGCCAGATCGAGCAGCCAGGGGGCCTGGCGCGCGAGCGCGAACTCGCGGGCACGGCATACCTCGATCCCGTCGCCCACGACCCCCGGGCCCTCGGGATACCCGGCCCGCGCGACGGCGAAGATCCGGACCTGCGCACCGGCAGCCCGCAGGCTCTCGGCGGTCTTGATGACGCGGGAGTCGGCGTGGGCGTGGTTGTAGACGAGCAGCGCGACGCGCGGAGCCCGGCCCTCGACCGATGGCAGACGGGGTCCGTGGGGGCTCATGAGTCCTTCCTCTCGTCCGCGAGGCCGGCGAGCGCCGCCTGCACGGCGAAGTCGGGAGCCTGCGCGACGACCTCGTCGAAAGTGCCGGTGGCGACCAGCTCGCCGCGGTCCATGAAGCAGACCTGTTCGCTGTGCCGGATGGTCGCCAGCCGGTGCGCCACGACGATGACGGACACCTGGCCGTGCAGCTCGCGGATGGCCGAGGTCACCGCCCGCTCGGTGGAGGTGTCGAGCGCCGAGGTGGCCTCGTCCATGACGAGCACGAGTGGGTCGGTGTAGAGGGCGCGCGCGACCCCGAGCCGTTGGCGCTGCCCCCCGGACAGGGCCAGCCCGCGCTCCCCCACGGGCGCGTGGATGCCGTCGGGCCGGGCCTCGACGACCTCCAGCAGCTGCGCCCGCTCCAGGGCGCGGCGGACGCGGTCCTCGTCGATGCCGTCGTCGTCCCAGGAGAGCGCGACGTTGCGCGCGACCGAGGCGTCGAAGAGCGCGACGTCCTGCGGCACGTAGCCCACGCGGGACCGCCAGGCCTTGAGGACGTCCGGCAGCGGCTGCTCGTCGACGAGGATCTGCCCGGAGTCCGGCTGCAGCAGGCCGAGGACGAGGTCGACGAGGGTCGACTTGCCCGAGCCGGACGCCCCGACGAGCGCGAGGGTCTCGCCGAACCGCAGGGTGAGGGAGACGTCGCGCACGGCCGCCTCCGCGGCGTCCGGATAGCTGAAGGTCACGCCGTCCAGGCGCAACGTGCGCGCGTCGTCCGGCAGCGGCGCGTTGCCTCCCGTCCGGTCCGCCTCGGCATACCGGCGGCCACGGTCGATCTCCTCCAGGACCTGGGTCGCGAACGGGATGTTGGCAGCCGTCTGCCCCATGATCGTCTGGAAGCGGGTGAGCGAGGGCACGAGCCGGAAGCCGGCCACCCCGAAGAGCGCGATGGCGGTGAACGCGCCGGGCACCCCGTCCTGCAGCCACCCGATCGCGCCGCCCAGCACCAGACCGCCGATGAGCGCTGACTCGAGGACGTAGCGCGGGACGGCACCGAGGAAGGTCTGGTTGGCTCGCGCCTGCGAGGCGCGGCGCCGGGCCCGGAGCACGACGGTGGCGACCTCCTGCGACTTGTCCCGGAGCGTGACCTCCTTGAGCGAGTGCACCATCTCGGTCACGAGGCGCACCGCGCGGGCGGAGTAGTTGCGGTTGTCCTTGCCGGCCTGCACCGCCCGCCGCAGCACGACGCGGTAGAGCGCGAAGGCCACCAGGCCGAAGTAGAGGATCGTGGCCGTCGCGAGCACCGGCTGGGCCACGAGGAGCACCACGAGCACGGCGAGGAAGGTGAAGACCTCACCCGAGAGCTGGCAGAACGGGATGATGACCCCGGCCACCGTCGCCCCGACCCCGACGTCGGTGGAGCGGACCAGGTCGGTGGAGTTGCGGCGCAGCCGCTCGGCCCACGGTGCACGAAAGGTGGTCTCGAGCAGCTGCGCCCCCAGCGCCTGCTCGAAGCGCGCGAACCGCCGCGTCGCCCACCACTGCAGCAGGATCGCGAAGACCGACTTGGTGATGATGAGCCCGCCGACGACGAGCAGCACGATCCCGAACTCGACCGGCTCGGACAGCTCGATGCCCAGGACCGGGAGCGTCGCGCTGCGCTGGGTGAGCATGGGCGTGAGCACGATCGCGAGCAGGCCCAGGGCGGCGACGTCGAGGACGGCGAGCAGGCTCTGCAGCACCGCGAAGCCGATGATGAAGCGGCTGGTGCCGGGGGGCAGGACCGTCAGGAGCTGGCGGACGGTGCGCCACAGAGCGAGCATCGCCGTCCAGCGTAGCCGTGACCTGGGCTGTCGCCGGGGCACCGCACCGCAGCCCGCTTCCGATGGCCCGTGGCGCCCCGGTGATCTATTTGGTCGTTCGTCCAATTTTCGGTACGCTCGCGCCATGACCGGTGACGGACGAGCTGCCCGGGGCGAGCGCACCCGGGAGGCCCTGCTCGAGGCGGCCGCGGCCCTCATCGCCGAGGAGGGCTGGGGCCGGGTCAGCGTGCGCTCGGTCGCGGAGCGGGCCCAGGTGCGGCCCGGAGTCGTGCATTACCACTTCTCCTCGGCCGAGGAGCTGCGCCGGCACGCCGCCACCGCCTCGCTGCGGCTGTCTCTGGCGTCCTTCGCCGCCGCCCTCCCCGATCTGGAGCCGGGGCTGCTGGCCTACGGCGCGACGGTCGACTCCCCCGACTTCACCCGTGACCCCTCGTCGATGCTGGTCGCCGAGACCTATCTCGCCGCTGTCCGCGACCCGGAGGTCGCCGGATTGGTCAGACAGATCGTCCGGGAGCTGCGCGCGCTCCTCGAGGAGCGGCTGCGCGACGTCGGACACCCGCCTGCTGCGGCGCGGAGCCGGGCCGCGGCCCTGGTCGCCGGGATCGAGGGCCTCGTGCTCCACCGGAGCGTGGACCCGGACTTCCCCGTGGCCGAGGCCATGGCACACCTCGTCGAGCTCACCAGGAAGGACTCCCGATGAGAGCTGTGGTCAGTGGAGCGGGCATCAGCGGGCTCGCCGTGGCACACGCGCTGACGTCGCTGGGCTGGCAGGTCGACCTCGTCGAGGTGGCGCCCGGGCCGCGCACCGAGGGCTACACCCTGGATCTGTTCGGGCCCGGGTATGCCGCCGCCGAGGAGCTCGGCGTACTCGACGCGATCAGCGCCCGCGGCCGCGTCTATCGCGCGGCCCGCTTCGTGCAGGCCACCGGCCGCTCGAGCGGCGAGCTGCCGTTGGCGGCCTTCGCCGAGCTGCAGGGTGGTCGCTTCCTGTCGATCACCCGCGGCGGCCTCGAGGAGGCGCTGCGCTCCACCCTCCCCGAGGGGGCCCGGGTGCACTTCGGGCGCACCGTCGCGGACGTCGCGGAGATGGCGGACCTCAGGGACCAGGAGGATGCTTCGGAGGATGTGGCGCGGGTCCGGTTGGACGACGGCACCGAGCTCGACGCCGACCTGGTGCTCATCTGCGAGGGACTGCACTCACCCACCCGGGCGCAGCTCTTCCCCGATGCCGCGGTCCGCCACCTCGGATTCCTCACCGGCGCCTTCAGCACCGAGGCACCCGAGGTCTCCGAGCGGCTCGGCCTGACGGTGGAGATGAGCGACACGATCGGTCGCCAGGTGGGCACCTACGCCATGGACGACGAGCTGGTGTCCACCTTCACGCTGGCCAGGGGCACCGAGCTGCCCGCGGACCGCGTCGACTGGTTGCGCGAACAGCTCGTCGGGGCCGGTCCCGCGGCAGAGGCACTGATCGCGCGTGTGCCGGAGGACGACGTCTTCGTCGACGTGGTGGCCCAGGCCATCGCTCCGCGGTGGCGGCACGGGCGGGTGCTGCTCATGGGTGATGCCGCGCACGCCGTGTCGCTCATCGCCGGTCAGGGGGCCTCGCTGGCCATCGCGGGTGCGTACGCGCTCGGGCAGGAGCTGGCGACCCTGACCCGGCCCGTGACCGCAGTCGCCCTGACCCAGGCGCTCGACCGCTACGAGACGCGCTGGCGCGCGCAGGTCGAGCCCGTGCAGGACCGTGCTCGCCAGGGCGCCTCCAGCTTCGTCCCCACGGGCCGGACCGCCCTTGTGCTGCGTCGGCTGGTGGTGCGGGCGACCCGGCTGCCCCTCGTCGCCCGACTGGTGGCGCGCAGCATCGGCGGGGCACCCACGCACTGACGAACCCGGCGCGAGCGGGGGCCGCGACGCGAGCGGGTGCCGCGACGCGAACGGGGCCGCGACGGCGGCGACAGGCGAGATGGCCCGGGACGGGTCCGCCCCGGGCGGGTCTCGGCATACCTCTGCGCTAGGGTCGAGGGCGACGCGGGGTGCCGCACGTGCGGCTGAGATCACACCCGTCGAACCTGATCTAGCTCGTACTAGCGAAGGGATCGTCATGAGCCAGACGCCCGTCTCCCCCGACCGCCTCGCCGCCTGCTGGGCGGAGGTGCGGACCCAGAGCCCGCTGACCCAGTGCCTCACCAACATCGTGGTCGCGCCGTTCACCGCCAACGTGCTGCTCGCCGCGGGCGCCGCGCCGGCGATGGTCGACAACCCGCACGAGGCCGGTGACTTCGCCCGGGTGGCCGGCGGGGTGCTGGTGAACCTGGGGACGCCCTACGACGACACGTCGCAGGCGATGCGCGCCGCCGTCCGGGGCGCGCGCGAGGTCGCCACCCCGTGGGTGCTCGACCCGGTCGCCGCCGGGCTGGCCTGGCGCACGAGCCTCGCCCGCGAGCTGCTCGATGCCGCCGCCCCGGCGATCATCCGGGGCAACGCCTCGGAGATCCTGGCGCTCGGCGGCGGGGCCGGAGGCCGCGGGGTCGACGCCACGCACAGCACGGACGACAGCGTCGAGACGGCCCGGTCCCTGGCGCGGAGTCACGGGTGCGCGGTGGCCGTCAGCGGGCCGGTGGACCGGCTCACCGACGGCACCCGCTCGGTCGAGGTGCACAACGGTGACGCACTCATGACCCGGGTCACCGGGGTCGGCTGCGCGCTCGGCGCCCTCATGGCGGCCGCGGCGGCGGTCGAGCCAGACCCGCTGCTCGCGGCCACGACCGCCACGGCAGCGCTGACGGTGGCCGCGGACGGTGCCGCCGCCGCGTCGGCCGGGCCGGGGAGCTTCGCGGTGGCGCTGCTGGACGAACTCGCCGTGCTCGAGGCGGACACGCTGGCTGAGCGGGTGCGGCTGGCATGAGCCGCGCCCCGCTCGACCTCAGCCTCTACCTCGTGACCGACACGGGTATGACGCGGCGCCACGGCCTCTCCACGACCATCCGGGCCGCCGTGGCGGGTGGCGCGACGGTGGTCCAGCTGCGCGACCCGGACGCCTCGGACGAGGAGTTCGTCGCGCTCGGGCTGCTCGCCCGCCGCGCGCTCGACGGCGCGAGGTCTGCCGCCCCCCTCATCGTCAACGACCGCGTCCACCTCGCGGAGCGCATCGGCGCCGACGGTGCCCACGTCGGCCAGTCCGACCTCGCTTCCGAGGCGGCGCGCGCGATGCTCGGCGACACGGCATACCTCGGGCTGTCGTGCACGTCCGCGGAGCAGGTGCGGGCCGCCGCCGAGCTGCCGGCGGGCACGGTGGACTACCTCGGGCTGGGACCGGTGTGGGCGACGCCCAGCAAGGTCGACCACGCCACGCCGGTCGGGGTCGACGGCCTCGCCGAGCTGGTGGCCGCCGCGACGCTGCCGTCCGTGGCCATCGGCGGCATCGACGCCGCCCGGGCCGCGGCGGTCCTGGCGACCGGGGTGGACGGGTTGGCGGTGGTCAGCGGGATCTGCTCGGCCGACGACCCGCAGGTGGCTGCCCGCGACCTGGCAGACCAGGTGGGAGCCGCGCGATGACGACGATCGTGCTGACCGTGGCCGGGTCGGACCCCTCCGGTGGCGCGGGCATCCAGGCCGACCTCAAGACCTTCGCGGCGCTGGGGGCCTACGGCTGCGCGGTCCTGACCTCGCTCACCGCGCAGAGCACGCAGGGGGTGACCGGGGTGCTCCCCGTGCCGGCCGCCTTCGTGCGGGAGCAGGTGGAGACCCTGGTGGCGGACCTGGACGTCGCTGCGACCAAGATCGGCATGCTCGGCACCGCGGAGGTGGCGCGCACCGTGGGCGACCTGTGCCGGTCGGGTTCGTTGCCGCGCGTGGTGCTCGACCCGGTCATGGTCTCGACCGCGGGCTCCCGTCTGCTCGACGAGGACGCGATCGAGGAGGTGCGCTCGATGCTGCCGCACGTGGCCGCGATCACCCCGAACCTCCCCGAGGCGGCCGTGCTCCTCGGCCTCGACCCGGAGGCCCAGGCGGGTGACGTGGCGACGATGCGGGACCAGGCGCTCGCGCTGCGCGGCCTCGGTGCCGAGCGGGTCCTGCTCAAGGGCGGCCACCTTGGTGCTGAGCAGGCGCACGGCGCGGCCGACCTCGACAGCGACGCGGCCGACCTCGGCGGCGACGCGGTGGACGTCTGGGCCGACGCCGACGGCCTGACCGAGCTGCGCACCCCGCGCGTCGACACCCCCCACACCCACGGGACTGGCTGCACCCTCTCCTCGGCGATCACCGCGCTGGTCCCCGTGCGCGACACCTGGATCGAGGCCGTGACCGACGCCAAGGACTGGCTCACCGGCGCGCTGGAGCACGGCCGGGACCTCGCCATCGGCCACGGCCCCGGCCCCGTGCACCACGCCTGGCGACAGCACCACCACCCCTGAGGGACCGGCCGCACGGTATGCGCCAACCGGCCGCACGGTATGCGCCGGCCAGTCGGCGCGTCCCTCCCCGATGAGCGCCGGTCAGGTCAGAGCGACCGCCCGCCCGAGGCTCAGCGAGTCCTCCCAGGTCTCCTGGGTCCAGGCCATCTGCCAGAATCTGATCTCCAGGTGGCAGCTGTCCTCGAATGCCTGGGCCATCCTCGCCCGCTCAGCCGGGCCGGCCTCTTCGGCGAGCCGGTCCAGGCGGTCGGTGAAGTCCTGCAGGATCTCCCCCGCGTCGGCGTAGAACTCCCACCACCCCCGGAACGGGTTGTCCGCCGCCACGGGAGCCTCCGCCTGCTGCCGCTGGGCTGCCCAGATGTAGGTCCACGGGCAGGGTGCGAGTGCCGCCATGAGCACCCCCAGGCTGTCACGCCCGGCCAGCATCATGTGGTTGATGTAGGCCTGGGCGGTCGGCGCCATCCGGGCGGCGGTGACGGACGCGTAGTCGACGTCGAAGGCCGCGCACAGCACGTGGTGGGGATGTGTCTCATCCTCAAGCAGGAAGGTGATCTGGTCACGGAACCAAGCCACCCACTCCCGGTCGGGGCTCAGCGCGATGCCCTGCCCATAACCGCGCATGAAGGCGGTGAGGTATGCGTGGTCCTGAGCCACGTAGTGCAGCACACTCTCCCGGCTGGCGCCGCCGTCGGCGAGCGAGCGCAGGTAGGGATGGTCGTAGAAGGCCTGGAACAGATGGTCGCAGCGCTCGCGCTGCTCGGCGGCGAAGCTCATGGCATCCTCCGCGAGACACAAAGGGGTGCCATCGCCGGCACGGCCACGATCCCTCCGCTCGCATGATCGAGATCAGGTTCGACGGGTCGGGATCGTCTCCCTCTCAGCCCAGTGGGCACCCCGCGTGGCGTGCCGCTCAGGCTAGCAATCCCCTCCCCAGCGCCACCGGGTGCCCCGCGATGCGCTCGGTGTGTCTGCACCCGGGTCACCGGAGAGGACAAGCCAAGCGCGGACGCCCTCAGCCTGCGGCGCGGGCCTCCCGCCAGGCCTGCACCATCTCCTCGACGTCGAGCCGTCCCACCACCGGCGGCGACGTCGGCCCGGCGTGCGGGCGTCGGCGGTCGGCGAGCACCCGCGCGTTGAAGTCCTCGACCGCCGCGCGGACGGCCGCCTCGTCCGGCAGCGGCAACAGCGCCTCGGGATAGGCCGCCTTCTCCCGACGTAGCTGCATCACACCGGGCATCGCGCCGGAGAGGTCGAGCTGCTCCCGTTGGATCAGGCTCTTGACCCACCAGTCGGGATCGTTGCGCGTGTCGACGTCGCGCAGCGGCTTGCCGGCTCCCGGCAGATCGTCGAAGGTGCCCTGCCGCTGCGCCTGGTCGATCGTCTGGTCGACCCAGCTCTGGACCGCGCGGGCCGTGGTCGCCGCCGACGGACGCCGCTTCGTCACGCCCTGGTCGGCCAGCTGGTCCTCGGCCTTCGGCGCACCGGGCCGCTCGCCTTCCTTGCCCCACCTGGTCATGGTCGGTCCTTCCTCGGCATCCTGCTGACCACCATGTCATAGGAGTCCTCGATCGCCTCCTTCAACTCCTCGACCGGGATGGCCCCGTCCGTCCGCAGGTCGTTCCACCCGCTGCGACCGATGTAGGCCATGACGGTCGCGTCGTCGGGGAAGCGGTCGAGCCACTCGTCGGCCTCCTCCCGCGACAGCCCGCACTTCACCCCCAGCCGGCCCGGACCGAGGAAGGCGAAGATCTTGCCCCGCTCCCCCGGGCCGACCTTCGCGACGTCGCCGTCGTCCCACGGCGAGTCCCGCCACGCCCCGGGCATCCCGAGGGCGAAACCACTCAGCTCGTCGTCGACCTGTCCCATGGGGGGAGCCTGCCACCCGGGACTGACAGACCTGCCTCCAGCACGATCCTGGCCGCGCCCTCACCGGTCGCCGAGAGGCTCCGGTGCTCCCGGACCCACTCCACCCGGCGGGCGCGCTCCTGCTCGTCCGGCGAGGCGCGCAGGGCAGCCACCATCGCTGCGGCCACGGCCCCTGGCTCGTGCTCGACGGCCGCCCCGAGCCCGTGGTCGCGCACGTCCGCCGCGGCCGGTCCCGGCCCGGCGAAGACCACGGGCGCCCCGCACGCCAGCGCCGCGACCACCTTCGTCGGATACGCGAAGTCGTATCCCACTCCCGGGCGCACGCCCACCAACGCCGCCGCGGCGCCGCGCTGCCACGGCGCAGCCTCTTCCGGCGGCACCAGGGGGCGCAGCTCGATCGCCCCCACGGGCAGTTCGCCTGCGATGCGCTGCAACGCCGGCCAGGACGATCCTTGACCGAGGAACACCAGCCGGGCGTGCGGCACCTCCCGCACCACCGCGCGCATCGCCTCGGCGAAGACCTCCGCGCCCTGCCACTCCGAGGCAGTCCCGGCATACACGAGGTATGCCGTCTCAGGCGCGTCCGCGTGGACCTCGCCGTCCGGGGTGAAGACGTCGGTGTCGATCCCGTTGGGCACGACCGTGACCGGCGCGGCGGGGCCGGCCAGGGCCCGCACGCGCTCGGCGACCCCGTCGCTGACCGCGATGACGTCCCGCGCGCCGCGCAGCGCGAAGGTCTCCAGCAGCCGCATGACCTGCACCACCGGCGCGGGCGCACCCATCGAGGCCGTCGCGTCGGACCACACGTCGGCTGCGTAGTAGACGTAGGGGATCCCTCGCCCGTGGATCCCGCCTCGGAGCGCGAGCGCGACCCGAGTCACCGCGCCCGTCGTCGGCGGCGGCTCCACGACGACCACGTCGGGGCGTGGACCGGTGAACAGCCGGAGGGCGAGCGGCAGGTCGAAGGACAGGTAGGGCAGGTAGCCACGGACATACCCGGTCGCGTCGCGCAGCACCGGCCACCGCGACACCTCCACCCCTGCCGCGCTGGCACGCCCCTCCTCCTGCTGGCCCTCACCCCCCACCGAGCGTCGCGCCGGGTTGCCCTGGACCCCACGGAGCGTCGACCGTGGTGGGCGCAGAGCCGGGGGCGGCGTCGTGGTCAGGACGCGGACCCGGGCGCGATCGGTGAGGGCACGCACCAACGCCGACAGCCGGAAGGTCGCGGCCGCCGCCTCGGGGGCGTAGATCCGCGACGCCAGGACGACGAGGGGCTTGCGCTCACGCACGGTTCAACCACTCACAGTCGCCGGAGGACACAGGAAGTGGACAGAGGGTTCTGGGGAACGGGCCCCAGAAACCTCTGTCCAGAAAGGCACCTCGGGCAACCATTGGCGACGCCCGGTCGGTCTGGAGCAACCATGCGCGACGCCCGGTGGGATGAGGGGTGGGGTGGTCACAGAGTGATGGTGCGGTCGGTCGCGGCGGACTCCAGCACCGCTTCCACGACCTTGAGGGTGTGCACCCCGTCGGCCATCGACACGATGTCGGAGTCGCGACCCCAGAGGGCGTCCCGGAAGCCTTCCTGCTCCACCCGCAGCGGCTCTCGGCGAGCGATGGCATACCGGATCGAGTCACCCTCGGAGACGCCCCGGAAGACCGAGACGCCGTCCCACTCGCTGCGCACGTCGCCGTTGGCGACGAAGGTCAGGTCGCCGGAGAGGGTGTTGGCGACGAAGGACCCGTTCTCCCCCGTGGCGACCGTCTCGCGCACCTTGCGGGGTGAGAGCCAGTTGACGATGTGCGACACGATGATGCCGCTCTCGAGCTGACCGGTCGCCACCACCATGTCCTCGTGCTCGCGACCGGACCGGTGCGTCACCTGGCCGGCGACGCTGACGTAGGGCGACTGCGCGATCCACGCCGTGAGGTCGATGTCGTGCGTCGCGAGGTCCTTGACCACGCCGACGTCGGCGATCCGCGCGGGGAACGGGCCCTGCCTGGACGTCGTGATCTGGTAGACCTCGCCCAGCTCACCGGCCTCGATCCGCCGCCGCATCTCCCGCAGCGCCGGGTTGCACCGCTCGACATAACCCACCGCCCCGACCAGCCCGGCCTCCTCGAAGGCGCGGGCCACGCGCTCCCCGGACTCCGCGGTCGCGGCGATCGGCTTCTCCACCATCGTGTGGACACCGGCCTCGGCCAGCGCCAGCGCGACCTCCTCGTGCAGATAGGTCGGCACCGCCACCATCGCGGCGTCGATGCCCTCGCCGATGAGCGCCTCGACATCGGGCAGCACCGGCAGCGGCCCGGCCACCCCGTGCTTGTCGCCGTAGGGATCGGCCACCGCGACCAGGTCCATCCCCTCGACCTCACGGATCACCCGCGCATGGTGCCGCCCCATCGAGCCCAGCCCGATGAGCCCCATCCGGATCGTCGTGCCGTCCTCCATCACGCCCCCGCTCCCACGACGGCGGACACCGCGTCGACGACCCGCTCCAGGTCCTGCTCGGTGAGCGAGGGGTGGGGGGTGCACCGGCAGGCTGATCACCTCGGCGGCCGCCCGCGCCGTCTCCGGCAGCTCCCCGGCCGGCGCGAAGCGTGCCAGGGACACCAGCTCGTGGTTCGGCGTCGGGTAGTAGACCCCGCACCCACGTGGTGCTCCTCGCGCAGCGCCGCGACCACCTCGTCCCGCTGCTCGCCCGTGGCCCCGTCGATCCGGACGGTGTACTGGTGGTAGACGTGTGTGCACCCCTCCCGCACCGGCGGCACCACGACCCCGTCCACCCCGGCGAGGTGCTCGTCGAGCCAGCGCGCGTTGGCCTGCCGCGCCTCCGTCCACGCCCCGACCTTGGTCAGCTGCACCCGCCCGATGGCCGCGTGGATGTCGGTCATCCGGTTGTTGAGCCCGATGACCTCGTTGGCGTACTGCTTCTCCATCCCCTGGTTGCGCAGCAGCCGCACGCCCCGCGCGATCTCCTCGTCGGCACAGGCGACCATCCCGCCCTCGCCCGAGGTCATGTTCTTCGTCGGGTAGAGGCTGAACATCGCGAACGAGCCGAACCGGCCGACCGGCGTGCCGTGATAGGTCGCCCCGTGCGCCTGCGCCGCGTCCTCGAAGAGCTGGACGCCGTGCTCGGCGGTCACCGCGCGCAACGCGTCCATGTCCGCCGGGTGGCCGTAGAGGTGCACCGGCATGACCGCAGCGGTCCGGTCGGTCAGCGCGGCCCGCACCGACTCCGGGTCGAGGTTGAAGGTGTCCGGGCTGATGTCGGCGAAGACCGGAGTCGCCCCCGTCAGCGCCACCGCGTTGGCGGTCGCCGCGAAGGTGAAGCTGGGCACGATCACCTCGTCGCCGGCGCCGATCCCGCAGGCGAGCAGCCCCAGGTGCAGCCCGGAGGTGCCGGAGTTGACCGCGACGCAGGTGCGCCCCGCGACGAGCTGGGCGCCGAACTCCCCCTCGAAGGCCGCGACCTCGGGCCCCTGGGCCACCATTCCCGAGCGCAGCACCCGGTCCACCGCTGCGCGCTCGTCCTCCCCGATCAGCGGCTTGGCCGCGGGGATCATGGGCTGCTCGGTCATGCGGTCTCCTCATCGGTCCCGGCGCGGCGCAGGGCACCGTCGCTCTCGAGGTATGTCGTCCCCGTCTGCGGGCAGCGCCACTGCCCCGGGGTGCCGCTCGGCTCGAGCGGGCGGCCGGCGTGGCCCACCCACCCGACCTGCCGGGCCGGGACGCCGACGACCAGGGCGTGGGCGGGCACGTCCTTGGCGACGACCGCCCCCGCGGCGACGGTGGCCCACGGGCCGATCTCGACCGGGGCGATGCAGACGGCGCGGGCCCCGATCGAGGCCCCGTCGCCCACGGTGACGCCCACGGCGTCCCAGTCGCTCGCGTCCTTGCGCGAGCCGTCCGGGTTGACCGCGCGGGGGAAGGTGTCGTTGGTCAGCACGGCCGCGGGCCCGACGAAGACCCCGTGGCCCAGCCTGGCCGGCTCGTAGACCAGCGCGTAGTTCTGCAACTTGCAGTGGTCCCCGAGGTGCACGCCCGTGCCGACGTAGGCCCCCCGCCCCACGATGCACCCGGCGCCGACGACGGCGTCCTCCCGCACCTGCGCGAGGTGCCAGACCGAGCTGTCGTCACCGATGCTCGCGCTGTCCGCGACATCGGCGCTGTCGACGATGCGTGTCGTCACGGGACTCCCAGGGGTAGCGGTGGGGGACAATGCAGCCATGACTCTATCGCCCGTGCAGGAGGACGCCTGGCTGGTGATCCCCCTGTTCGACGAGGCGCAGGTGGTCGAGGAGGTCCTCCGCGAGGCACGGGCGTTGTTCCCCCACGTCGTCTGCGTCGACGACGCCTCCCACGACGCCTCCGCCGAGCGCGCCCGGGAGGCCGGTGCCGTGGTCGTGCAGCACCCGTTCAACCTCGGCCAGGGGGCCGCGCTGCAGACCGGGATGCGCTACGTCCTCGACGCGACGGACGCGGCATACCTCGTCACCTTCGACGCCGACGGGCAGCACCGGCCGGCCGACGCGGCGCAGATGGTGCAGCGTGCCCGGGACGAGGACCTCGCGATCGTCTTCGGCTCCCGCTTCCTCGACGACCGCACCCGCCCGGGGGTGGTCAAGAAGCTCGTGCTCAAGGCGGCGGTCTGGCTGACCAACCAGCAGACCGGGATGAAGCTCACCGATGCGCACAACGGGCTCCGGGTCATCCGCCGCGACGCCGCCACCCGGCTCGACCTGCGCCAGAACCGCATGGCCCACGCCACCGAGATCGTCCTGCAGCTCGGTCGCACCCGGCTGCCGTGGGCCGAGCACCCGGTGCACGTGCTCTACACCGACTACAGCCGGGCCAAGGGGCAGTCGCTGATGAACTCGGTCAACATCCTCGTCGACACCATCCTGAAGTGACATCGACCGCGTTGACATGGACCGCAGTGACGCCCACGACCGTGACACCGACGAGAGCGAGGCGCTGACGTGCTCGACCAACCCGTGATCAAGCTGGTGCTGCTGGTCAGCGTCGTCGTCGTGACCGCGATGCTCACCCGCTCGACCGCCGGGGTGCGGCACCAGGCGGTGCGACGGCTGCTGCTCGTGGCCTTCGTCGTGCTCGCGGCGGTGGCGATCCTCTTCCCCCGCGTCCTCACGCAGGTGGCCCAGCTGCTCGGGGTGGGCCGGGGCGCGGACCTGCTGCTCTACGGCCTCACCGTCGTCTTCCTGGGGTATGTCGCGGCCTCCTACCGGCGTATGCGCCAGCTGGAGCAGCAGGTGACGACGCTGGCGCGGGAGCTCGCGCTGCGGGCAGCCGTGCACGACACCACCGAGCACGACACAGCCCAGCATGAACCGCCACGCTCTCAGGAGACCTGACGCAGCCGGTCCAGCACCGCCTGGCCGGCGGTCGCGAGGATCCCGCGCGGGTCGCTGCGCGGGGTGTATGCCTCGCCCTCGTCGGTCGCGACCAGACCA
The DNA here is from genome assembly GCF_008386315.1 of Serinicoccus marinus DSM 15273. NCBI lineage: Bacteria > Bacillati > Actinomycetota > Actinomycetes > Micrococcales > Ornithinimicrobiaceae > Serinicoccus > Serinicoccus marinus. Next base: position 1,477,072 of record NZ_CP043808.1, on the reverse strand, counting down.
CCCACCTCGTGGACGAGCAGCGCGCCGGGCACGTGGTCCCACGGACGCGTCCCGTGGTAGACGAGCGCGTCGCAGGCCCCCTCCGCGAGCTTCGGGTAGTCGATGCCGCAGCTCACCCAGGTGAGCGCCATGGGAGCGGTGCCGCCGAGCGACTCGCCGACCTGCCGCCGGGCGGAGGTGTGCACCCGCCAGCGGGCCGGGTCGGTGCCGGGTCGCAGCGGCGGGAGCCGCTCGCCGTTGCGGGTCGCCCCCGCGCCCCGCTCGGCGACGTAGGCCAGGCGGTGCTGCGGCTGCCAGATCCAGGCCCGGACCGTCGTGCCGGCCCGGGTCTCGGCGACCATGACCGCGTGGTCCGGTGAGCCGTGGACGAAGTTGCGGGTGCCGTCGACCGGGTCCACGGTGAAGGCGTGCTCGGCGCCACGGAAGGCGTCCATGCTGGCCGGGTGGTCGGCGAAGGCCTCCTCGCCGAGGACGACGGCGTTCGGGTAGGCGGCGCGCAGCTCCCGGGTGATGAGCACCTCGGCCTCCCGGTCGGCGACCGTGACCAGGTCACCGGGGTGGCTCTTGGAGCCGATCTCGTCGTCCGCGAGCGCACGGAAGCGCGGCGTGATGGCCTCGTCCGCCACCTCCTGGAGCAGGGTCAGGACGGCATCCGTCGTCAGCGCGGCCACCGGTCCACTGTGTCACGACTCACCGGTAGGTGAGCACGCGCGGTCAGCCGAGCATCACCGGCGTCGGTGCGCGAGCCCGAGGTAGGCGCCATGCCCGGCCTGGGCAGCTCGATGGCCGTCGCCCTGCTGCTGCCGATGACCTTCGCGCGTCGGCCACCGAGCGCTCGACGTTGAGCATCCCCGAGCTCTTCGACGGGATCTCCATCGTCACGGTCACGGTCGCGGTCCTCGCGCTCGGCGAGGTCTTCCACATCGCGTCCCGGGTCCGGCGCAACCCCAAGACCGTCGCGATGAAGACCAGCGGCAGGCGTGGCTCTCGCGCGCCGAGTTCCGCGAGGCCGCCCCCGCCTGGACGCGGGGCACGGGGATCGGCCTACCTCTACGGCGGCTCGCTGCGCGAGGCGCTGCTGTCCTCCAACGGGGACTACGCGGTGCTGGTGAGCAGCTGGATCACCTGGGTGCTCTACGGCATCCTCGCCGTCGTGCTCATCGTCACCGTCCGCGCGAAACTCCGTGGTCGACGCGGCGCCGACGTCTAGGTTGGGTCTACCCTGGGCACCACCGCCGTCGAGGAGGCACCATGACCGAGGACCTGCCGATCCTGACGCTGCTGCCGCCGATCATCGCGATCGGGCTGGTCATCGCGACCAAGAAGGTGCTGCTGAGCCTCGGTGCGGGCGTGCTCGCCAGCGCGCTGCTCGTCGCGAACTTCAACCCGCTGGAGACGCTGCGCCTGGTGTGGACCGGCGTCGCCGGCATCTTCTGGGCCGAGGGCGCGGTCAACACCTACTACGTCTACATCCTCGTCTTCACCCTGGCGCTGGGCGTCATCGCCTCGCTCATCCTCATGTCCGGCGGCAGCCAGGCCTTCTCGGACTGGGCGATCCAGCGCATCCGGACCCGCCGTGGCGCGCAGGCGCTGGGCGCCGGGCTCGGCGTCGCGATCTTCATCGACGACTACTTCAACGCCCTCGCCGTCGGACAGGTCGCGCGCCCGGTCACCGACCGGCACCACGTCGCCCGCGCCAAGCTGGCCTACCTCATCGACTCCACCTCCGCGCCGGTCGCGGTGCTCGTCCCCTTCTCCAGCTGGGGCGCGAGCATCATCGGCATCATGGCCCCGCTGGTCGCCGCCTCGACGCTCACCGTGAGCGACGTCGGCGCCTTCCTCGGGGCCGCCGGGATGAACTACTACGCGATCGCGGCGGTGCTGCTCGTGTGGATCGTCGTGGTCTTCGGGATCGACTTCGGCCCGATGCGCGGCCAGGAGCGGCGCGCGATCACCGAGGGCGAGACCTACGACGACAGCGAGGAGATCCCCGGCGAGATCGCCGAGGACCTCCCGGTCCACTCCCCCGGCCACAAGCGCGCGCTGGTCATCCCGTTCCTGCTGCTGGTCGCCGGGGTGCTGGGCGGCATCGTCTGGACCGGCTACCGCGGCACGGTCACCGCTGAGGACTACGTCGCCGGCAGCGGCGTCGGCGTCCTGGACATCATGGCCTCGACCGACGTCACCCAGGCGCTCATCTACGGCGCCGTGCTCGGGCTCGCGTCGGCCTTCTACTACTACGTGCGCTACACCTCCTCCAACCCCAAGTTCTCCACCAGCACCCTGGGACGCGGCGTCTGGAGCGGGATACAGTCCATGCTCCCTGCGGTCTACATCCTGCTGCTCGCGTGGATCCTCGGTGACCTCATCGGCCAGCTCGGCACCGGCGAATACCTCGGTGGTCTCGTCGAGAGCGCCAACATGGCGCCGCAGTGGCTGATCCCGGTGATGTTCGTCCTCGCCGGCGCGATGGCCTTCTCCACCGGCACCTCGTGGGGGTCCTTCGGGATCCTGCTCCCGATCGCGGGCGACATCATGGTCAACGTCAGCGGGGGCGACGAGCTGCTCCTCGCGGCCTTCGGCGCGGTCCTCGCCGGCGCGGTCTGGGGCGACCACTGCTCCCCGATCAGCGACACGACGATCCTGTCCAGCACCGGCGCGAGCTGCAACGTCATCACCCACGTCATGACCCAGCTGCCGTATGCCATCTCCGGCGCCGTCATCGCGCTGCTCGGCTACGTCGTCTTCGCCGCGACCGGCAGCGGCTGGCTCGGTTTCGTCGCCGTGCTCGTCGGGCTGGTCGTCGTCGCGATCCTAGGCAAGACCGTCCTGCAGCGGCTCGAGGACGAGATCCCGGAGGAGGAGCAGGCGGAGCGCTCGCTGTCCTGACCGGGGACGAAAACCCGTTGCCGCGCCCGACCCGGGCGCGGCAGACTCCGGAGCACCACGAGCACGCGCCGGGCGTGCTCACCTGAGAGGAAGGGGGCCAGCGATGTCCGACCGCGCCCCGGGGCACCCGCCCCACCCCCCTCTTCCTCCCAGGAGCACCTCGTGCACAACCCCGCACCCCACGGGCGACATCGACCCGTTCTTCGTCTTCGACTACGCGCCGCTGCACGCGGCCGACGACCTCAGCACCGACCAGCGTCTGACGACCTACTGGGATGTCGAGGCGGGCCACCGCGGCCCGGCCCCCGTCCCGCCGTGGGTGGTGCAGGACTCCGGCGCCATCGACACCGAGCTCGGCGTGCTCAAGACCGGCAAGGAGGCCGACGTCTTCCTGCTCGAGCGCACGGCGAGCACGCCGGGCACCGACGCCGCCTGCCTGCTCGCCGCCAAGCGCTACCGCGACGCCGACCATCGCTCGTTCCACCGCAGCGCGAGGTATACCGAGGGTCGCGGCGTGCGTCGGTCCCGCGACCAGCGGGCGCTGGCCAAGGGGACCACCTACGGCCGCGCCGTGGCCGCGGGCCGCTGGGCGCATGCCGAGTGGGAGGCCATGTGCCACGCCTGGGAGGTCGGCCTGCCCGTCCCCTACCCGGTCTCGATCCAGGGCACCGAGCTGCTCATGGAGTTCGTCGGCGAGCCGGACGGGACGGCGGCGCCACGCCTGGCCCAGGTCACGGGCGATCCCCCGCTCCTGGCCCACCTGTGGGACCAGACCCGGGACGTCGTCATCGGCCTGGCCGGTCAGGGCTGGGCACACGGCGACCTGTCCGCCTACAACCTGCTCGTCCACGGCGAGACCCTGGTGGTCATCGACCTGCCCCAGGTGGTGGATGTCGTCGCCAACCCGCAGGGCGCTGACCTGCTGCACCGGGACTGCACCACGGTGACCGCGTGGTTCCTGCGGCGCGGGCTCGACGCCGACGCCGAGGAGCTCTTCACCGAGGCCCTCGCGCTGGCCCTGTGAGGGCGACCGGCGAGCTCGGGTCAGGCGCGACGACGTGAGCCATCCCACAATTTGGGGTGGTGCAGCGGGGGTAAAAATCACTTAGGTTAGGGTTACCTTCGGCGTCAGGATGCTGGTGCCGACCCCGAGCCTCAAGGAGAAGCATCATGCACCTGCGTCGCCCTCGCGCCGGCCTCGTGGCCCTCGCGACCGCCGCCGCCCTGACCCTAGCCGCCTGCGGCAGTGACGAGGGCACCGACAGCTCGTCCGAGGGCTCCGCCGCCGACGAGTCCGCCGACAGCGGCGACTCGGCCGAGGGCGACACGTCGTCGGAGGAGGCCGCGTCCGGCACCGTCGAGGTCGAGGACTTCCAGGGCACCGTGGAGGTGCCGGTCCCGGCCGAGCGGATCATGGTGACCGACAACCGCGTCGTCCGCGCCCTGGACGCCTGGGGCGTCGAGATCGTCGCCGCTCCGCTCGACATCTTCCCCGAGGACCTCTCCTACGCCGGCGACGAGGCGGTGACCAACCTGGGCAACCACGGCGAGCCGGACCTCGAGGCCGTCGTCGCCGCCGACCCCGACCTGGTCCTCACCGGCTACCGCTTCCAGGACTACTACGCCGACATCCAGGACCTCGCCCCGGACGCCGCGATCGTCGACACCACCACCGACTACGAGAACGAGCCGCTGGACGCCGAGCTCATCCGGCAGATCGAGCTGGTCGGGCAGGCCCTGCAGCACGAAGAGGACGCCGCGGCCCTGGTCGAGGAGTTCGAGGCCTCCATCGACGCGGCGACCGAGGCCTACGACGCCGAGGAGACCGTGATGGGCCTCATCACCTCCGGCGGCGACATCGGCTACGTCGCCCCGAGCACGGGCCGCGCGGTCGGTCCGATCTTCGACGTCCTGGGGCTCACCCCGGCGCTGGAGCAGGAGGGCGGCAGCGGCCACACCGGTGACGACATCTCGGTCGAGGCCATCGCCGAGGCCGACCCGGACTGGCTGGTCGTGCTCGACCGCGACGCCGCGGTCGCGGCCGACGAGGAGGAGTACTCCAGCGCCGAGGAGGTCATCGCCGAGTCGGAGGCGCTGGCCAACGTCACCGCGGTGACCGAGGGCAACATCGTCTACCTGCCGGCCGACTTCTACCTCACCGAGGACATCCAGGCCTACACCGAGGTCTTCAACGACCTCGCCGACGCCATGGGTGGCTCCGCCCGCTGAGCACCCTCCAGCCCACCCACGGGGGACCCCCGGCAGGCCGCACCGGCCCGACCCGGGGGTCCTCGGCGTGGGCGCTGCCCCTCGCGGTCGTGCTGACCGCGGGGCTGCTGGCGCTGTCGCTGTCGGTCGGTGTCTACGACATCACCGACGGCGAGGACGGGTGGGCGATGTTCGGCATCACCCGGGTCCCGCGCACCATCTCCCTCGTCCTCGCGGGGGCCGCGATGTCGATGTGCGGCCTGGTCATGCAGCTCCTGACGCAGAACCGCTTCGTCGAGCCCACGACCACCGGGACCACCGAGTGGGCCGGGCTCGGCCTGCTCCTCGTCTTCATCCTCGTCCCGGGCGCGAGCCTGCTCACCAAGATGGCCGGTGCGGTGGTCATGGCCTTCATCGGCACCATGGTCTTCTTCGCCTTCCTGCGGCGGGTGTCGCTGAAATCCTCGCTCATCGTCCCCATCGTCGGGATCATGATCGGGGCCGTCGTGGGGGCGGTCTCGACCTACCTCGCGCTGGCCACCGACATGCTGCAGCAGATGGGCATCTGGTTCGCCGGGAGCTTCACGTCGGTGGTGCGGGGCCGCTACGAGATGCTGTGGATCGTCCTGGTCGTCACCCTGCTCGTCTTCCTCCTGGCCGACCGGCTCACCGTGGCGGGGCTCGGCAAGGACGTCGCGACCAACGTGGGGCTCGACTACGACCGCGTCATCCTCCTGGGCGTCGCCATGGTGGCCGTCGCGACGGGCGTGGTGACCGTGGTCATCGGGTCGTTGCCCTTCCTCGGCCTCATCGTGCCCAACGTGGTCTCGCTCCTGCGCGGCGACAACCTGCGCAGCAACCTGCCGTGGGTCTGCCTGCTCGGCGTCTGGGTGGTCACCGTCTGCGACATCATCGGGCGCACGATCATCATGCCGTTCGAGGTGCCGGTCTCGCTCATCCTCGGCGTCCTCGGCGCGGTCTTCTTCATCGCCCTGCTCGTGATCCGGCAGCGCCGTGCCTGAGACGAGGACCGCCGCCACCGACGCGCCGCAGGTCTCCGGGCATACCCCTGGTCCCGGCGAGCGCCGCACCGGCCCGTTCGTGCGCGGCCGGGACCGGCTCCGGTATGCCCTCGTCATGGCGCTGCTGGTGCTCCTCGCCCTGGGCTTCACGGCCGGGATCCTCGCCTACGACAACCCGATGCCGGTCGGCACCGACGGCTTCTGGCGGATCGCCGAGCTCCGGGCCACGAGCATCGCGGTGATCCTCGTCGTGGCCTTCTGCCACGCCTTCGCCACCGTGAGCTTCCAGACCGCCACGAGCAACCGGATCATCACCCCCTCCATCATGGGCTTCGAGGCGCTCTACGTCGTCGTGCAGACCGGCGCCGTCTTCTTCCTCGGCGCCTCGGGCGTGGCCGCGGTCACCGGCACCGCACAGTTCCTGCTGCAGGCAGGGCTCATGGTCGTCGTCGCGACGATCCTCTACGGCTGGCTGCTGTCGGGCCGCTTCGGCAGCATCCACATCATGCTGCTCGTCGGGGTGATCCTCGGCGGCGGGCTCGGGTCGTTGTCGACCTTCATGCAACGCCTCCTCACGCCCAGCGAGTTCGACATCCTCACTGCCCGGCTCTTCGGCAACATCGGCAACGCCGACGCGGCCTACCTGCCCTATGCCGTGCCGATCGCGCTGGCCGCCGGTGGCGCGCTGTGGTGGCGGGCGCGGCGGCTGGACGTGCTCGCCCTGGGCCGGGACGCCACGACCAACCTGGGGCTGAACCACCGGCGCGAGGTCATCGTCGTCCTCGTGCTCGTCTCGGTCCTCATGGCGATGACGACCTCCCTCGTCGGCCCGATGACTTTCCTCGGGTTCCTCGTGGCGATGCTCGCCTACCAGTTCGCCGACACCTACGACCACCGGCTGCTGCTGCCGATGGCCTTCCTGCTGGGGTATGTCGTGCTCAGTGGTGCTTACTTCGTGCTGCGCCACGTCTTCTACGCCCAGGGCATGGTCACGATCATCATCGAGCTGGTCGGCGGCCTGACCTTCCTGGTCTACATCATCCGAAAGGGCCGGCTGTGATCGAGCTGACCGACGTCACCAAGACCTACGGCACCGAGACCACGATCGGTCCGGTGACCACGCAGATCCCCGCCGGAGGGATCACCGCGCTCATCGGGCCGAACGGCGCCGGGAAGTCCACCGTGCTCACCATGATCGGCCGGCTCCTCGGGCTGGACGCGGGGACGATCACGGTCGCCGGGCACGACGTCGTGCACACGCCGTCGCGGGCGATCGCCACGATCCTGTCGATCCTGCGCCAGGAGAACCACTTCATCACCCGGCTCACGGTGCGCCAGCTCGTCGGCTTCGGCCGCTTCCCCCACTCCCGGGGCCGGCTCACGCCCGAGTGCGAGCGCCACATCAGCGAGGCGATCGACTTCCTCGACCTCACCGGCCTGGAGCACCGTTACCTCGACGAGCTGTCCGGCGGCCAGCGGCAGCGCGCCTACGTCGCGATGGTGCTTGCCCAGGACACCGACTACGTGCTCCTCGACGAGCCGCTGAACAACCTGGACATGCAGCACTCGGTGCAGATGATGCGCCAGCTGCGCCGAGCCGCGGACGAGCTGGGACGCACCGTGGTCATCGTGCTGCACGACATCAACTTCGCGGCGCGCTACGCCGACCAGATCATGGCGATGAACGACGGGCAGATCACCGAGTTCGGGCCGCCGGCGCAGATCCTCACCGACGCGACCCTCACCCGCGTCTTCCACACCCCGGTGAAGGTCATCGACGGGCCCGACGGGCCGCTCGCGGTCTACTACTGACCTCGCGGTCCACGACCGGCTCGCGGGCCGGCCGCGGTCAGGGGTCAGGGGCCGACCAGTCGGGGCCGCGACGGACCCGGACGGGTCCGCTCGCCGTCGAGGGGTCGACCACCCGTCCGCCCTGGGTGATCTCGACCCGGCCCGCGACGACGAGCCGCCGGGCGGCCCGGCGGGCCGGCTCCATGAGCTCCCGCCACGCCTCGGGGTCGTCGGAACCCTCGCCGTCCTGCCCCTGGGTGCGGACGACCTGGCGCGCCGCCTCCGACGGGCAGACCGAGGAGGTCGCCGCCCGCCGCGCGAGCAGGTCGACCAGCGCCTCCTCCAGCTCGCGGTCGACGGCCCGTACGCCCCGCCGGCGGCAGGCGGTGGAGCAGTACCTCACCTCGTCCCAGAAGCGCTCCCACTTCTTGCGCCACTCGATCCGGCGCCCGCAGGAGGCGCACCACTTCTCGACGTCCCGGGCGTGATCCCCGCCCTCGTCGCCGGCGCGCCGCCCGCTCATCGCAGCCCGCTGGCACCCTCGTTGGTCTCCTCGAGGCCGCGATGGCGGCCCGGAGGCCGGCCAGCCCGGCGTCGGTCCCCCAGGTGGTGAAGGACAGCGTGCCCTCCACACCCCCGGAGCCGGAACCGGTGGAGAAACCGCCGCAGCCACCCAGGACTGCCGGGGTGGCCTCCGCTCCCATGGCAGCGAGGAACGAGCGTCGGGTGAGCCGCATGAGAACTCCGATGATCGGGCGCGGACGGTGACAGGCGCCGTGCGGGGAGCGGCCGGGTCAGCCTATCCGCAGATCCGCCTCCTCGGCGGTCAGAACGTCCTCGAGGTGCGCCCGCTGCCGCGGCTCGAGGTCGAGCCGGGCCACGCCCTCCCGCGTCGCCCCGGCGACGGCGTGCGCCTGCTCCCGGGTGAGCAGGCCGAGCCGGAGCGCGTGGCCTGCGGCACCGGCATACGTGTCGAAGACGTGCACGCCGCGCTCTGCCCACGCGGCGCGCGCCGCCCCGTCCAGCCCGGTGACGTCGTGCAGGAGGGTGCCCACCACGTGGTCGTGGGGGCGGGCCGCCATCTCGGCGCCGACGTCGCCGTCCGCCTGACCGCTGTCGCCGACGAAGACCATGCGGCACTCGGGGAAGAGCAGGTGGTCACGCTCCATGTTCTGCAGCTTGCGCTCGGCGATCGCCGCCTTCGTGTGCAGGTTGAGCAGCGACCCGCCGAGCACGGAGTGCGGCGGCAGACCGAGGTCGGCCAGCCCGTCCCGGGTGTACTCCTCGATGAGCCCGGCCGGCCCGCCCGGCCGGGCGGTGACGAAGGTGAGGTCGCCCACCCGGCCCGGGTCCGCCGCCGCCCCGCGGTCGAGCTGGGTCAGCAGCTCGACGACCCCGGGGTAGACCGTCCCGCGGGGGTAGCGGTCGTCGTGCAGCGCGCACCGGAGCGTGTCGTCGATGTCGCAGAGCACGCGGAGGTCGGAGGTCGGGTCGGCCTGCGCCTGCGCGGCGATGTGCTCGAGGAGCCGGTCCTGGAGGTCCTCGTCCAGGTGGTCGAAGACGAGGTGCTCGAGGTCGTGGTGGTCGCCGGTGGCGTTGAGGCGGTACTTCAGGTCGTGGAAGGGGGCGCCGGTCACCGCGGTCATCGTGTCCACGATCGCCTGCTGGTCCTCGCGGGTCACCCGGCCCCGGTGCAGCGGCCCGATGAGGCGCGCCAGCAGCTCGGTCGGCACGCGGGCCGTCACGGTGGACGAATCCATGGTCCCTCCTGGGGCGGCCCTGGTCGGAGTGCCAGGAGGAGCAAGCCTGCCAGGCGGCGCCACCGGCGTCGAGCCACGGTCGACCGCAGCGGCCGCGGGCGGGACGGATCAGGTGCTGGCGGCGTTCGAGGGGAGCCCGTCCACCGCCGCCTCCCTCACCACGGCGGACATCAGGGTGACCACGCCACGGGCCCGACGCTGCAGCTCACCCCGGCGACGGTAGGCGAAGGCGGCGAGGTCGAGGTGCGCGATCAGCTCGTCACGCGGCAGCACCATCGGGTCGGACACCGTCCGCAGCGCCTCTACCTCCGCGCTGCCCGGGCGGATCGTGGGGTCGTCGAGGCGGATGATCGTGACGTCCCCGAAGCGGTGCACCACGACGGGCCCTTTCCCCCGATCGATCATCTCCTCCACGTCCGTCGTCGGGACGGCGACGAGATGCTGCGGTGTGGTGAGCGGTGGGCTCATGGATCCCTCCTTCGTCGGGGGGCAGAGCACGGAGCCTCGCGCCAGATACGTCCCGTCCTCGGATCAGTGCTCCCGCGCCACCCGCACCGCACCCGGCTCGATCGTGATCCTCGCGGACCCCGCGCGTGGCACCACGTCGCCGTCGACCTGGAGCGGCCCCGGCGCCCGCATCCGAATCTCGACGACCTGCCCGCTGCGGTAGCGCAGCGCCGGGTGCTCCCGGTGCCGCACCCCCACCCCGGTCGCCGCGACGCGCCCCCACTCCCTCAGCCGCCGCGGCGCGACGACCGCGACGTGCAGCAGCCCGTCGTCCATCCGCGCACCGGGCACCAGCCGCGCCCCGAGCGGGAGGCGGCCCCCGTTGACGGCGAGCACGCTCCAGGCACGCTCCTGCTGCTCGACGGCGTCGTCGACCCGCACCTCGACCGTCCGTCCGGGACGGTGCAGCCGCCGCAGCCCCGGGGTGACGTAGGCCAGCCACCCCAGGCGCGCCTTCGCCACCGGCGACAGGGACGCGAGGACCTCCGCGTCGTGGCCCACGCCCACGACCACGAGGAAGGGGAGACGGATCGAGGAGCCGTCCTCCTGCCACACCTCGACCCGGCCCACGTCGACCGGAGAGGCGTCCGCGCCCACGGCCAGCCGGGCGGCCGGTCGCGCCCGCAGCGGCAGCCGCAGGCTGCGGGCGGCCAGGTCGGCGGTGCCACAGGGCACGATCCCGACGGTGGCCGCGGGGTCCGTCGCCCCGACGACCTCGCGCACGGTGCCGTCCCCGCCCGCGACGACGAGGCGGCGACACCCCAGCGCCAGCAGCTCGCGGGTCTGCCCCGGCCCGGGGTCGGCGACCGTCGTCGACCGGACCACGGGCGGCGGCAGCGCGGCCTCGGCGCAGGCGATGGCGACCTCAGCGCGGGCGCGCTCCGCTCCGCGTGCGGCCGGGTTGAGGACGAGCCCGACCGTGGGCACGACCGGCTCCCTCAGCCCAGCTTGGCCGTCAACGAGGTCGCCACCGCGTCCGGAGTCAGGCCGATGCGGTCGAGCACCTGGTCGCGGGACCCGTGGTCGAGGAACTCCCGAGGTATGCCGTAACCGTGCACCGGCACGTCGACCCCCGCCTCCACGAACGCCTGCGACACCGCGCCGGCGATCCCGCCGCCGACGATGTTGTCCTCGATGACGGCCACCCGCCCGGCTCCGCGGGCGAGGTCGACGAGGTCCGGGCTCACCGGCAGCGCCCAGCGCGGGTCCACCACCATGACCCGGCGCCCCTCGGCACCCAGCTTGTCGGCCACCTCCAGCGCGGTGGCGGCCATGGAGCCGACGCCGACGAGGAGCAGCTCCAGCTCTCCCTGCTCACCGCCCAGGGCATCGACGTCCCGCAGGACGTCCAGCGTCCCCACCTGACGGACGGCCTCGATGGGGGCGCCCACGCTGCCCTTCGGGAAGCGCACCACGCTCGGCCCGTCGTCGATGTCCACCGACTCGCGCAGCGCGAGCGCCACCTGCTGGCCGTCGCGCGGGGCCGCGACCCGGATGCCGGGCACGATCCCGACGAGGGTGAGGTCCCACATACCGTTGTGGCTGGCGCCGTCCGAGCCGGTGATCCCGGCCCGGTCGAGGATGAAGGTGACGCCCTGCCGGTGCAGCGCGCAGTCCATGAGGAGCTGGTCGAAGGCGCGGTTGAGGAAGGTGGCGTAGATGCACACCACCGGGTGCATCCCGGTGAACGACAGGCCGGAGGCCATCGCCACCGCGTGCTGCTCGGCGATGCCCACGTCGAAGACGCGGTCCGGGAAGCGCTCGGCGAAGGGCTGCAGGCCGACTGGGATGAGCATGGCCGCGGTGAGCGCGACGATGTCGTCCCGCTCCCGCCCGAGCCGCACCAGCTCGTCGCTGAACTCGTCGGTCCAGGACCGCCCGGAGAGCTCGAGCGGCAGCCCGGTCTCCGGGTTGATCTTGCCGACGGCGTGGAAGCGGTCGGCCTCGTCGGCGGTCGCCGGGTCGTAGCCGTGACCCTTCTCGGTGATCGCGTGCACGAGCACCACCCCGCCGAAGTCGTGGGCGCGGCGCAGCGCGGTCTCCATCGCCTCGACGTCGTGACCGTCGACCGGGCCGAGGTACTTCAGCCCCAGGTCCTCGAACATCCCCTGCGGGCTGACGATGTCCTTGAGCCCCTTCTTCACCCCGTGCAGCGCCTCGTAGACCTGGCGCCCGACCACCGGGGTGCGGGAGAGCTGCCGCTTGCCCCAGGAGAGCATGTGCTCGTACTCCTGGGTGGCGCGCAGCGAGGCGAGGTACTCCGCCATGCCGCCGCGCGTCGGGGCATACGACCGCTCGTTGTCGTTGATGACGATGATGAGCGGCAGGTCCGGCTGGTCGGCGATGTTGTTGAGGGCCTCCCACACCATGCCGCCGGTGAGCGCGCCGTCGCCGATGACCGCGACCGTGTGCCGGTCGGTCTCGCCGCGCAGCTTGCGGCCGGTCGCGATGCCGATGGCCCAGGACAGCGAGGAGCTGGCGTGGCTGTTCTCCACCACGTCGTGGTCGGACTCGGCCCTGGGGTAGCCGGACAGCCCGCCCTGCTTGCGCAGCGTCGAGAGGTCGTGCCGGCCGGTCAGCAGCTTGTGCACGTAGGAGATGTGCCCGGTGTCGAAGAGCAGCGTGTCGCGCGGGGAGTCGAAGACGCGGTGCAGGGCGATGGTGAGCTCGACGACGCCGAGGTTCGGGCCGAGGTGGCCGCCGGTCTGGGACACCGAGGAGATGAGGTAGGCGCGGATCTCCTCCGCGAGGGATGTCACCTGACCTTGCGTCAACCGCTTGAGGTCGGACGGCCCGGTGATGGTGCGCATCAGTGCCACGTGTCGTCCTCCGGCCTCGACGGCGTCGTTGTCAGCCGGACCAGTCTACGTGGCCGGTCCTGGGAGGACGCTGCACCCGGGCCTCGTGCGGTGGACGATGCCGACCCGCGCCTACGCTGGTGGGATGAGCGCGCAGCCGGGTCCGAGGGTCGTCGGCGTCTACGACGCCCCGGGCAGCGTGCTCGGGGAGGTGGCGTATGCCTGGGGCAAGCTGCGCGGCACCGCGCACTGCTCGTTGTGCGACATCACGCACTCGCCGGTCCGGCGCAAGAAGGCGTGGGATGAGATGGCCTCCGGGATGGAGGCCACCATCGAGCTGCGGCACCTCGACGAGCTGACCCCGGCGCTGGAGGCCGCGGTGGACGAGACCGGTGCGCCCGTGGTGCTGCTCGAGCGTGGGCGCGGGGCGGACGCCGGGCATACCGTGCTGCTCGGTCGTGCGGAGCTCGACGAGCTCGGGGGCGACGTCGCGCGCTTCGAGGAGGCCCTCCGCCGGCGCCTCGCCGAGCACGACCTGGCCTGAGCGCACCGCCGTCTCCGCGCCGGTGACCGTGGAACGCCGGCCCCGGCAGCACTTTCCCGGTCGGTGGGCGCATCTCTGCGCCGGTTCGTCATCTGGCAGCCTGGTCGAGGAGGCTCGCAGTGGACGACGAGGCTGTCAGGGGGCGGCTCCCCGGACGCCCGGGCTCAGGCGATGGGGGCGCGCAGCCGCAGGGCCTCGAGCAGCAGGCCGGCGGCCCGGTGGTTGGCGCGCAGCCGCAGCCCCTCCCGGGCCAGCGACTCCAGCACGTCGCCGATGGTGCCCGGCGGCAGCGCCGGCCCGAGCTCGGGGCGGACGTCGCGCCACGCGCCGCGCATGGCCTCGAGCTGGGCCTCCAGGTGCCGGGTCGCCATCCAGGCGAGCGCGGCCGGGTGCCGGCGCCAGGCGGCATACGCCCGGTAGTCGGCCGGGCACTGGTCGAGCAGCCAGGACACCGCCGCCTGCTCCCAACCCGCGACACCGGCCGGCGGGACCCGGTCGGGCCACCCGGGCGGTCCGCTGTTCATGCGAACAAGTGTACGACCACCGACGTCGGCCCGTCGTGTGCCGTCCACGAGCCTCTCGTCCCCTATTATGAGCACGCATTCTTTCTCTATTTGACGAACGGGGCCCATCATGACCACCGCCGCCACCCCAGCCCTGCAGCGCGGTCGCCAGCTCCACCCGCTCCACGTCCGCCGCGCCACCGTCAGCCGCGTCGAGCCGCTCGACGGCCGGATGCGACGGGTCACGCTCGACCTCGAGGCCGGCGCGCCACCCATCCCCTGGGTGCCGCTCGCCGTCGGCGACCACGTCAAGGTCGCCTTCCCGCACCCGTCGACCGGCGAGCTGATCCTCCCGACCGTGGTGGACGACCGGCCCCGGCTCCCCGAGGGAGCCTCGCGGCCGGTGACCCGCGACTACACCGTGCGCGGCGTCGAGGACGCGCGGCCCGACGGCAGCCAGCAGGTGAGCATCGACCTCGTCGTGCACGGCACCGGACCGGCGAGCACGTGGGCCAACAGCGCCGGGCCGGGCGATGTCGTCGGGCTGCTCGGCCCCCGGGGGTCGATGACCGAGCCTTCGGACGCCCGGCGCTACGTGCTCCTCGCCGACGAGACGGCCATCCCCGCGATCGGCCGCTGGCTGGAGGAGGCGCCCGCAGGCATACCGCTCGAGGTCGTGGTCCAGGTCCCCGACGTGAGCTGCCTGGTCCCGCTGCCGCAGCGCGACGGCGCCCGCATCACCTGGCTCATGGACGAGATGGACACCACCCTCGCGCAGGCCCTGCGCGACCTGCCCCCGGCCCAGGGGGACTACGTCTGGGCCGCAGGCGAGGCCGGCGCGATGGTCCAGGTGCGCCGTGCGGCGGCCGAGCTCGGCGTCGGCGGCGAGGCACTGCAGCCCAGCGCGCTGCAGGTGGACGGCTACTGGCGGCGCGGCGTCGCCGGTCGCGACCACCACGAGCCGCTGGAGAGCTGACCCCTTCCCGCCGGGCGCTCGTGCTGGCACGATGAGCAGATGTCCCCGCGCACAGATGCCAAGAAGACCGGTGGTTCCTCTGGCGGGCACGGGAAGGACACCGTGCCCCGGTTGAACAAGAAGGTCTACGAGGCCGAGCTGCTCCGGCTCCAGGAGCAGCTCGTCGAGATGCAGACCTGGATCAAGGAGACAGGCCACCGCCTCGTCGTCGTCTTCGAGGGACGCGACGCCGCCGGCAAGGGCGGGGCGATCAAACGGGTCACCGAGTACCTCTCCCCCCGCGACGCCCAGATCGTGGCCCTGCCGACCCCGACCGAGCGGCAGAAGACGCAATGGTATTTCCAGCGCTACGTCGAGCACCTGCCC
Organism: Serinicoccus marinus DSM 15273; assembly: GCF_008386315.1. NCBI lineage: Bacteria > Bacillati > Actinomycetota > Actinomycetes > Micrococcales > Ornithinimicrobiaceae > Serinicoccus > Serinicoccus marinus. Next base: position 1,461,708 of record NZ_CP043808.1, on the reverse strand, counting down.
GCCGCCGGGGAGATCCGGCTCTTCGACCGCTCGTGGTACAACCGCGGCGGGGTGGAGCGGGTCATGGGCTACTGCACCCCGGAGGAGCACCGGCGGTGGCTGCAGCAGACCCCGATCTTCGAGCGGATGCTCATGGACGACGGGATCCTGCTGCGCAAGTACTGGTTCTCAGTCTCCGACGACGAGCAGGAGCGCCGCTTCCGGTCCCGGATGGAGGACCCCATGCGGCGCTGGAAGCTCTCCCCCACCGACCTGGAGTCGCTGACCCGGTGGGAGGACTACAGCCGGGCCAAGGACGAGATGTTCGTCCACACCGACATCCCCGAGGCCCGGTGGAACGTCGTGCCGTCGGACGACAAGCGCTCGGCACGCATCAACATGATCGCCCACCTGCTCTCGACGATCCCCTACGAGCAGGTCGAGCAGGCCGAGCTGACCATGCCGGAGCGTCCGGACTCGACCGGCTACCAGCGCACCGACCGACGCCTGCAGCTGCCGGTCCCCGACCACGCCGCCGCCGTCGGGGAGGCGGCCGGCAAGCCCGTGGAGCGCCGCTCCCAGCAGGACCTCAGCTAGCCGGCACTCTCAGTCGATCTGCAGCTCGCCCATCGGCTCCCAGCCCTCACCCTCGACCTGCCGGGAGATGATCTGCGGAGTGCCGGTGAGATGCGGGCGCATCGCCTCGATGCCCTCGGTGAAGTGCGGGCTCTCGACGTGCTTGGCCGCGCCCTCGTCGGTGAACGCCTCGACGAGGACGTACTGCAGCGGGTCCTCCAGGCTCCGGGACCACTCGAAGGAGATGTTGCCCTCCTCGCTGCGGCAGCCGGCGGTGTAGTCGGCGACGATCTCGGACCAGCGCTCGGCGGACTCGGGCTTGACGGGGAACTTGACCACGATGAAGTACATGGCCCGATCGTGGGGTGCCCCGCGCCGGACGTCAAGCGCGGTTGCCCCATGATGGGGGCGTGAGCACGACATCCGCCGGTGCGCGCACCGTGGAGCGCACCTTCGCCCTGCTGGAGCTCGTCGCGGACCGGGGCGGCGCCACCGCGCGGGAGCTCGCCGACGAGCTCGGCCTGCCGCTGTCCACGGTCTACCGGCTGGCCGCGGACCTCGTGGCGAGGGACTACCTGCTCCACCTGCGCCACGAGGGCCGCTTCGAGCTCGGCTTCAAGCCGCACCGCCTGGGGCTGGCGCTGCACCGGCAGATCGGGCTGTCCGCCCAGGTGCGGCAGCGGATCGTCGACCTGCACCGCGCGACCGGCTGCGCGGCATACCTGGCAATCCGCAGGGGCGCCACGCTGGCGCTGGTCTTCGTCGCCGACTCTCCTGAGTGCCCTCGGCTGGAACCGATGACCTTCGGCTTCCACCAGGCGCCGCACGCGACCGCCTTCGGCAAGATCCTGCTCGCCGACCTGGACGACACCGAGCGGCAGGTGGAGCTCGCCGCCACGGGCTGCCCGCCCTCACCCCGCGCACCATCACCGACGCCGGGGTGCTCGAGGCCCACCTGGCGCGGGTCACTCGTCGCGGCGTCGCCTGGGAGTTCGAGGAGTTCCTGCCCGGCAGCAGCTGCGCCGCGGTGGCGGTGCGCCGGCCGGACGGCGGCCTGCTCGGCTGCGTGGCCGTCTCCGCGGGTGCCGCGCGCTTCGACGGACCGGACCTGCGCATCGAGCACCGGCTGCGGGTGGCGGCCGGTGACGTCGCCGCGTACTTCCGCCGCGTCGACCCCGACGTTCTCACGCACTGAGAACAACCGTGGCGGGCTCCGCCGGACGCGCCTAGCGTGGGCGACACGTCGCACGACGCGGTGCGACGGGGACGAGGAGGCTCCATGGCGGACAAGGACTCAGCGACGATCAAGCGGGACACCAGCTCCGCGCTCCGGGGCGGCCCGGCCACGCTCACCTCACGTCAACGCCAGATCCTGGTGCGCGTGCTCCGGCTGGCCTACCCGCACGACAGCTTCCCCGACGGCCCGTACGAGCGCACCGCGGACGCCGTGGTCGAGGCGACCGCCGACGACCGGCGTCTGGCCGCCACCCTGGGTCCCGACCTGGACATGCTCGACACGATCAGCGACGGCGACTTCCTCGGGGCCTCCGACGAGACGGCGACGCTGCTGCTGCGGGAGTACGCCGACGAGCCCTACTTCCGACAGATCCGCGGGGTGGCGGTGGTCGCGCTGTACGACGACCGCGAGGTGTGGGAGCTGCTCGGCTACGAGGGGCCGAGCTTCGACCAGGGCGGCTACCTGACCCGGGGTTTCGACGACCTGGACTGGCTGCCCGAGCCGCGGATCACCGAGTACGACGGTGAGCCCCGAACCGAACTGCGCGACGTGGAGGAGCAGCGATGAGCACGCACGGAAACCCCATCCCGCTGGACGAGCCGGTCGTCGTCGTCATCGGCTCGGGGGCCGGCGGTGGCACCGTCGCCCACGACCTGGCGACCGAGGGGGTCAAGGTCGTCCTCCTCGAGGCCGGTCCCTACCTGACCGCGGACGACTACACCAACGACGAGTGGCCCGCCTTCAACCAGATGGCCTGGCTGGACATGCGCACGACCTCCGGCTCCTACCGCGTCGCGCGGGACTTCCCCAACCTGCCGGCGTGGATCGTCAAGGCCGTCGGCGGGACCACCACGCACTGGGCCGGGGCGACGCCGCGGTTCATGGCGCACGAGTTCGCCGCCCGCAGCACCTACGGCGAGGTGGAGGGCGCGAACCTGCTGGACTGGCCGGTCACGCTCGAGGAGATGGAGCCGTGGTACGACCGGGCCGAGAAGGCGATGGGCTCCTCGCACCGGCACGGGCGGCCGCCGATGCCGGCGAACAACAACTACAAGGTCTTCGCGAACGGTGCCGAGCGCGCCGGTTACAAGTACTACGCCACCGGTCCCTACGCCACCAACGCCGAGCCCTACGACGGCCGCCCCGCCACCGTGCAGGACGGGTTCAACTTCCAGGGGGACAAGTCCGGCGCCAAGTGGTCCACGCTCGTCCGGGAGATCCCGCGGGCCCTGGAGTCCGGGAACGCCGAGCTGCGCCCGCTCTGCCAGGCGGTGCGGATCACCCACGGCTCCGACGGACGGGCCGACGCGGTGGAGTATCTCGACGCCGACGGCAACCTGCACCGGCAGGCGGCGCGCGCCGTGTGCGTCGCCGGCAACTCCATCGAGACGCCGAGACTGCTGCTCATGAGCGACTCGCCCTCGCACCCGGACGGGCTGGCCAACTCCTCCGGTCAGGTCGGCCGCAACTACATGCGGCACCTGACCGGGTCCGCCTACGCACGCTTCGAGCAGCCGGTGCGGATGTACCGCGGCGAGACGATGGCCGGCATCATCGCCGACGAGGCGGTCCACGACCCGTCCGCGGGTTCGTCGGCGGCTACTACATGGAGACCCTGTCACTGGGTCCGGCCTTCCTGGCCACCTTCGTCGAGCCGGGCAGCTGGGGCCGCGAGTTCACCCGGCTGATGGACGCCTACGCCAACACCGCCGGTATGTGGCTGCTCGGCGAGGACATGCCGCAGGAGTCGAACCGGGTCACCCTCGACCCCGACGTCAAGGACCAGTGGGGACTGCCCGCCCCGCACGTCCACTTCGAGGACCACCCGAACGACATCGCGATGCGGCGACACGCCTACCGTTCCGCGGACACCGTCTACCGGGCCGCGGGTGCGGTCGGGGTACACCACACCCCGCCCTACCCGGCGACGCACAACCTCGGGACCTGCCGGATGACCTCGGACCCTGCCGATGGACCGCTCAACGGGTGGGGCCAGGCGCACGACGTGCCCAACCTCTTCGTCGCGGACGGATCGGTGATGACCACCGGTGGCGCCGCGAACCCGACCCTGACCATCGTCGCCCTCGCCATGCGACAGGCCGACCGCATCCGGGAGCTGCTGCGCACCGGCGACCTGTGAGGGGCCGTGAGACCAGGCTCAGGTCGGTGGGCCTGCCGGTTCCTCGATGCCGAGCCGTCGCCCGACGGGGCCGAGGGTGAATCCCTGGACCAGCACCGAGACGACCACGAGGAAGAAGACGACGCCGAAGACGTCCTCGGCCTGGGCCAGCCCGGCGGTCGCCGGGAAGGTGGCCAGCACGACCGGCACGGCGCCACGAAGCCCGGCCCAGGAGACGTAGGCGCTCTCGCCCGCCGAGAACCCGCTGGGGAGCAGGCACAGGAAGACGCTCACCGGTCTCGCGAGGAACATGAGGATGAGCGCCAGCACGATGCCCACCGGAGCGACCCCGACCAGCTCGGAGGGGAAGACCAGCAGCCCCATGGTGATGAACATCGCGATCTGCGCAATCCACGCCAGGGCGTCACTGACCTGGATGATGAGGCGGCGGTGCGAGCGCACCCGGTTGCCGAGCACGAGACCGCACAGGTAGACGGCCAGGAAGCCGTTTCCCTCGATCGCCTGAGCGGTGCCGTAGGTCGTCAACGCCACCCCGAGGCACAGCACCGGGTAGAGGCCGGGGATGGACAGTCGCAGCGCGTCGGCCCCCAGCGCCGCGACGGCCCCCAGCAGCAGGCCGAACACGGCGCCCACGACGATGCCCAGCAGCACGCCCGCCAGCGCCGTGCCGAGGCTGGCCTCGCCACGGGTGAGGATGCCGATCAGGGTCACCGTGAGGATGACCGCCATGGGGTCGTTGGTCCAGGACTCGAGCTCGAGCAGCGACCGCAGCCGTCGGCGGGGCGCAGGGCTGCCGGACCGGAAGAGACCGAAGATGGCCGCCGCGTCGGTGGAGGACACGATCGCGCCGATGAGCAGCCCCTCGGTCCAGCTGATGCCGTCGCCGCCCAGGCGCAGGTCGGTGTAGGACCCGAGCAACCACCAGGCGGCGGTGCCGAGGATGAGCGTGCTCACGAGCACGCCACCCGTCGCGAGCAGCAGGCCCGGTCCGACGACCGAGCGCACCGAGGACCACGCGGTGTCCAGGCCGCCGGCGAAGAGGATGACGACCAAGCAGACCGTGCCGACGCTCTGCGCCAGCCCCGGCGAGTCGAAGGCGATGCCGCCCGGCCCCTCCGACCCGGCCGCCATGCCCAGCCCGAGGAAGAGCAGCAGGACCGGCATCCGGAGCCGCTCCGACAGCCGCACCGACAGCACGGCCAGGATGAGCAGCACCCCGGCGGCGAGCACCGTCAGATCCATGATCCCGGTGCCCGCCGCGCCAGTGGCCTCAGACGGTCGCCAGGGACCGCAGGACGTACTGCAGGATGCCGTCGTTGCGGTAGTAGTCCGCCTCGCCGGGGGTGTCGATGCGCACGACCGCGTCGAACTCCACGGGCTCGCCGCCGTCCTTGGTGGCGGTGACCTTCACCGTCTTCGGCGTCGAGCCCTCGTTGAGCCCGGTCACCCCGGAGATGTCGAAGGTCTCGGTGCCGTCCAGGCCCAGGCTCTCGGCGTTCTGCCCCTCCGGGTACTGCAGCGGGAGGACACCCATACCGATGAGGTTGGAGCGGTGGATCCGCTCGTAGGACTCGGCGATGACCGCCTTGACGCCCAGGAGCCGGGTGCCCTTCGCCGCCCAGTCGCGGGAGGAGCCGGAGCCGTACTCCTTGCCGGCGAGCACGACGAGCGGGGTGCCGGCCTCGGCATACGCCTGCGCGGCGTCGTAGATCGAGGTCTGCTCGCCGTCGTTCGTGAAGTCGCGGGTGAAGCCGCCCTCGACACCGTCGAGCAGCTGGTTGCGCAGCCGGATGTTGGCGAAGGTGCCGCGGATCATGACCTCGTGGTTGCCGCGGCGCGAGCCGTAGGAGTTGAAGTCCTTGCGCTCGATGCCGTGCTCGGAGAGGTACTTGCCGGCGGGGCTGTCCGCCTTGATCGAGCCCGCGGGGCTGATGTGGTCGGTGGTGACCGAGTCGCCCAGCAGCGCCAGGACGCGAGCGCCGGAGATGTCCTCCACGGCCTCGGGCTCGGCGCCCATACCCTCGAAGTACGGGGGCTTGCGGACGTAGGTCGACTCGCCGGCCCACTCGAAGGTGTTGCCGTCCGGGGTGTCCAGGCTCTGCCAGCGCTCGTCGCCGGCGAAGACGTCGCTGTAGTCCTCGGTGAACATGTCGCGGCTGATCGAGGAGGCGATGGTCGCCTCGACGTCCTCCGGCGCGGGCCAGATGTCCTGGAGGAAGACGTCGTTGCCGTCCGTGTCCTGCCCCAGCGGTTCGGACGCGAAGTCGAAGTCCATGGTCCCGGCGAGCGCGTAGGCGATGACCAGCGGCGGGGACGCCAGGTAGTTCATCTTGACATCCGGGTTGATCCGGCCCTCGAAGTTCCGGTTGCCCGAGAGCACCGAGGTGACCGCGAGGTCGTTGTCGTTGATCGCCTGGCTGATCTCCTCGACGAGCGGGCCGGAGTTGCCGATGCAGGTGGTGCAGCCGTAGCCGACGAGGTGGAAGCCGAGCTCCTCGAGGTAGGGCCACATGCCGGCCTTGTCGAAGTAGCCGGTGACGACCTTGGACCCCGGGGCCATCGACGTCTTGACCCACGGGGCGACGGTCAGCCCCTTGTCGACGGCGTTCTTGGCCAGCATCGCCGCCGCCATCATCACCGAGGGGTTGGACGTGTTGGTGCACGAGGTGATCGACGCGATCGCCACGATGCCGTGGTCGATCTCGAAGGTCTCCCCGTCCATCGTCACCTGGACCGGCTTGGAGGCGCGCCGGGTGCCGCCGTCCTTGGGGCGGCCGGAGCGGACCGGCCGGGCCGCCTCGGTGTCGGCGTCGCTGGCGTCGTGGGAGGGGGCGTCCGAGGCGGGGAAGGTGTCCTCCAGCTCGTGGTCGACCCCGGTGAGCTGCGTCTGCTCGGCGTAGTTCTCCAGGTCGGAGCAGAACTGCTCCTTGGCCCGGGACACCTCGATCCGGTCCTGCGGGCGCTTGGGCCCGGCGATGGAGGGCACGACGTTCGACAGGTCGAGCTCGAGGTACTCGCTGTAGCGGGCCTCGGCATTGCCGGTCGGCTCGAGCCACATCCCCTGCTCCTTGGCGTAGGCCTCCACCAGCGCGACCTGGTCGTCCGGGCGGCCGGTGAGTCGCAGGTAGTTCAGCGTCACCTCATCGATCGGGAAGATCGCACAGGTGGAGCCGAACTCCGGGCTCATGTTGCCGATCGTGGCACGGTTGGCCAGCGGGACCTGGGCCACGCCGTCGCCGTAGAACTCGACGAACTTGCCGACCACCCCGTGCTCACGCAGCTGCTCGGTGATGGTGAGGACGACGTCGGTGGCGGTCGCGCCGGGCGGGACGGCGCCGGTGAGCTTGAAGCCGACGACGCGCGGGATGAGCATGGAGACGGGCTGGCCGAGCATGGCCGCCTCGGCCTCGATGCCGCCCACGCCCCAGCCCAGGACGCCGAGCCCGTTGACCATGGTCGTGTGGCTGTCGGTGCCCACGCAGGTGTCGGGGTATGCCTGCAGCGCGCCGTCGGCGCCCGACTCACGGGTCATGACGGTGCGCGCCAGGTGCTCGATGTTGACCTGGTGGACGATGCCGGTGCCCGGGGGCACGACCTTGAAGTCCTCGAAGGCGGTCTGGCCCCAGCGCAGGAACTGGTAGCGCTCCTCGTTGCGCTCGTACTCGATCGCGACGTTGCGCTCGAAGGCGTCGGGGCGGCCGAAGACGTCGATGATGACGGAGTGGTCGATGACCAGCTCGGCCGGCGCCAGCGGGTTGATCTTGGTGGGGTCGCCGCCGAGGTCGCCCATCGCCTCACGCATGGTGGCGAGGTCGACGATGCACGGCACACCGGTGAAGTCCTGCATGATGACGCGGGCCGGGGTGAACTGGATCTCGGTGTCGGGCTCGGCGTCGGCGTCCCAGCCGGCGAGCGCGGTGATGTGGTCGGCGGTGATGTTGGCGCCGTCCTCGGTGCGCAGCAGGTTCTCCAGCAGCACCTTGAGCGAGTACGGGAGCGTGTCGGCACCCTCCAGCCCACCGATCCGGAAGATCTCGTAACTGGCGTCCCCCACCTCCAGCGTGCCCTGGGCATCGAAGCTGTTCGGATTGGTGCTCAACGTGGGTCGCTCCTTCGCTCACTGGCTATTTATCTTGACATCAAGATATCTCACCCAGGGTGCCTGCCGCAACGCGCGGGCATACCCGGATGTCGCCCATCCTGCCGCACCCTGGCCCCGACGTCAGGTGAGGCTTGCCTGTGCCCTGCTGTCCGGTGCGGCCGGGTCAGCCCAGGCCGTGCCGCCCGAGCGGCCCGATGAGCTCGCGCTCCTCGTAGGCCAGGTGCGAGAGCAGGGTGTCGGTGAGCAGGTCCAGCGAGCGCTGCACCCCCTCCAGGACCTCCTCGCCCGCACGCCCGGTCCCGTCCTCGGCGACCAGCCGCACCAGCGCCTTGTCGAACTCGTCCAGCACCTCGTGGATGACGACGTGCTCGTCCTCGAGCCGGTCCAGCACCGGCGCGAGGTCGGGCTGGCGGTGCCGCAGGTGGGGGAAGACACTCCGGTCCTCCAGCGTGTGGTGCCCGGTGACGATCCGGCAGTAGGACTCGCAGTAGGCGCCCAGGGTCCAGTTGTTCTGCCGCATCGTCATCGTGTTGATCACCGAGCGCGCCGCGCCGACCGTGACGTGCCCGCGCCGCACCTGGTCGAGCACGTCGCGCACCTGCTCCAGCTCCGAGCGCAGGCCGTCGTGGATGTCGACGAGGTGCTGCGCCTGCTCGGGGTGCCGGCCGGGCTCCCCCGCCGGGGCGGAGGGACGTGCGCCCTCATCCCAGGGCATCGTGGGCGAGAGGCGTGTCCCGTCGTCCGGCGTCGCGGTGACGGTATGCCCCTGCCCGTGCTGCTCCTGGACGGCGCCGTCCGCGGTCCCCGGTCCCGCGTCGCGCGGAGCGGAGGTCGCTGGGACGCCTGTTGCCTCCGCCGGCTGCTGCGCCCGTCGCGCCCGCTCGGCGTCGACCAGCTCACGGGTCGCCGGGGCGACCTCGGCGGCGTAGCGGCGCACCACGTCCGGGTCGTCGGTCCCGAGGACGTAGCAGCTCATGCCGACGTCCAGGGTCAGCCCGGCGAGCTGCTCGGCCCAGTCCTGCGGACGGCCCCGGAGGAAGCCGCTCCCGGTGCCGAACGACCCGAAGACGTTGTAGATCCGGCGCACGGCGGCGGGCGGACGCCCCGCCTCCAGCGCCGCCTCGTCGACGCGCGCGGCGAGCTCCGGGAGGGCGGGCGGGTCGGCATACCCCATGCTCGGGACCCACCCGTCGGCGAGGCGTCCGGTGAGCCGCAGCATCCGCGGCTTGTAGGCCCCGAGCCAGATCGGGATGTCGTGGGCCGGGGCCGGGCCGGCGTGCAGACCCCGCGCCGTGTAGTGCTCTCCCTCGAAGCGCAGCGTGCCGCCGGCCCAGAAGGCCCTGATGAGCTCGACCGCCTCCGCCAGCGCGTCGACCGCCTCGCCCGGCGTGCGACGCGGACCGCCCGCGGCGACGATGGCGTCCCAGAAGGCGCCGGCCCCGAGCCCGAGCTCGACGCGCCCGTCGGTGAGCAGGTCGAGTGTGGCGGCGGCCTTGGCCAGCACGACCGGGGGCCGCAGCGGCAGGCTCGCGACGTTGGGGGCGAGCCGGACCGTCGTGGTCCGCGCGCCGAGCACGGAGAGCAACGTCCAGGTGTCGAGGAAGCCGTCCTGGTAGGGGTGGTCCTGCACCGAGACCACGTCGAGGCCCTCGACCTCGGCGAGGGCGACCAGCGAGAGCAGGTCGGGGATCCGGCGGGCGTCCGGCGTCGGGAAGATGCCGAACTCGAGCTGCTGGTCCAGGTCGGGCATGGTGCCTCTCATCGTTCAGCGCGGGTCGCCGGGGCGCAGCAGCGCCAGGCACTCCACGTGGTGGGTCATCGGGAAGGCGTCCAGCACCCGCAGCGCCTCCGGCTCCAGCCCGGCCTCGCGGGCGGTCGCGAGGTCGCGGGCCAGCGCCGCCGGGTCGCAGGCGACGTGGACGACCGCGCGGGGACGCAGCGCGGCGAGGGCACGGACGACGTCGCCGCCGGCGCCGCTGCGCGGTGGGTCGAGGACGACGAGGTCCACCCGCTCCCCGTCGGCCACCAGCCGCTCCAGGGCGGCGGCGGTCGGCTCGGCGACCGCCCGCGCCCAGGGGTATGCCGACAGGTTGCCGCGCGCGGACCGCGTCGCTTCCTCGTCCGCCTCGACGGCGAGCACGCGGCCCTCCGGGCCGACCGCGTCGGCGAGGGGCGCGGCGAAGAGCCCGACGCCGGCATACAGGTCCAGGGCGCTCTCCCCCGGCTGCGGGTCGAGCCAGGCCAGGACCTGCTCGGTGAAGGTGGCGGCGGCCCCGGGGTGCACCTGCCAGAACCCGCGGGCGGAGACGGTGAAGTCGCGCTCGCCGACCCGCTCGATCACCTGGGGGACCGCACCCACCGGCACCGGGGGTCGGCGGGCCGCCCGCCGACCCGTGCCCTGGCGGCGGCCCCGGGAACGGTGGCCGCCGGAGGGCGCCGCGAGGGGGACGACGACCGGCTCGCCCACCGCCGGGGCGACGACGTCCAGGGCGGTGACCACGTCCGCGGCCCGGGACCGCCCGGTCGTGCCGGGGACGAGCTCCTGCGCGGCGGCGAAGACCCCGGTGCCGACCACGCCGGGTGCGGCGATGCGGCAGTCGTCGACGTCGACCACCTCGTGCGAGCGGTGCGCCCGCAGGCCGGAGACGGGCGGGAGCCCGGGCACCTGTCGCAGCGCCACCTCGACCCGGGTGCGCCACCGCAGGCCGTGGTCGTCACCGGGGACCGGGTCGCAGACCAGCTCCGCTCCCCCGCCGAGGCGGCGGACCTCCTCCGGCCCCAGGCCACCGACCCGCAGCAGCTGCTCGGTGACGACCTCCGCCTTGAGCGCGCGCTGCGCCGCGAGGTCGGCGTGCTGCCAGTCGCACCCGCCGCAGCGTCCCGGGCCGGAGAAGGGGCACGGGGGCTCGACCCGGTCCGGCGAGGCACGGTGGACCGTGACGGCGTCGGCGCGCAGGAAGCGGCCGCCGCTGCCGACGCCGGTCACGCGCGCCCGCACCTGCTCCCCCGGCAGGGCGTGCCGGACGAAGACGACGAGGCCGTCGTCGGTGTCCCCGACCCTGGCCACGCAGTGGCCGCCGTGCGCCACCGGGCCGACGAGGAGGTCCAACTCGTCGCCGACCGCCGGGACCGCGGCCGCGTCGGTGCCCGGCACCTCAGCGACCCTGCGTCGGGTCGATCGCGGCCGTCCCGCTCGCGTCGTCCTGGGGCTGGGCGGGGGTGCGTCCGGTCGCGAGCATCCAGCCCATGACCACCACGGCCAGCAGGTAGGCCGGCCAGCTCAGCACGATCTTGGTCACGCCCAGCCAGGCGACCTGCTCGGCGAGGTAGAGCGGCAGCATGATCGCGACGCGCAGCGCGAAGAGCGCGACGAGCACCCAGGTGAGACGGGCGCAGACCGCGACCAGGCCGGGGTCGCGGCGCCAGGCGGTGGGTCGCTCGGCGAAGTCGGGGTCGCCGAGGGCGACGATGAAGCCCAGCAGGGGCCAGCGCGTCAGGATCGACACCAGGGCGGCCACCCCGTAGAGCCCGCTCACCAGGATCCCGGGGAGGAAGGCGTCCTGGGCCTCGCCGGAGCGCAGCGCGAAGAAGGCGGCGATGCCGGTCGCGAAGATCGCCGAGCCGAGGAAGCGCCACGAGCCGCCGACGAACCCGCGGATCACCGTGAGCACGACCAGCAGCGCCGCCGCGGCCACCACGGCCGGACGGACGGCATCGGTGACGAGCCAGGTGGTCACGAAGGCGACCGTCGGCAGCGCCGTCTCCAGCGAGCCGTACCACCCGCCGAGGGCCTCGCTGATCCGCCGGCGGATGACCTGCTCGACGGTCTCCTGCGCCGAGCCGGTGGACCCGACGGACCCTGCCGCGGGCTCCTGCCCCGGCCCGTGGTCGGTCATGTGAAGTCGGGGTTGCGCGGGGCCTTCGGCGCGTCGGTGGGTGCCGGCTCCGGCGCGGAGGCCGCTGCCCCGCCCGAGGTGTCCGCCGCGTCCCCGGTTGACAGCCCGACACCCGCGACCGCCGTGGCGTCGCTCGAGCCGCTCGCGGAGGGTGCCTTGCGGACGGCCTCGGCCGCCGCGGCGCGCCGGGCCTGCTCCTGCTGCTCGCGCCGCGCCTCCGCCTCCTTGGCGACGGCCTCCGCGAAGCCCTGGGGCGGGGTCAAGGTGAGGACCTCGCGCGGCGGGCGGGGCTCGTCGCCACGGGTCACCACGATGCGCCGGACGAAGGACAGGATGCCGCGGACCTGGTGGTCGTCGGTCGCGGCCGGGCCGCCGATCACGACGCGGAGGAACCACCGGGGTCCGTCCACGCCGACGAAGCGGGCCGGCTGGTAGGCGACGCGCCCGTCCGGGGCGCGGCCGGGCATACGAGCCCGCAGCTCCTTGCCCATGCGTCCGTCGACGACCTCGGCCGCTCCCCCGGAGTCGACCAGGCCGCGCGCGATCTCAGTCCGCAGCTCCTCCCAGATGCCCTCGGTGCGGGGCGCCGCGAAGACCTGCACCTGCGCCTGCGAGGCGCCGAACCCGAGGGTGGCGCCGATGACGCGCCCGGAGCTCTGCTCGATGTCGAGGCGCAGCTGCATCCCCTTGACCGACGGGATCCGCAGGGCACCGAGGTCGATGCCGCCGTCCACCTCCGGCCACTCGGTGATGTCGTAGGGCCCGTCCTCGGCGCGCACCCAGTCCCGGTCGACCCCCGGCTCCCCCTCGGCGGGCTCGGGCCGGACGGCGACGGTGTCCTCCTCGTCGAGGAGGAGCTCGTCGTCGCTGAGCTGCTTGGTCTTGCGTCGGCCGAAGAGTGCCACGGGTGGCTCAGTCCTTCCGCTGGGTCGGTCCGGCGGTCGCCGGGAGGGGGTGGAGCGGCCGGTATGCCCGTGGCCGCCGGCGCCGCGCGCCGACTCGCCCAGGTCCTCGACCTCGGTGAAGACGGGACGGGCCACCTGCTGGACGACGAGCTGGGCGACACGGTCGCCGCGCTGCACGTCCACCGGCGTCCGCCGGTCGGTGTTGAGCAGGTTGACGAAGATCTCGCCGCGGTAGCCGGAGTCGACCGTGCCGGGAGCGTTGACGATCGTCAGGCCGTGCCGGGCCGCGAGCCCGGAGCGGGGGTGGACGAAAGCGGCATACCCCTCGGGGACGGCGAGCGCCACGCCGGTGCCCACGAGCACGCGCTCCCCCGGCGCGATGCTGACGTCCTCCCGCGCATGCAGGTCGACCCCGGCGTCGCCGGGTCGCGCCCGGGTGGGCACGGGCAGGCCGCGGTCCAGCCGTCGCAGCGCGACGGGGACGGTCTGCGGCTCGGGGGGCATGGTCATCGAGGGTAGCCGCCCGCCGGGCGGGGACGGCCGGTGACCGTCCCCGCCCGTGACGGCGTCGGCATCATGCTCAGGCTGCGCACTCCGTGCACACCGGCATCCCCCCGACCTCCTTGGCCAGCTGGCTGCGGTGGTGCACGAGGAAGCAGCGCGAGCAGGTGAACTCGTCCTGCTGCCGGGGCAGCACGTGCACCGACAGCTCCTGGTCGGACAGGTCCGCCCCCGGGAGCTCGAAGCCCTCGGCCTGCTCGGTCTCGTCGACGTCGACACTGCCCGACTTGTCGTTGCGCCGAGCCTTCAGCTCCTCGATCGAGTCCTCGTTGAGCTCGTCGTCGTTCTTGCGTGGTGCGTCGTAGTCGGTCGCCATCTTGCCTCTCTTGCCATCGCCACGTGGTCTCGTCGTCCCAGAACGCCGAGAGCCTCGATTTTGTGCCCGCCGCCGGCCGCCGGTGCACATCCGCCGCGCGGGAGTATGCCCTATCCGCCCCGGGCCGCGCGAGGCGGTATCGGACGGGCGCTCAGGGGCGGCCGGAGAGCCGGTCGATCTCGTCGCTCAGCACGGGATGGAGGGTCGCGTTGGCGGCGAGCACGAGGTCACCCGAGGGCGGGCCCGAGCCGCCCGGTCCGGTGACCACGCCGCCGGCCTCGGTGACGACGAGCCACCCTGCCGCGAGGTCCCACGGCTGCAGCCCGCTCTCCCAGTAGCCGTCCACGCTGCCGGCTGCGACATGGCACAGGTCGAGAGCCGCGGCACCCATCCGTCGGACGTCGCGCACGCGGGGCAGCAGGTCGGAGACGACCGCCGCCTGGCCCCGCCTCACCGCGCGGTCGTAGGAGAAACCGGTGGCGAGCAGCGCCGACTCCAGCCGGTCCTGGCTCCCGACGGCCAGCGACCGGGTCGTCCCGCGTCCCGTCACCCGGGCGCCACCCCCGGCGCGCGCGTGGAAGACCTCGTCGGTGCGGGGGTTGATCACCGCGCCGACGACCGGCGTCCAGGCGCCCGGCGTCGTGGGGTCACCGAGCACGACCGCGACGGAGACGGCATACGAGGGGAGGTCGTAGAGGTAGTTGACGGTGCCGTCGATGGGGTCCAGGACCCAGGTGAGTCCGGTGCTCCCCGCCCCGTGGCCGCCCTCCTCGCCGAGCACGCCGTCCTCGGGTCGGGCCGCGGCGAGGCGGTCCCGCAGCAGCGCCTCGGCGCGGGTGTCCATCTCGGTGACGACGTCGAGGTCGCTGCTCTTGGTGTGGGCCACGCCCAGCCCGTCCGGCCGCTCCTCGCGGATGAGCGCCCCGGTCTCCGCGGCCAGGTCGACCGCGAGGCGCTCCAGCTCGGCCCGTTCGTCGGGCGGGACCTGGTGCGGGTCAGGGGCGCCCTCAAGGTCGGGCGCGCCGTCCATCAGTCGCTCCCGCAGGCCGCCGGCTTCGCCTGACGCAGGTTGGGGCAGCAACCGGGGCGGCAGATCGAGGGGCGCGGCTCGCCACCTGGCCAGGTGGGTCGCTCGACGTCCTCGTCCCGCGCCTGCGCGGCGCGCTCCAGCGCGAGGTCGACCAGGCCCATGACGAACTCGGTATCGGTGCCGACGGTCGGCACGCGCAGCATGTGGATGCCGAGCTCCTCGGCGGTCTCGGCGGCCTCGGTGTCGAGGTCGAAGGCGACCTCCATGTGGTCGGAGACGAAGCCGATGGGGGCCACGACGACGTCGGTCACCCCTTGGGCTGCGAGCTCGCGCAGGTGGTCGTTGACGTCCGGCTCGAGCCACGGCTGGCTCGGCGGGCCGGAGCGCGAGCAGTAGGTCAGGTCGTGCTCGACCTCGACGCCGAGCGTGGCCGAGACCTCGCGGCTGATCGCGGCGGCGAGCTCGGTGTGCTGCGCGGAGTAGAGGTTGCCCTCCTCGTCCCCGGGCCCGGACGTGTCGTCCATGGCGACCGGGAGGGAGTGGGTGACGAAGACCAGGTGCGGAGCGTCGACGGAGCCGCTCGACTCCATCCGCTGCCGGACCGCCTCGGTGACGATGCGGGCGTTGGTGCCGGAGAAGCCGGGGTGGTTCCAGTACTGCCGCACCTTGTCCACGTGCACCTCCTGCCCGTCGGCGCGCAGCTCCTCCTGGGCCGCCGCGATGTCCTCGCGGTACTGCCGGCAGGAGGAGTAGCAGGAGTAGGCGCTGGTGGTCACCGACAGCAGCCGGGTCATGCCCTCGGCGGCGGCCTGCCGGAAGGCGTCGGCGAGGAACGGCTCGGAGTTGCGGTTGCCGAAGAGCACGGGGATGGTCAGCTCGCGACGGGCGAGCTCGGCCCGGATCGCCTCGATGAGCGCGCGGTTCTGGTCGTTGATCGGGCTCTTGCCGCCGAACTCGTAGTAGTGCTCGGCGACCTCCGCGAGCCGCTCGTCGGGGATGCCCCGACCGCCGGTGACCCGGCGCAGGAACGGCATGACCTCGTCCGGGCCCTCCGGGCCGCCGAAGGAGGTGAGGACGATCGCCTGGTAGGGGAAGAGGTCGTTCTCCTCCGACTCCTGCAGGGTCTCCTCGAGCTCGGCGACGACCTCGTCCTGCGCCGAGCCGGCCTCGGGTCCGGTGGCCGCGGGGTCGGCGACTCCCGGGTCGGCGGCGTCGCTGGGGTCGGTCATGGGGTTGCTCATGCTGCGTCTCCTCGAGAGGGGATGGGGGTCGGGGCGTGCAGGTCGAAGACGATGGCGGCGACCCGGATCCCCAGCACGAGGGCCAGGGTGGACCAGACCACCAGGAAGGACAGCTGTCCGAGCTCGGCCGCGGTGACCACGACCGCAGCGCCGAGCAGGGCGGGCACGGCATACAGCTCGCGGCGGAGCACCTCGGGCACCTGACCCACGAGCACGTCGCGGATGACCCCACCGCCGACGGCGGTGATGCCGCCGACGAAGACGGCTGCCAGCGGTGGCGCGCCCAGGACCACGGCCTTGAGAGCACCCGCCACGGCGAAGGTCGCGAGCCCGACGGCGTCGAGGTACTTCACGGCCTGGCTGATCCGGTGCAGCCGCAGCCTGGGCCGGTGACGGGAGAGGTCGACGAAGAGGCCGTGGAAGGCGAAGACGACCAGGCCGGCGAGCAGGACGGTGAGGACGTACCAGGGGTTGCTGATGCCGTCGGGAGGGACGTCGCCGAGGAAGACGTCGCGGATGATGCCGCCGCCCAGGCCGCTCACCCAGGCGAGGACCGCGACGCCGAAGAGGTCGAGCCGGGCCCGCACCGCGACCAGCCCACCCGACAGCGCGAAGACGAAGATCCCCGCGAGATCGAGGGCGAGACGCACATCGGCGGAAGCGGCGATCATGGCCCGTTCAGGGTATCCCGCGCGGCGTGCCCTCCCGCGGGCGGTCCGGGCGGGGTGGCACAGTGGTCAACCATGCAGCAGCTCCAGTTCGTCGAGCTCGACGAGGGTGGTCGTCTGGTCCTCACCGGTGACGACGGGTCGCAGTATGCCGTCCGGGTCGACGACCGGCTGCGCGCCGCGCTGCGGCCGCGGTCCCGGCAGGCCGAGTCGGGGGGCGCGGGCCGTCGGGCGGTGAGCCCGCGCGACGTGCAGGCGATGATCCGGGCCGGGCAGCCGGCCGAGGACGTCGCCGCCTCGACCGGGTGGGAGCTGGAGCGGGTGCGCCGGTTCGAGGGCCCGGTCCTCGCCGAGCGGGAGCACGTCGTGGGGCTGGCGCAGCGCGCACCGGTGCGGGCGAGCGGGCGGACCGACGGGTCGCACACCCTGGACCGCCGGGTCCGGGAGCGGCTGCAGAGCCGGGGCGTCGACCTCACCGCGGTGTCGTGGGACGCCGCCCGCGGGGAGCCGCAGGAGCCGTGGACGGTCATCGTGGCCTTCGGTGCCGGGGGGCGTGAGCGCCGGGCGGCATGGCACTACGACGTGCGCTCGCGTGCCGTCGAAGCGCTCGACGACGAGGCCCGGTGGCTGAGCGAGGACGAGCAGGCGCTGCCCGGCGGGCTGTCGGGCCACCCGCTGCTCGGCGGGTCCCACGGCGAGGACGAGGCCGCGGCCGACCTCATGGCCACGATGCGCGAGCGGCGCCAGCGTCGCGGTCGGCGCACCCAGCCGGCCGCGCGCCAGGGGGCTGACGACCCGGGCCACGTGCCGGGTCAGCGGGAGATGCCCGGCGAGGTGCTCCCGCTGGAGGACCTGCCCTACGACCCCGGCACCATGGGCGACCCGCCCGCCGCGCACCCGCGGGGCTCGGCGCCGGAGTCCCCCTCACCGGTGGGGCCGACGGGGGATGAGCCCGTAGAGGACCCGGTCGCCGTCGAGCCGGCACCCGAGGTCGCGGCGGGTCCTGAAGTGGTCGCCGAGCCGGAGGTCGTCGAGGAGCCTGAGGTGGTCGCCGAGCCGGAGCCGGAGGAGCAGCCCGAGCCGGTCACCCCGGAGGAGGCCCGTCGCGCCGTCGGCCGTGGCAAGGGCCGCAAGCGGCGTCGCCTGCGGTTGCCGTCGGTGGCACCCGCCGCGCACGAGGAGGAGGGCGTCGAGGCGGAGGGCAGCTTCGCCCGGACCCGCCACGACCCGCAGGAGGTCACCTTCGACGAGTTCTTCGGGATGGAGGACGAGGACCTGGAGGTCGAGGAGGGCCAGCCTCAGGAGGACGACCTCCACGAGCCGGACGGCCACGACGAGTCGGCCGCGGAGGAGCGCGACAGCGACGGGGAGCTGCTCGAGGACGAGGTGCTCATCGAGGACGAGGCCTTCGAGGGTGCCGACCTCGCGGACGAGCCGGCTGCTGCGGAGTCCCAGCCCGAAGATGTTCAGAAGGGCGAGCCCGGTCCGGAGGCGGAGGGCGTCCAGGTCAAGGAACCGACTGACGACGTCGGCGACGGGTCGTCGTCGTCCGGCGACGCATCCGAGGAGTCCGTGCGCGAGGAGGCAGCCGCGGACCAAAGGGCTGCAGCGCCTCTCGATGACGAGGTCTCCGCGGATCATGGGATCGAGGAGCCCGTCGGCGAGGAGTCCGTGGGCGAGGAGTCCGTGGGCGAGGAGTCCGTGGGCGAGGAGTCCGTGGGCGAGGAGTCCGTGGGCGAGGAGCCCGTCAGCGAGGAGGCTGACGCTGAGCCGTCGTCGTCCGACGACGCACCCCAGGAGCACGCCGACGAGGAGGCGGCCGCAGATCAGGTGGAGGTCGATGACGCGGTCGAGGAGGACGCTCCCGAGGAGCCGGCCGCGAAGCCGACGTCCGGACGCAAGGGCCGCACCAGCGTCCCCAGCTGGGACGACATCATGTTCGGCTCCCGCCCCCCGCGCGGCTGACCCCCCGGGCATACCACCGACCGGCGAAGTCCTACCCCGGCGCGACTTCCACGGTCACCAGGGGTACCCATCACCCCACCGACCGGCGAAATCCTGCCGCGGCGCGACTTTCGACGGTCGCCCGCGGGCTCCGCATCACCACCGACCGGCGAAATCTTGCCCCGGCGCGCCTTTCACGGTCACTTCCGGCCCCCCATCACCCCACCGACCGGCGAAATCTTGCCCCGGCCCGACTTCCACGGTCAGCGCAGGGGTTCGGCAGCTGCGGGCAACGGGCAGAGGTCGAGGTCGAAGGGCAGCAGCTCCGGGGAGGTCGAGGCCGAACGGGCGGCAGCCGAGTTCATGCGGCGCATGTAGTGCCGCCGGCAGAGCACCTCGTACTCCACCACCGGCGCATGGTCGCTGCTCCCGGCCGCCTCCTCCCCCTCGTCCTCCGCTCCGCCGACGTCCCCCACGACGACCTGCTCGCCCTCGATGACCATGGTGCCGTCGACGACGCGGGCGTTGACCGTGGCGGGTTTGCCGCACCAGCACAGCGCCCGGACCTGCAGCTGCTCGGTGCGGTCCGCGAGCTCGATGAGACGACGCGACCCGGGGAAGAGCTCGGTGCGGAAGTCGGCGGTGATGCCGAAGGCATACACGTCGATGCCCATCTCGTCGACCAGCCGGGCGAGCTGCTCCACCTGCTCGGGACGGTAGAACTGCGCCTCGTCGCAGATGACGTAGTCGATGGCGCGACCGTTGGTGCGCTGCTCCACGACCAGCTCCCAGAAGTCGAGGTCGTCGCCGACCTCGAGCGCGTCCTTGGTCAGCCCCAGCCGGGAGGAGAGGACCGCGGCCCCGGAGCGGTCATGCTGGGTGAAGAGCAGCCCGCGACGGCCGCGCTGGTGATGGGTGTGGTCCATCTGCAGCGCGAGGGTCGACTTGCCGCAGTCCATCGTTCCGGTGAAGAAGACGAGCTCGGCCACCCCGGCAGTCTACGGACCACCCACCGAGCGCCGGGACGGGTTGCCGGTATGCCGTCGGCCAACCATTCACGACGCCCGGTCGGGGCTGTGGCAACCATTCGCGACGCCCGGTGGGGTCGTAGCCAACCATTCGCGACGCTCGGTGGGACGTGACTCAGGTCGTGGCGACCAGCAGCGGGACGGCCGTCTCGGCCTCGGTGATCGAGCCGTGGTGGCCGCGCAGCCGCAGCACCTCGGGTCGCAGCAGGCGCGAGTCGAGCACGGTGGCCTGGCCGAGCATGGCGACGACGACCTCGCCGATGCGCGAGTCGTAGCCCTCGCGGACCGCACCGAACCACCCCGCCTCGACCGCCTCCTCGCGGGTGAGCACGATCGCCTCCTCGCCCAGCTCCTCGCGCCAGGTGGCGACGACGTCGTCCACCGCACCGGGGCGGCACCAGGCCTGCGGCGCCCGTGGCTCGCCCGCGAGCAGCTCGACGCCCTCGTCCAGCACCGGCTCGAGCGCCAGGTCGCGGCGCTGGTCGAACGGCGCCTCGATCATCCCGTGGTCGGCGGTGACGAGCAGCGTCGTCTCCGCCGGAAGGCGCGCGAGCAGCCTGGCGACCCACGTGTCGAAGACCTCGACCGCCTCCCCCCACTCCAGCGAGTCCGGGCCGTACACGTGGCCGGCCTTGTCGATCTCGTCCCAGTAGGCATACACCAGCGCCCGACCGCGCCGTCCGGCCTGCATCAGCGACTGCAGCACGCCGCTGGTGCGCTCGTCGTGGGTGCCGGCGCCGACGTAGCCGCCGCCGCGCAGCGAGGCCCGGGTCAGCCCGGAGCCGGAGAAGGCCTGCTGCGAGACGGTGGTCATCGACACGTCGCGCCGTGCCGCGTGCTGCAGCAGCGTCGGCACCGGCTGGTAGGTGTGCGGGTCAGGGCCGTCTTTCCACGCCAGGTGGCTGAAGAGCCGCCCCCGGTAGCTCGTCTGCCACCCGACGATCCCGTGACCGCCCGGCGGCAGCCCGGTGCCCAGGCTGGTCAGGCTCGTCGCCGTGGTCGACGGGAAGCCGCAGCCGAAGCCCTCGGCGCCTTCCGGGGTCGCGAGGTCACGCAGCGTGCGCGCGTGGCCGCTGTGACGCGCGAGCTGCTGCGCTCCCAGGCCGTCCGCGAGCACCACGACGACCCGCCGGGTCGGGCCCACCGACCACACGGGAGCAGCCACCCCCTCGGGCAGGTCCTCCACGCCCAGCGCCCGGAGCGCACCGGGCAGCACGGAGGCCAGGCCGGAACCCGGCGCCGGGGGCTGGTATGCCTCCCGCGCGGCCGCGACCACGTCACCCGTGGCGGGGCGAGCCGGGGAGTCCGCGCCGGTCCCGCCGCTCACCGACGGACGGGCGGCGCCTGCCGGGCTCACTGGCCCAGTCGGGCCGACAGCTCGCTGGCGAAGAGCAGCGTCTGCTCCAGGCGCTGCTCCCCGTGCGTCTCCGCCGCTACCCGCAGCGAGATGTCGTCGCTGGAGACGGTGCCCTCGTAACCGTGGTCGCCCTCGCACTGCGGGTCCTCGCACACCGCCGGCAGCAGGTCGACCCGGGAGACCGCGCCCCAGCCCAGGGTCAGCGTGACACCCCGCCCGGCGAGGCCGCCGTCGTACTGCTCCGGGTCCGGCACGGTGTGGGTGAGCATGACCCCGCGGACCGACCGCAGCGGCACGGTCTCGCTGGTCGCGGTCGCCATGCGCTGCCCTTCCGGCCCCTCGTGGTCGTCGGCGTGGGCGATGACCAGCCGCCGGTCGGTGAGCACCAGGACGGTGAGGTGGTTGCGCACCGCCATCTCGTCGAAGGTCGTCTCGTCGTGGACCAGGTGGGAGATCACCGAGTCCCGCCCGACGGCGGTGACGATGACGTCGTGGACCACCGCGGGGAGGTAGCCGGCGGCCTGGATATCGGCGACCAGCGTCTCGGGCAGGGGCGACCTCACACGACGGACCATGCGCCCATCGTGTCAGACGTCGTGTCAGACGTCGGCGAGCAGCGTCCGACGCTCGGCGTCGGTGCGGGTCGGGGCAGGAGCGACCCGGACGGTGGCTCCCAGCACCTCTACCCCGTCCTGGTGCGCCAGCACGGGGTTGAGCCGGACGTGCGCCAGCTCGGGGTGGTCGTCGGCGAGCACGCTGACCCGCGCGATGAGGTCGTGCAGGGCCGCGTGGTCGACGGGCATCGCCCCGCGGTAGCCGTCGAGCATCGGGGCCGCCTTGATCGAGGACACCATCTCGCTGATGTCGACATCGGTCAGCGGTGGGAAGCGCAGCGCCTCGTCGCCGAGCAGGTCGATCGGCAGCCCGGCCACGCCGAAGCCGACGACCGGCCCGAAGAGCGGGTCCTCGGCCGAGTTGACCTCCACGCTCACCCCCGAGGGTGCCATCCGCTGAACCGCGATGCCGTCGACGCCGAGCGGCTGCAGCAGCGCCGAGAGGTCACGGTATGCCTCTCGCACGGCCTCCGGGCTGCGCAGCGCGGTCCGGACCCACCCCTGCCCGGGCTGGTGCTGCAGCAGGGGCGAGGTCGCTTTGAGCACGACGGCGTCACCCAGCTCACGCGCCACGTCGACCGCCTCGTCGGCGGAGCCGACGAGGACGCGCGGCCACACCCGGATGCCGTAGGCGGCGAGCAGGGCGGTGACCTCCTCGGGCTCGAGGTCGGTGCCGCGCGGGGTCCGGGCCAGCGCGGCGTCGACGATCTCCGAGACCGTCGCCCGCGTCACTCCGTCCAGGCGCACCCGCTCGCCGTGGTCGCGGCGGCGCCACTGGGCATACCGGACTGCGGCCGTGAGCGCGCGGACGGCGTCCTCGGGCATGGGGTAGGACGGAACGCCCGTGCCGGGGGTGACGCCGCGCATCCCGACGAAGGTCGCCACGCACGGCTTCTCGTGGCCCTCGGCCGCGGCGGACACGGCCTGGACCACCTCGGGGTCGATGTCGGCGATCGGCGGGACGAAGCAGGCGATGAGCGCGTCCACGGCGTCGTCGGCGAGTGCGACGTCGACGACCTCACGGAACTGCTCGGTCAGCGCCTCGGCGGGCACCGTGACCGGACCGTGGGTGACCCGCAGCCCGCGCGCCGAGGCGGAGTCGGCCGCCAGCGATCCGAGGGCGTCGTTGTTGCTGACCACCGCGACCCGCTCCCCCTGCGGCAGCGGCTGGTTGAGGACGAGCTGGGCGACGTCGAAAAGCTGGTGGGCGTTGTCGACCCGGATCACGCCGGACTGCCGCAGCATCTGGCCGAAGGTCTCCGGCTGCTCCTGCGTGACCCGCACGCGGTGCCCCTGCGGGATGGCGTGCTGTCCGATGCCCGACTTGACCACGATCACCGGCTTGCGCATGGCGAGCTTGCGGGCGATGCGGGTGAACTTGCGCGGGTTGCCCATCGACTCGAGGTAGAGCCCGACGACCGTGGTGCTGTCGTCGTCGGTCCAGTACTGCATGAGGTCGTTGCCCGAGAGGTCGACCCGGTTGCCGGCCGAGGCGAAGGTCGACAGGCCCAGGCCGCGGCGCCGGGCCGAGGCGAGCAGCGCGATGCCCAGCCCGCCGGACTGGCTGAACAGCCCCAGGTGCCCGAAGGGCGGCAGCTGGTCGGCCGAGGCGATGGAGGCGTTGAGCCGGATCCCCGGGTCGTTGTTGATGAGCCCGAAGCTCGTCGGCCCGAGCACCCGCATCCCGTGGTGGCGGGCGCGGACCAGCAGCTGACGCTGCAGCGCCCGGCCCTCGGTGCCCGCCTCGGCGAAGCCCTCGGAGGCCACGACGAGCGCCTTGGCCCCGGCGTCGGCGCACTCGTCGACGATGCCGAGCACCTCGTCGGCGACCACCGCGACGACGGCGAGGTCGATCCCGCCCTCGATGTCGCGCACCGAGGCGACGGCGGGGTGGCCGTTGATGAGGGTGCCGGGCTCGGCCGCGTTGTTGACCGGATGGACGCGGCCGGTGAAGCCTCCGCCGACGATGTGGTCGAAGAAGGCCCGGCCGATGGTGGCGGGCCGCCGGCTGACTCCCACCACGGCGACCGACTCCGGGTGCAGCACGGCACGCACCGAGCGCACCTCCGAGCGGTGCTCGCGCGACATCCGCACCGCCCGCGACTCCTCGGTCGGCTCGATGTCGAAGGACACCGCGATGACCCCGTCGTCGAACTCGTGCGAGACCTCGAAGCCGGCGTCGCGGAAGACCCCGATCATCTTGCGGTTCTGCGGCAGCACGTCGGCGACGAAGCGGGTGATCCCGGCCTCCCGGGCGATGTCGGCCAGGTGCTCCAGCAGCACCGAGCCGATCCCCCGGCCCTGGTGCTGGTCGGACACGTTGAAGGCCACCTCGGCCACACTCCCGCCCTCGCGGAGCCGGTCGTAGCGGCCGATACCGGCCAGGTCGTCACGGACATACATCACCAGCGCGACGCGGTCGACGTAGTCGACGTGGGTGAAGCGGTGCACGTCCTTGTCCGACAGCCGCTTGATCGGTGCGAAGAACCGCAGGTAGATCGACTGCTCCGACTGGGCGCCGTGGAAGAGGTGGATGGCCTCGGTGTCGTCGGGCCGGATCGGCCGCACGTGCGCGACCATGCCGTCGGAGAGGACGACGTCGGCCTCCCACTCGCGGGGGTAGCCGGGGGGCAGCGCGTCGGCCTCGCTCATGGCCTCATCATCCCATCGTCGGCCGACAGGCCTCCGTGGTCCTCGCAGGGCCGCCCGGTCATGGTGCGGCGACCGTAGGCTGGTCAGGGAGGACGCCGACCACCGCCGGAAGGACCTGGGTATGCACCCCGCCCCCCAACGCCGCCACCGTCGCCTCGCGCTGTGCCTCGCCGGCGTGCTGCTGGCCGGCTGCTCGACCGCGGGGACGAGCTCTCCGGCAGGCTCGGACGAGACCGCCGGGACCGGGCAGGAGGGGTCCGCTGACGGGGTTGGGACGGGGGCCCCCGAGGAGTCGTCGGCGGCGGCGTCACCGGACATCGCGGTGGCGGAGGTCGACACCTTCGCCGAGCCGTGGGCGATGGCCTTCCTGCCGGGCACCGACGACCTGCTGGTCACCGAGCGCAGCGGCACCCTGCACCTCCGCGACGCCGAGAGCGGCGAGCGCGTCGAGGTGGCGGGCACCCCCGAGGTGGTCGACGACGGCCAGGGCGGTCTGGGCGACGTGCTGGCGGGGCCGACCTTCGACGAGGACCAGGTCGTCTACCTGAGCTGGGCCGAGGCGGGCGAGGGCGGCACCGGTGCGGCGGTGGGCCGGGCGCGGCTCGTGAGCGACGGCGGCGGCGCCGCGCTGGAGGGCCTGGAGGTCATCTGGCGGCAGACGCC
Source organism: Serinicoccus marinus DSM 15273 (assembly GCF_008386315.1). NCBI lineage: Bacteria > Bacillati > Actinomycetota > Actinomycetes > Micrococcales > Ornithinimicrobiaceae > Serinicoccus > Serinicoccus marinus. The sequence goes on along the minus strand of NZ_CP043808.1, from coordinate 1,436,799 downwards.
GAAGGTCGAGGGGTCGGGCCACTTCTCGCACCGGCTGGCGTTCGACCCCGACGGCGAGCACCTCTTCGTCTCCTCCGGAGACCGGCAGCAGCTGGACCCGGCGCAGGACACGGGCAACACGCTGGGCACCGTGGTCCGGCTCACCCTGGACGGTCAGGCCGCCCCGGGCAACCCGCTGGCCGACCAGGGTGGGGCCGCGGCGCAGATCTGGAGCTGGGGGCACCGCAACCCGCTCGGCCTGGAGTTCGCGCCGGACGGCACGCTGTGGTCCTCGGAGATGGGCCCGGAGGGCGGGGACGAGCTCAACGTCGTCGAGGAGGGCGGCAACTACGGCTGGCCCGAGGTCTCCGACGGCAGCCAGTACGGCGGCGGGGAGATCCCGGACCACGCCGAGGGCGACGGCTTCGTCGCACCGGTTGAGTCGTGGAACCCGAGCATCTCCCCGGGGAGCCTGCTCATCTACACCGGCGACCTCTTCCCCCAGTGGCAGGGTGACGCCCTGCTGGGGGCGCTCTCCGGGCAGGCGCTGGTGCGGGTCGACCTCGAGGACGGCCGGTCCCGCGGCAGCGAGGTCATCGAGCTCGGGCAACGGATCCGCGCGGTGGAGCAGGGGCCGGACGGCGCGGTGTGGTTGCTGGAGGACGAGGGCAGCGGCCGGCTGCTGCGGCTGACGCCGGGGGGCTGAGGGCCGGGGACATCGGAGAGGCCCCTGGAGGGACCCGGATGTCGCCTGCGACCGCCGCGGGTGTCGGTCCCCCGTGGCAGGATCCGCGGGTATGGAGTTCCGCGACGTGGTGCGCGCCCGCCGGATGGTGCGGGCCTACGACCCCGACCGGCCGGTGCCGCGGGAGGTCGTCGACCGGGCGCTGCGGCACGCGATCCGGGCGCCGAGCGCCGGCTTCTCCCAGGGCTGGGATTTCGTCGTCCTCACGCGCGAGGAGGAGCGCGGCCGCTTCTGGTCGGCGTCGACCGGCGAGGTGGCGCGCGAGCGCAGGGACTCCTGGCTGCGCGGGGTGAGCAGCGCCCCCTGCCTCGTCGTCTGCCTGTCCGACAAGCAGGCCTATCTGGACCGGTATGCCGAGCCGGACAAGGGTCTGACCAATCGGTCCGAGGAGCACTGGCCGGTGCCCTACTGGGACGTCGACACCGGCATGGCCGCGCTGCTCATGCTGCTGACCGCCGTGGACGAGGGTCTCGGTGGGTTGTTCTTCGGTGTGCCGGCCGACCGGCAGGAGGCGACGCTCGACGCGCTCGGGGCACCGCCGGACCGGCGGATCGTCGGTGCCGTGGCGATGGGGTATGCCGCGCCGGACCGCCCCTCCCCCTCGCTGCGTCGCGGACGGCGCCCGGTGGCGAGGTGGCGCACGAGGGGAGGTTCGGGACGCCCTGGACCGGGTGAGGCCGGGGGCGAGGGGGTCGAGGCCGAGGGAGGTCGGGGGGAGCGAGGTCAGGCGTTGCGCAGCAGGCTGATCGTCGCCAGGAGCGCCAGCCCGATGCCCACGAGGAGCAGGACGACCGAGGCCCCGGCGACGACGGCACTGGTCGGCGCCAGGGCGCTGGCGACCGGTCCGGCCACGACGACGAGCAGGGCGGCCAGCGCGAGCTGGACCTCCGGCGCGTGCCGGGTCGGGTCGAGGACGGCGGCCCCGCCGCGAGGCGCGCGACCGCGGCGGGCTGGCGCGGCGAGGGTCGGCTGGTGCGGCGAGCTGTCGAGGTCCATCGCGTCATCCTTGTCGTCGAGGTGAAGGACGACGCCCCCTGCGCGCCGACCTCTGACCTCTAGATGCCCAGCATGGCGTCTGCCGTTGCGTCCACGGGGAGAACGTGACCGGATCGTGACCTTGCCGGTCCTGGCGGCCACCTCGTGGTGCTCACCAGCCCGGGCAGCACCACGACGCGCACCCGCCCCGGGCTGGGCGGGCCCGGGCACCTCAGCGCGAGGCGAGGAAGTCGTCGACCTTCGCCGAGGTCGGCGCGGTTGCCGGACCGCGCCGGGTGACCTTGATGGCCCCCGCCGCGTTGGCTCGCCGTGCGGCCTCCACCCAGCCGCGGCCGCCCGCCACCTCGGCGCACAGGACTCCGGTGTGCGTGTCCCCCGCCCCGTTGGTGTCGACCGGGGTCTGCGGGAAGCCGGCCACCGGCGTGGTCTCGGCCTCCACCCGGACCGCGCACCCCTGGGGCCCGTCCCGGACGACGACCACCGCCCCCTCGGGCAGTCGGGCGGCGACGGCGTCGCACAGGTCGGCGGGCGAGCCCTCCGCCCCGACGAGCTCGGCCGCCTCCGCGGCGTTGGAGGTCCACACCGTGGTCCGGGCCAGCACCCGCTCGACGAGGCCGGCGTCGAAGGTGGCGAAGGGAGCACCGGGGTCGAGCACGACCTCGACGCCCTTCGGCAGGCCCTCCACCCACGCGAGCAGCGGGTCGCGGGTGGGCTCGAAGAGGGTGTAGCCGGACAGGCACACCAGGTCGCCCGGTGCCGCCGCGCTGGTGGCGAGCGATCCCGCGGTGATCCGCCGCTCGGCGGCGCGGGTGGTGACGAAGGTGCGCTCGGCGCTGGGCTCGACCAGGACCACGCAGACGCCGGTGTCCAGCTCCTCGACCGGCGGTGCGCTGACCTCGACCCCCTCGCGCTCCAGCACCTCCCGCACCAGGTCCCCGTTCGGCCCGGTGCCGACCGCCCCCGCGAGCACCGCCGCCGCCCCGGAGCGCGCCGCCGCGACGACGATGGTGACCGAGCCACCGGCATACCTCGTCGCCCGGTCCGCCATGACGTTGCCGCCGCGCGCGGGCAGGTGGTCCACCTCGAGCACGAGGTCGACCATGGCCTGACCGGTGTGGATGACCCTGCGCGGCGTCTGCGTCATGGGTCGTACCCTGCCACGGCGGGCGAGCGCATACCCTCACCGCATGAGCACCCCCACCGCCGCTGTGCTGGCCGCCCTGCCCGACGTCCGGGGGTGGGTGGAGGACCTCTACCGCCACCTGCACGCCCACCCCGAGCTGTCGATGGCCGAGCACGCGACGGCCGCCCGGGTGGTCCAGGAGGTCTCGGGTATGCCGACGGTCGGCGAGCTGGAGGTGCACACCGGTATCGGGGGCACCGGAGTGGTCGTGGTCGCGCGCAACGACAGTGCTTCCGGGCCGACCGTCCTGCTCCGGGCCGACATGGACGGCCTGCCGGTCGCCGAGGACACCGGCCTCGACTACGCCTCGACCGTGCGGGTCACCAACGACGCGGGCGAGCAGGTGCCGGTGATGCACGCCTGCGGGCACGACACCCACGTGGCGACGCTGCTCGGCGCGCTGCGGCTGCTGCTCCAGGGGCGCGAGCACTGGGCCGGGACGGTGGTGGCGGTCTTCCAGCCGGCCGAGGAGCAGTTCAACGGCGCCGAGGCCATGGTGGCCGACGGGCTCGTCGACCTGGTGCCCCGGCCCGACGTGGCGCTCGGCCAGCACGTGCTGCCCGGCGCGGCCGGGTCGGTGGAGGTGGCTCCCGGACCGATCATGGCCAGCTGCGACGACTTCCGGATCACGCTGCACGGCAAGGGTGGCCACGGCTCCGCGCCGCACACGGCGATCGACCCCGTGGTGATGGCCGCCTCGCTGGTGATGCGGCTGCAGACAGTCGTCTCGCGGCAGGTGTCGCCGCAGGCGACCGCGGTGGTGACGGTGGGCCGGATCAGCGCCGGCACCAAGACCAACATCATCCCCGAGCACGCCGTCCTGGAGGGCACGGTGCGCACCTACGACGGTGCGGTGGCCGCGCACTGCCTGGAGGTCATCGAGCGGACCGCGCTCGCCGAGGCGCTGGCCTGGGGTGCCCCCGAGCCCGGCTTCGAGACCTTCGACCACCTGCCGGTGACCGACAACGAGCCCGATGCCACGGCCCGGGTCCGGGCGGCCCTGGAGGCCGAGCTCGGGACCGAGCGGGTCGGCGAGTTCACCCCGGAGATGGGCTCGGAGGACTTCGGGGAGCTGCCCGCGGCGTGGGGCGCCCCGTCCTGCTACTGGGGCTTCGGCGCCTTCGACGCCGGGGCCTGGGAGGCGGCCCGGGAGCGCGGCACCGAGCGGACAGACTTTCCCGACAACCACTCCCCGCACTTCGCGCCGGTGCTGCAGCCGATGCTGGACACCGGGGTGCGGGCGATGGTCGCCGCGGCGATGGCCTGGATCGGGCGGTAGGGCTCGTCCGGACGGGCGCTGCGCGGCGCCCGGGTCTTCCACAGGCGGAGCAGTGAGGCCGGCTGCCTAGCAGTTCCAGACATAGCGTGAGGCCATGAGGCGAATTCATGGATACGTAGCCATCTCGGCTGGGCTGGCGTTGTGCACAGGGGGCTGCAGCGCCGCAGACAGCTCATCGACCTCGTCCGCCACCGAAAACGGTTCGGCGACCTCTGCCCCGGGTCCTAGTGATGAGCGTGGAGCGACTGCGGAGCCTGAGCCGGATCCGGCTTGGACCTGGGAGGCAAGTCTCTTGTCCAATCCCGTCATGACCGAGGGTCGCATCATCAGCTTTATCGAGCCTGAGGATTCTCAGGACTCTTCAGAGCTTCTGCTCGCCGGAATCGACGCTGACTCCGGGGCAGAGGAATGGCGTCTGACGACTAGCCTCTCGGGCGCGACACGTGTTTCGGCGCCTCCCCTTCTCAGCGATCTCGTCATCGTCACGGTCCCGAGCACTCATCAAGCGCCATGGGTGCACCTCGTGGCGATCAACGGGTCCGGGCGCGAGGTAGCGCGTCTCGAAGAACCGGTCGCCGTTTATGCGCTTCCCTGGGCCTGTCTCGATGATCGCGTGTGCTTCCGCGGCTATGTGGGAGATGACGAGAATTACACCGACTGGCAGGTCACCCTGGACGAAGGCCAGCTCAGGGTCGGCGAGCATACGTCAACCTCTTCACCAGTCTCGGCAAGCGATGGCATCGTCGTGCGGAGGATGGATGTTGAGGGCGTGGAAACCATGCGTGGGCTTGACGCCGACGGAGTTGTCTGGGAGCGCCCACTGGTGGAACTTGAGCTGCCCCGCGGCCGCGTTGTTGCCGGGAGCACACGCAAGGCCGCTGGGGTGTACATCGCAGACTTGTACTACTCCCAGGAAGACGAGGTAGGTGAACTGCCCCTGCAGGATCACCCACTTCTCGCCCTCGATCTCGAGACAGGCGCCGAATTGTGGCGAAGAAACGGTGCGGGCCTCTGCGGTGGCGCCGCAGATGAAGAATCAGACGTCGTCCTGGTCTGCGAGGGGACAGGTGCGGCGAGGGTGGACTACGACACGGGGACGCTCAATTTCGATGGGACGAACCAAGTCACGCTCTCCGGTGTCGTGGAGTCGACCGGTGAAGAGCTCTGGAGCATCGCCATCACGGGATCCGACTGGACCGCTATGAACTCCGAATTGAGCAGACCTGTTGACTCGAAGCTGGAGACAGTGCAGCAACGGGGCGATGTGATGGTGGTCGACCCTCAGACAGGGGAAGCCCTATCCGGAGGCAGTGCCTCTGTCCCGGACGGCTTCCGCTGTTTCAGATCACGGCTGCTGGGCCAGAGCGAGGAGAAGTTCCGCAGCGACCACCTACTCTTCACCTGCGGGCTTGATGGAAAGCCACAGAACCCACCGACGGCGCGCGCCCTAGAGGTGATTCTGAAGGACCCCCCACACGAGCTCGACGTCGTCGCCGGGCCAGACGGGATCTCGCGCTACCCCTGACAACAATCATGGCGCTGTCGGTGCGTGGGCCTACGATCGTCCTCCGTGACGACCATCGAGGTGCATCCGTGACCATCATCGAGGCGCAGGACCTGCGCAAGACCTACCGCTCGCGCTCTGGCGACGTGCACGCCCTGGACGGGCTGTCGCTCAGCGTGCCGGAGGGCACCGTCAAGGGCCTGCTCGGGCCCAACGGCGCCGGCAAGACGACCACCGTCAAGGTGCTCAACACGCTGCTGCAGCCCGACTCGGGGTCGGCGACCGTCGCCGGGGTCGACGTGCTGCGCGACCCGGAGGGTGTGCGCCGGGTGATCGGGGCCAGCGGGCAGTATGCCGCCGTCGACGAGCACCTCACCGGCCGGGAGAACCTCGAGATGGTGGGGCGGCTCTACCACCTGGGCGGCGGCACGGCCAGGGCCCGGGCGAGCGAGCTGCTGGAGCAGTTCGACCTCGTCGACGCCGGCGACCGCCCGGTGAAGGGCTTCTCCGGAGGTATGCGCCGCCGGATCGACCTCGCCTGCGCGCTCGTCAACGACCCGCAGATCCTCTTCCTCGACGAGCCGACGACGGGGCTGGACCCGCGTAGCCGACTCGGGCTGTGGGACGTCATCAAGACCCTGGTCGGCCAGGGCACCACGGTGCTGCTGACCACGCAGTACCTCGAGGAGGCCGACTACCTCGCCGACGACATCAGCGTCATCGACCACGGCAAGGTCATCGCCGAGGGCACCGCCGACGAGCTCAAGGCGCAGGTCGGCGGGCACCGGGTGGTCGTCACCCTCGTCGACTCGGCCCAGGCCGCGACCGCGTGTGAGGTGCTGCACCGGCACGGGACCGACGACGTGCAGACCGACGCGGCCGGGCGCACCCTGTCCGTGCCGGTCGACGGCGGACCGCAGACGCTGCAGCACGTCCTCTCCTCCCTCGGGGAGGCCGGGGTCGAGCTCCACGACGCCGGCATGCGCCGTCCGACGCTCGACGACGTCTTCCTCACCCTCACCGGCCGCGAGCAGGCCGACGACACCGATGTCCTGGAGGACGAGAGCGCATGAGCACCCAGACCGCACCCGCCCCGACCGACCGCGCGGCTCCCCGCTCCGGCCTGGCGACCTGGGCCTCCGACGTACGCACGGTCACGTGGCGCAACCTCATCAAGTTCCGCCGCAACCCGGAGATGCTGCTCTTCGCGGTGCTCCAGCCGATCATGTTCGTCCTGCTGTTCAGCCAGGTCTACGGCGGATCGATCCAGATCGAGGGTGGCGACTACACCAACTACCTCATGGCCGGGATCTTCGGCCAGACGGTGCTGTTCGGCTCGACCTTCTCCGGCTTCCAGATGGCGCAAGACCTCAAGGAGGGGATGATCGACCGCTTCCGGACGCTGCCGATGCACGACTCGGCGGTGCTCTTCGGCCGGACCAACGCCGACCTGGCGCTGACTCCGTCTCGATGGTCATCATGATGCTCAGCGGCCTCGCCGTGGGCTGGCGGTTCACCGACGGGTGGGTGTCGTTCCTCGGCGGGGTGCTGATCCTGCTGTTCTTCAGCTATGCCTTCAGCTGGGTGATGACGTTGCTGGGGATCATCGTGCCCACCCCGGAGGTGATCAACAACGCCTCGTTCATGATCCTCTTCCCGCTGACTTTCATCTCCAACGCCTTCGTCCAGACGGACGATCTGCCGCGGGCGCTGGAGATCTTCGCCAACTGGAACCCGATCTCGGCGCTGGTCCAGGCCGCGCGCGAGCTCTTCGGCAACACCGGGTCGGCCCCGACCCCGGACACCTGGCCCATGCAGAACTCGGTCATCACGGTGCTCGCAGGCTCGATCCTGCTCATGGCGATCTTCATCCCGCTCTCGGTCAACCGCTTCCGGCAGGCGTCCTCACGCTGAGCCGCGCCACGCGAGGCCCTCGGAGTGCGCGCCGCGCGCCCAGTGGTCCAGGTGGTGTCGCCCAGCCCTACCGCGAGCGCAGCACCAGCGCCGCAGCGGCGAGATCCTCGGCGGCCGTGCCGACCGACACGAAGGCGGTCACCTGCTCGGCGGTCTCGCGCCCCGTCTCTCGCCCGCTCACGAGGTCGGCCAGGGTGAGCCGCACATCCTCCTCGTCGAGGGCACCGCGGCCCAGCGGTCCGACCAGCTCCCCCGCGGTCTGCCGCGCCTCGGGCACGTCGACGACGATCCGCGCCCGCGTCATGAGTGCTTCGTCCGCCTCGACCATCTGCGGGCTGAACGACCCGATGAGGTCGACGTGCGTCCCGGGCGACACGTCCTCCCCCAGGACGACCGGACTCGTAGCCGAGGTGGCGGTGGTCACGACGTCGGCGCGGCGCACCGCGGCGCGCAGGTCGTCGGCGACGTCCGCGGCATACCCCTGCTCGCGCAGCTCCTCGACCAGCCGCGCCGCGCGTGCACGGTCCCGTGCCCAGACGCTGGTGTGCCCGACCCGGCGGACCGCGGCGTAGCACGCCGGGACGGCGGCGGCCACGTTGCCGGCGCCCACGACCAGGTGCTCCCCGACCTCGTCGGGGGCGAGGTGGTCGGCGGCGAGCGCGCTCGCGGCGGCCGTCCGCCACCGGGTCAGCTCGGTCCCGTCCAGGATCGCCTGCGGCACCCCGGTGGCGTGGTCGAGCAGCAGATAGGTGCCGTGGATCGCGGGCAGCCCGCGCTCGCCGTTGCGGGAATGGTGGGTGGCGACCTTCACCCCGAGCAGGTCGCCGCTGCGCCAGGCCGGCATGAGCAGCAGGGTCGCCTCGTGCTCGTCGTCCAGCGGCACGTGGCTGCGCTCCGGCGCGACGACGCCTCCGCCAGCGAAGACCTCACGCAGCGCCGCCACCAGCGCCGCCGGATCGAGCGACTCCCGGACGGCTGCGGCGTCGAGGACGAGCGTCACCCCTGCTCCGCCCCGGACAGCGCGCCCGCGCCGGTCGAGCCGCCCAGCACATCCGGCCCCGCCACCGGCTCCCCCGCCAGCCACACCGAGCGCACGCGCTGGCCGAGCCCGGCCAGGTCGTCGTAGCTCCCGTCGAGCACGACCACGTCGGCCACCTTGCCCGGCTCCAGCGTGCCGTGGTCCTGCTCCACCCCGAGCAGCTCGGCGGCGACCTGTGTCGTGGCGTGCCAGGCCTCGAGCTCGCTCATGCCAAGGTCGCGCATGATCGCGAGCTCGTCGAGGTTGGTGCCGTGGGCGCCGACCCCGGAGTCGGTGCCCATCGCGACCTTGACGCCCGCGGCGATCGCGCGCCGGACCGAGTCGTCGTGCGCCTCGGACACCATGCGCGCCTTGGCGACGACCGCGTCCGGGAGGGGTATGCCTGCATCCGCCTGCGCGAGCACAGCCCGGGGCGCGAGCAGCGTCGGCACCAGCCAGGTGCCACGGTCGAGCATCATCTCGATCGCCTCGTCGTCGAGGTAGATGCCGTGCTCGATGGAGCGGATGCCGGCGCGGACCGCGGCCTTGATGCCGTCGGTGGCCTGCGCGTGCGCCATGACGTGCAGGCCCGCCGCGGTGGCCTCGGTGACCAGGGCGTCCAGCTCGTCGTCGCGCAGGTGGCCGTGCAGCGGGTTGCTGCGCGGCGAGAGCACGCCGCCGCTGGTCGCGACCTTGAGCACGTCGGCGCCGGCGCGGATGAGCTCACGCACCTTCTTGCGCATCTCCACCGGGCCGTCGACGACGGCTGACGGGCAGCCGGGGTGCTCCTGGATGAGCCCGACGTGGGCGCCGCAGGCCTGCCAGTCGTCGCCGTGACCACCGGTCTGGCTGATCATGTTGACCGCGATCTGCAGGCGCGGCCCCGGCGTCAGCCCGCGGCGCACCGCCTCCGCGACGCCGAGGTCGGCCCCGCCGGCGTCCCGCACCCAGGTCACGCCGGTGGCCAGGGTCCGGCGCAGCCGGTCCGCCGCCTCGAAGAACGGCAGGCTGAACGGCGTCTGCAGCACCTGGACCATGCTCGGCTGCTCGAACATCACGTGCACGTGGCAGTCGAACAGCCCCGGCGTCACGGTCCGCCCGGAGCAGTCGACGACGACGTCCGCGTCAACACCGAGCGAGGGGCCGACGTCGACGATCCGACCGTCCCGCACCAGGACGTCGGCGACCGCCGGCTCGCCGAGGGTGCCGTCGACCACGGTGCCGCCGCTGAAGAGGGTGCTGGTCATGCCGGTCACGCTACTGCGTGCCACCCACGGGCCCACCGACGGTGTGGCTCCCCACCGACCGCCTCACGGGAGCAACCTTCTGCGCCCGGCGCGCGACATACCGGATGAGGCACACCGTGGTGCCCATCCCGTGAAGGAGCGCGTCATGCGACGATCCCGCCTGCTCAGCACCCTGCTCGCCGCCGCCGTGGTCGCGGCGAGCCCGCTCGCCGCACCGGCCGTGGAGCAGCCGGCCGTGGCCGCACCGGACGCCGGCGATCCCGACTTCCGCGTGCAGCGTCTCGCCGGCAGCGACCGGTATGCCACCGCCGCCCGCGTCAGCGCGCGCTTCCACTCCCCGCGCGTCCCGGTGGCCTACGTCGCCGCCGGCGGCACCTTCACCGACGCCCTGTCGGCCGGTCCCGCCGCGGACCGGCAGGGCGGGCCGGTGCTCTTCGTGCGGCACGGCACCGTCCCCGGGCCGACGGCCGCCGAGCTGCGCCGGCTGCAGCCGCGCAGCATCGTGGTCGTCGGCGGCACCGGCGTGGTCAGCGACGACGTGATCGCGGCGCTGCGCGGCTATACCTCTGGGTCGGTCCACCGCGTGTCCGGCGGCACGCGCTACGACACCTCGGTCGCGGTGAGCCGACGCGCCTTCCCCCGGCGCCGACGTCGTCTACGTCTCCACCGGCGCGGACTGGCCGGACGCGCTCTCCGCCGGCGCCGCGGCCGGGGTGCAGGACGCCCCGGTGCTGCTCACCGAGCCCGGCCGCCTGCCCGCCGCGGTGGGCGCGGAGATCGCCCGGCTCGACCCGGACCGGATCATCGTCGTCGGCGGCAGCTCGGCGGTCTCCGAGGCGGTGGTCCGCCAGCTCCAGGGATATGCCGTGACCGAGCGGGTCAGCGGGGCGAACCGCTACTCCACCGCACTGGCGGTCTCCCGCCGGGTCTTCGGCCCCAGCCGCCCGGGCGTCGTCATCGCCACCGGGTCCGCCTTCCCGGACGCCCTCGCTGCCGTGCCGGCGACGGCCACCACCCGCGGCCCCATCCTGCTCGCCCGCGCCGACGGCCTCCCCGGCGGCGTCGGGGGTGACCTGGACCGGCTCACTCCGCGGACGGCATACCTGCTGGGCGGGAGCGGTGCGCTGTCCATCGACGTCGCCCGCCAGGTCCAGCGCGAGCGCGGCATCTGCTGGGCCGGTCCGACCTACTCGGCGCGGGAGAGCCAGAAGGTCCTCTCCGTCGTGGGCGGCACCGACAGCCGGAAGATGGCCTTCACCCTCGACATGGGCGGACGGCTCACCGGTGCCCAGGGCCTCGTCGACTACCTCGTCCAGGACCAGGTGTGCACGACGTTCTTCTCCACGAGCCAGATGGCCAACACCAGCGAGGGCCGGGCGGTCATGGCGAAGATCAGGGCTCACCCGGAACTCTTCGAGGTGGGCAACCACACCGTCCACCACTGCGACCTCGTGCGCGGCGGGGGCGGCTCCCCCAGCGGCGAGCCGTGCCGACGCCGGATGACCGACGCGGTGGTCCGCGCCGAGATCGCCGGCGCCACCCCGGTGCTGCGCGACCTCACGGGTATGCCGGTCACCCCGATGTGGCGGCCGCCCTACGGCGCGCAGGACGCACGGGTCCGCGGCATCGCCGCGAGCGAGGGCTTCCCGGTCACCGCGATGTGGGCCAGGGACACGATCGACTGGAGCCCGGACACCTCCGCCGCCGAGATCGTGGCGCGGACGACGAACCCGCTGCCCGCCAGCGGCAGCATCGTCCTGGCGCACATCGGCGGCTACCGGACCGCCGAGGCGCTGCCCCAGATCGTGCGCACGATGCGCAGCCACGGTTACACAATGACGACGATCTCCGACATGCGCGACGGCTGACCGGCGTCCACAGGGCCGCCGCGCCTCCACCGACCGGGCGGGGGCGCGGCATACCCTTGCCCTCAGACGCCCGCCCCGCGTGATCCGGGGCAGGGCCGCGCCCGCCCGACCTGACCGACCCAGGAGCACCGCCACCCCATGGCCCGTCGCAAGCGCCCGCAGAGCGAGGACCTCTTCGACGTCGAGGAGAAGATCCTCGAGGTCGACGCTGTCGAGGAGATGGAGGGGGCGTTCCTGGAGTATGCCTACTCGGTCATCTACTCTCGTGCGCTGCCGGACGCGCGCGACGGGCTGAAGCCGGTGCAGCGGCGCATCCTCTACGGCATGCACGAGCTGGGGCTGCGCCCGGAGAAGGCGCACGTCAAGTGCTCGCGGGTCGTCGGTGAGGTGATGGGTAAGTACCACCCGCACGGCGACACCGCGATCTACGACGCGATGGTGCGGATGGCGCAGCCGTTCACGATGCGGCTGCCGCTGGTGGACGGGCACGGCAACTTCGGCTCGCTGGACGACGGCCCGGCGGCCAGCCGCTACACCGAGGCGCGGATGGCGCCGGCCGCGCTGCTCATGACCGGCAGCCTGGACGAGAGCACCGTCGACTACGTCCCCAACTACGACGACCAGCTCTACCAGCCCGACGTGCTGCCCGCGGCATACCCGAACCTGCTGGTCAACGGCGCGACCGGCATCGCGGTCGGGATGGCGACCAACATGCCGCCGCACAACCTCGTCGAGGTCATCGGTGCGGCGCGGCACCTCATCGCCAACCCGGATGCCGACCTGGAGGCGCTCATGCGCTTCGTCCCCGGCCCGGACCTGCCGCTGGGCGGGCGGATCGTGGGGCTGGACGGCATCCGTGAGGCCTACGAGACCGGGCGCGGGTCGTTCAAGACGCGCGCGACCGCGCGGATCGAGAACGTCACGCCGCGCAAGAAGGGCATCGTCGTCACCGACCTGCCCTACCTCGTCGGGCCGGAGAAGGTCATCGAGAAGGTCAAGCAGCTCGCGCAGAGCAAGAAGCTGCAGGGGATCTCGGACATCATCGACCTCACCGACCGGACCAAGGGGCTGCACCTGGTCATCGAGATCAAGACCGGCTTCAACCCCGAGGCGGTGCTGGAGCAGCTCTACAAGCTCACCCCCATGGAGGAGTCCTTCGGGATCAACAACGTCGCGCTGGTCGAGGGGCAGCCGCGCACGCTCGGGCTGCGCGACCTGCTGGGCGTGTATGTCGACTTCCGCACCGACGTGGTGCGGCGCCGGACCGAGCACCGGCTGGGGAAGAAGAAGGACCGGCTGCACATCGTAGAGGGCCGGCTGCTCGCGATCCTCGACATCGACGAGGTCATCCAGCTCATCCGGTCCAGCGACGACGCCGCCGAGGCGAAGACCCGGCTGATGCAGGTCTTCGACCTCTCCGAGCGGCAGGCCGACGACATCCTCGCGATCCCGCTGCGGCAGCTGACGAAGTTCTCCCGGATCGAGCTGGAGAGCGAGCGGGACGAGCTGCAGCGCGAGATCGAGGCGCTGGAGGCGATCCTCGCCGACCCGCAGCTGCTGCTCAAGGTGGTCTCGGACGAGCTGGCCGCGGTCGCGGCCGAGCACGGTACCCCGCGGCGGACCGTGCTGCTGGAGAGCGACGGGACGGGCGCGTCCTCCTCTGCTGCCGGCCCGACGACGGGTGGCAAGGCGTCGGGGATGGACCTGGAGGTCACGGACGACCCGTGCTGGGTGCTGCTCTCCTCCACCGGGCTGCTGGCCCGCACCGCGAGCACCGACGACGATCCGCTCGGCACCGGCGGCCGGCGGGCGAAGCACGACGTCATCACCTCGAGCGTGCGGACGACCGCCCGCGGGCACGTCGGGCTGCTCACCACCGCGGGGCGGGTCGTGAGCCTGTCGGTCGTGGAGCTGCCCTCGCTGCCGCCCTCGGCGGAGGCGCCCAACCTGTCCGGCGGCGCTCCGCTGTCGGCCTTCGTCGACCTGCCCCCGGGTGAGCAAGTGCTCGGGCTGTGCTCGCTGACCGGTGACGGTCCGGGTCTGGCGCTCGGGACGAAGCACGGCGTGGTCAAGCGGGTCAACCCGGACTACCCCGCCAACCGCGACTCCTTCGAGGTCATCTCGCTCAAGGACGGCGACAGCGTCGTCGGCGCGGTCGAGCTGGCCACGGGCGAGGAGGAGCTGGTCTTCATCACCTCGGATGCGCAGCTGCTGCGCTTCTCCTCGTCGCTGGTGCGGTCGCAGGGGCGCTCCGGCGGTGGCATCGCGGGCATCAAGCTCGGTGCGGGCGCCGTTGTCGTGGGCTTCGCCGCCGTCGACACCTCGGCGGAGAACGTCGTCGTGACCGTCGCTGGCACCTCCGGCTCGCTGCCCGGCACCCAGACGGGCTCGGTGAAGGTCACCGACCTGTGGGCATACCCCACGAAGGGGCGCGCGACCGGCGGCGTCCGCTGCCACCGTCTGCTGCGCGGCGAGGACGCCCTGGTCCTCGGCTGGGCCGGCGCCGCTCCCCCGCGCGCCGCCTCCGGCAACGGTGTCGCCGTCGAGCTGCCCGAGACCAACGACAAGCGCGACGGCTCAGGTATGCCCGCAGCCGCCCCGATCGCTGCTGTCGGCTGACGTCGATGGCCGGGGTCGTGACCGTCCGCTCATGCCGATGAGCGGTAAGGCTGCATGCCGGCTTCGGACCACCCGCGCCGACCCTAGCTCCTACCTGTCGCTCAATCGTGAGCGTCACAAGGATGCCGCCATGAAGTCGATTTGCGGTCACGAGAAGCGTCCCGGACATGCCCACTCGAGCCCGCATAGATCACCACCAGTGCCTGTTAGATTGTAGGGGCACCGTGCAGCCTGGCTTGGGTCTGGCTGCTGGTTCGACTCCAGTGGAGTCGCAGCCTGTTTGTTTCTCATCATCTCACCTCTGTTCCTCACCATGGTGCGCGGATTCAAGGTCCGCATTCAGAGAACAGGAAGGAAGTTGAAGGGAGCGATGCGTATGACGAGAGTCAGCGGATGGGTCGCTAAGACCTGCTATAACATTGGCTGTGGCTTGGCAGGCGGCATCCTGTCCCAGACCAGGCCGCACGGTGCATGCTAGCCGAGCAGCGATCATCGTGGCAGGTCTATCGCTTGCAAACGAAGAGCGGTCGCTTTCCACGGCTGGACGGCTTGACCCCGCGCAAGCCAGAAGTGGGTTGTGGGTGTCGTTGGGGAGTGGCTAAGAGAGTCACTCCCCAATCCTCGGGCCGCGCTGTCCACGTGATGGAGGCGCAAAGACGTGGGTTCGCATCGATGGTTCATTGGGGCATGATGTGAACATGGATGCCGTCGATAACCTGCTGTCGCGATCGGCAGGTGCTGCCGCCTCTGCCATGGCGGCTCGTTTGGAGCACAAGCTTCGAAATCACCAAGGCGAGCGGGGTGAGATGCACGAGGAGGACTTGCGCTCTCTCTTGCGAGACTTTCTCCCTCGAAGGTTCGAGGTGGCCCCCGGCGAAGTCATCACAGCAGAGGGGAACTTTTCTGCGCAGCACGACATTTTGATCTGGGACAGCATGACGACTCCGGTCGTGAACAGATCGCCCGGTTCGGTTCTACTCCCGTACGAGGGCTGCCTTATGGTGGTGGAAGTGACCACGACACTTTCAGCCAAGAAGTTAAAGACCGACGCCGCCAAGATTCACAAACTCAAAGACCTGCAGGCCAAGGATCCGACACCGCACGTGCCCACAGGCTTCATTTTCGGCTACAGGTCGACGACCCTAGATAATTTGGTGAAAGCAATCGATCAATCTGAGGAAGTCCGCGATTGGGGCAGTCGCGTAGATTCGATCATTTCCATGCAGCGAGGTGTTGTTACAAACTTCAAGGTTGTCCCGGGCGAAGCGGCTCGGGTGAGCAGTCGCGCCGCGGAAGGCTACAGCCGCAAGCCACTGTTTCCTGAGTCAAGTCGCCTCGGCGAGGGTTTTCACTTAGCGCAGGCACTCCTACTGATCTACGGCGCCTTGAGACTCCATGTGCTCAAACGGGGGTCAAGCCCGATTCCCATGGTGGGTTGGGGCCTACCTGCCTAACGGGTCAGTGTCCGGCGTCAACCGGGTCAGACGAATAGCGCAATCACTAAGGCGGGTCTCGCTTGGGCCTGATGGGCGCACTTCACCGCCGTCCGCCACTAATTGGGTTTGCCCGCGCATCCGGCAGGCTCGGGCCCGGTAGCAGCCGGCCGGTCAGCACCCTCCGCTACTTGAGATCTCGCGGCAGACCGTGCGCCCGCCGGTCGCGAGGAGGCGTGATCGATGCTGGGATGACGTTCCCAGGATGGTGCGGCTGAGCACTCGACAACAGGATGCCGGAAGTTTCCTCCACGCTGCCGAGCAAGATCGCGAAAAGGGTGAAGGGGAACAGTGCGATGCGGTTCGTGGGTAATGACTGGGCCGAGGACCACCAAGACGTCGAGGTCGTCGAAAAGGGCGGCAAGGTGCTAGCGCGAAGACGACTACCCGAAGGCCTGGGGTGCGTGACTCGCCTGCACATGCTGCTCGCCAAGCACGAACCACCGGAGCGAGCCGACTTCGACCCGGCCAGCCCAACCGCCCAGAACATGGTCGGCATTGGAGCCGATCGTGGCCCCTGCGTCGGGGCGCCGGTCGCGGCCGGCTACACCGTCCATGGGGGACCCAGACGAGACGTGGCCACCCGAAAACTGGGATCGCCATCTCGCGACGGTCGCCTCGCTCATCCCGATGGCCCTGCCATCCCCAAGTTCCAACAAGGGCGGGGTGCCCGAGGGACATGAACTCCTTCAATCATTGCGACGTGGCGGCCTGACGCGATAAGCGAAGTGAGCACGATGATCGAAAGAGCCGAATCGATGATATTTCGATTCGTAGCAAGACATGAATATCCCTAAGGTGAACGTCTCCGTGACATCTTCTTCGCTGAACTCCCATCGAAGAGTGGCAGGCTGGCCCGAGCGACTGACAGTCTCCCCTGGGCCGCGACTCCATCGAACGAGTCTCCAGCTGATATCACGGTCGCGTGGATCCACACCTTGACATTCGAACGTGACTGCGTCACCAGGGTGGACTACCACGTCGTATGTAGACACGGACCCCGCTATCTCTCCGGTTACTTGACTTGACTCCACCCGTCGGCCGAATGAATCCATGATCGACTCGATGCGTGGATAGATGTCACCAACCTCGTCGTGGGTACTCATATAGATCGTCACCTGATTTCGGATCTGCCCGGCGATACCTGCTAGTAGATCTCGCTCGAACTGAAGCAGGGGGCGGTTGTGCGCTACTGCATTCCGCAGGTTATCGAGCCTCTTCAGAAGTGGCAGCGTCGAGGCTCGCTTACCGAACGCGGGTGCCAGCGGTTCCCAGTGCTTTTCGGCGATGGCCACTAGTTCGTAGAAGTTCGCGTAGCTCAAGCCTGTGTTGGGAACGGCCAGTACGCCCTTGGGGCCGCGAGCTCGCATCTCCTCGTTCTCTCGCGCTTCCCAGGCTGCCAAGCGGTCGCTAGTGGCCACTCTGTTGAGCCAACCGGCACCGTATTCTTGCATGTAGGAGGATGTCATCAACTCGCGGAGGGCGGTCTCACACGAAGCAAGGGCTAGCGCTGGTTCAAGGTCAGTCACAGGGACATTCTGGCCCACGAGGCGCGGCTCAGGCTGCGATCGGATCCAGCAAAGCCGCCATCGTGTCGCCCGCATCGCGTTGAAGAGACGGCCCCTGCCGCAGGCGTCATTGACCACGACGCTTGGTGGGTCCAGCGGATGCGCCCGGGCGAATCTTCCTGTCTGATGAGGTCGATCGGCAGGGTCGCTAGTTGGAGATGGCTACCCGCCCCGATCAGAAGCCCCACGCACAAGCCCAAACTTGCAGCCGGGAGATGGTCGATGCATTTGACGCAGGTGCACAGGCTGACCAAGGGCCCTCGCCAGCCCGTTTGCTGTCCGTCACGCTCATGCCGCATAGAGCGTGGTCCGCACGCTACTGCCGCCGGTCGGTTGCCCCGCCCCGTAGTTTATGGGGGAGGATGGCGACATGCCGTTGGTGGGCTACACCCGAGACTCCAAATCCATCAGCATCACGTGGAAGTTGGCGCCCAGCGTCCCGAATGTCTGGGATCACTTGACCAATGCGCGCCGCCTGCCCGAGTGGCTCGGCCAGGCACGCTCGGGCGGGTTCTGCAGCGGAGACACACTCGTCGTCGACCACGGAGACGGCTACCTGTGCACGAGCGTGGTGGATGCCGTCGATGACAACCGCCGCCTGAGCATGTCGTGGGAGTTCCCGGACGAGGCACCATCGCGCCTCTCAGTGGTCGTGGAGGCGGTGACGGACGAGCAGGACGCAAAGGAGCGCTGCCTACTGCACCTGCGCCATTCCGAGCTCGGGGACCTGACAAGTTCCTACCTGCCTGGGTGGATCACTCACCTGACGTACTTCGAGGCCTCGCTCGAGACGACTCCGCTGCCCCCGCAGGCATTCTGGCGACTGTACGAGACGCACAACCTCCTCACCGCCGACACCTGAGGCACCCTGTCTTCGACGCGTCACGCCAGCGCGCTCTTCTGCCGCACTGAGCGTGGTCCGCACGCTACTGCCGCACTGAGCGTGGTCCGCACGCTACTGCCGCACTGGGCGTGGTCCGCACGCTACTGCCGCACTGGGCGTGGTCCGCACGCTACTGCCGCACTGAGCGTGGCCGCACGCTACTGCCGCTGGCCGCTCGGGCACCTTCGCGATGTTGGGCCGTCGGCGTTCAGCTGATGGGGGTCTCGCGTGTGGCGTTGACCCACTGGATGATCCTCGCGGCGGACTCTTCCGGTGATACGCCAACCGTGTCCAGAACCAGGTGTGGGTGCCGAGCGAGAAGCTCGCTGGCCACGCCGTGACTATCGACAGAGGTCATCTGCCAGTCGGTCTCCATCTGTTTCACGTTGTCGTCCGACCAGTCGACATCTCTCTTCGAAGCCTTGTGCAGGAGCCGCTCCTGCGTGCGGTTCCGCGCCAACCGCGTGCTCAGATCTGCCCGCAACTCTACGAAGGCGACGCTCTCGAAGATACCGACGTAGGAGGCGATCTCCGCTAGATCGTCCTGGGAGTCGAGCGCCCACACGATGGAGAAGATGAGATCGATGTCATGCGCGGCGGCTTCCTCCAACACGCGGCGCCGAAACTCGGTATTGAGAGTGTTGAAGGGTGGGGTGCCGTAGCCGAAGGTCTCGAGGAGCGGTTCGATCGTCATGTGGTTGTGGAACAAGCGGAACGAACTGTTTGCAGCGACTGCGCGGCCCACCGTCATCTTTCCGACAGCCGGGGGCCCGAACAGCAGCACAAGCATGCGCCACAGCATGGCACTCGCCCAGCAGACCGGGTGCGAGGGCGGGCCTCGCTCGCATGGCCCGGCTCTCGGCAGCCCCACGCCACCTCCACCGAAGATAGACGCACGCATCTGCCGCACTGAGCGTGGTCCGCACGCTACTGCCGCTTGCAGAGTGGTGCTCTGCTCTTTCACGCGATGGCTTCGAAGTGCAGTCGGAGGCCAAGGGCATGGGCTACTTTCACGACTGTCGCCAATGATGGGTTGCCGTCTGCGGAGAGTGCCTTGTATAGGCCTTCGCGACTCATCCCGGCCTGTCGTGCGATCTGGCTCAGGTTGCGAGACCGAGCGATGGCCCCCAGCGCTGCGGCGATCACCTTTGGGTCGTCCTCGGCGACCTCCATGACCGCTTCCAGGTACGCGGCCACGTCCTCGAACGTGTTGAGGTAGTCCGCGTTGTCGAAGGGCGCAAAGGTTTCGTTGGTCATGATCGGTGCTTCCTCCATTCGGCCGCGACCTCGTGGGCCTTGCGGATATCGGCTTCCTGCGTGGACTTGTCACCACCGGTCAGTAGCAGCACGATCTGGTCGCCGTGCGACAGGTAGTAGACGCGGTACCCGGGACCGTAGTTGATCCTCATCTCGCTGACGCCCTGCCCGACGGGCTTGACGTCGCCCGGGTTGCCTGCCGCCAGCCGGTCGATCCTGACCAGCACGCGCGCGGCCGCGCGCTTGTCCTTCAGCCTGGTCAGCCACCAATCGAACGTTCCCGATCGGACGACCTCCACCACATGTTAACTGTAGTTGACATATCGCCCTCCCGGCAAGCGTGGTCTGCGCGCAGGACGGCTACGCTCGTCGGACTTGCCGCGCCTCGCGCGATGAGTTGTCGACGTCGAGGAAACTGGCTGACGTCAACAGCGGCCGCGCTGATCTGCGGGTCACGATGGCGCATGAACACCTTCCAGATCACCTCCGCGCTCGTTCCCGTCTCGACTGACAACCCGGGCGGTGCTGCGCTGCGCCAGGCGATAGCCGCGCACCTGGCCCGATACACCGGGCAGACGCGCACCCACACAGAGTCGGACCTGCGCGCCTTCATGAGGTGGTGCGCCGAACGTCACCTGGACCCGTTGAGCGTCCACCGGGTGCACGTCGAGCTCTACGTGCGGTGGATGCAGGAGACGCGCGGATACAAGCCGGCGACCATCTCGCGGCGGCTGTCCGTGGTGATCGGGTTCTACCGCACCGCAGTCATCGACGGTGTCCTACCTTCTTCGCCAGCCGACCACGTCCGGCGACCGCACGTGCCACCCGAATCACCCACTCTCGGCCTGTCCCATCTGCAGTTCGAAGCGATGCTCCAGGCAGCAAGGGTCAGCAGCAACATCAACGATTTCGCACTGGTCTGCATGCTCGGGCTGCTGGGACTTCGCATCTTCGAAGCGTGTGGCGCCAACATCGACGACCTGCGCGAGGAGCACGGGCACCGGGTGCTGAAGGTCCGCGGCAAGGGAGGCAAGGTCGTCCTGACGCCCCTGCCGCCAGCGGTGCAGCGCGCGATCGAACGCTCCGTCGACAGCCGTGTAGACGGTCCGGTCCTGCGTAACCGGCAGGGCGGTCGGATGGACCGTCACGCCGCGACCCGACGGCTGCATCACCTGGCCGACGACGCAGGCATCAACCTGCCGCGGATGCACCCGCACATGCTCCGGCACACCTTCGTCACCACCATGCTCGACGCCGGCGTGGACCTGCGAGACGTCCAGATCGCGGCCCGCCACGCCGACCCCCGCACCACCATGCGGTATGACCGGGCCCGCACGAACCTCGACCGACATCCCAACTACATCCTCGCCGCCTACATGGCCTCCGGCACCTGACAGAGCCGCGGTCCGCGCCTGATCGTCCTGCACCTATGCAGGAAGATTCCATCTCCGCGTCGGTGAACGCCCCCACCGGCAACTCGCCACGAAGGCAGCCGAAGAGCACCTCAGCCTCAACCAGAACGTCATCCGCAAACTCGGCGACGCATCCTGAGGACACCCGGAAATGCCGCGGAGCGCCAGCCGGTGGGTGGTGCCTGACGGGCCCCGCCCAGGGCGTGAGCGTGACCCAGGCGGGTTCCTCGTCCGGCACGTTCACCGTGCACCGTCCGGACGCCCCGGTGCCGCAGAGATCCCCCACCGACCCAGAGGGCGGCGGTCAGCCCGCGTGGGCGCCCGACGTGGCCGGCTCAGGGCGTGCGGCCCGCCAGGTCGATGAGCCTGCGCACCGTCCTGAGGTTGCGCGCGGTGCCTGACACGCCGAGCGCTCTCCCGATGGCCGCGTCGCTCATCTGGGGTCGGCCGGCGCCACGGGCATACCTCAGGTGCATCTCGCGACCGATGATGTGCCACCGGCCCTCGCCCGTCGGGAGCTCGCGAGCCGCAGCGACTGCTTCCTCGGTGGGTTCGGCATTGAGGAAGCAGACGTAGGAGAAGGCGGGGTCGACGATCTCGAAGGGGTGCTGCTCCAGCGCTGCGGCGACTTCCTGCGGTGTCCGGCTGACGACCCCACGGAAGAACCCGCAGCGTTGCTCGACCGCCTGCTCGAGGCCGCGGTCGAAGGCCTGGCCATCCCCCGGGACCGAGCACACCATGTTGCCGGATGCGATGTAGGTCACGATGTCGGACGCGCCGAGCGAGGCCGCCAGGTCCCGCCATAGCGCCATCGGCAACGTCGCGGTGCCACCGACGTTGACCGCGCGCACCAGGACCACCCGTCGCTGCTCCACGCCCTGAACGTACCTCCCCGCCCGGTGCCGCGTCAGCCGCGTGCCTCGACCTCCACCGCAGTGGGCTACGCGCGCTACGTCGATGATCGACGTCACCTGTCCGCGTGGCTGTCGCTTCGGTCTACGGGGTGCGACGGCGTGCGGATGAGAAGCGCATGGCCGGGGTGGTCAGCCGCTCGGGCGGCCCGAGCCACGAGTACGCCAGCAGGCACGGTGACTGGCGCCCGGTCGTGATGCGGTGTTCCTGTCCTGCCTCGTTCAGGATCAGCGAACCAGGGGCGTGCACGGCGGCGTCGTTCTCCGACCACCCACCGGCGATCGCGACGTAGGACTCCTGGATGCCTGCATGGTGATGCTGGGGGTAGACGGTCTCGGGCGCGAAGAGCACCAGTCCCAGCACGATGCGGTCGGTCAGCACGGGCCCCCGGGGGCCGACCACCTCGCAGTAGCCGTACTTGCTCGACAGACCCCGTGGGACTTTCTCGTATCCCTGCTCCCAGGTCAGCCGGTCCGAGATCCGGCGCAGCGAGTCGCTGAGCGTGTTCAGGTCGCCACGTGAGCCCAGGTCCAGCGCCCGGCCGAGGTGGTTCACCACCGGCAGGCGAGCGGGCTCTCGCTCGAGGACCTCCGGGTTGTCCTCGAGGACGTCGGCGATGGTCTCGCGCACCCGGCGCATGTGTGTGCGGATGGGGCGGCTGCCACCGGCCGAGCCATACCGGTAGAGGGCGTCGAAGTCACTGATCGTGTACTTCAGGTCCGGATGCTCGTTCAGCCGTGATGTGCCCATCCCCGTGACACCTCCTCAGCCCTGCACAGAGACCACCGTGCGCCCGCGCACACGGCCCTGCAGGATGTCCTCGGCTCGGGCCGGCACCTCATCGAGCGAGATCTCACTGGTCATGGTCTCGAGCAGGTCGCTGCTCAGATCGTCGGCCAGACGCCTCCACGCCCGCTGCCGCAGGTCGCGGGATGCGGTCACGGAGTTGATGCCGACCAAGCTCACCCCACGCAGGATGAAGGGCATGACACTGCCCGGAAGATCCGGGCCCTGGGCCAGACCACAGGTCGTGAGGACGCCCTCGTCCCTGGTCTGGGCTAGCAGGTTGACCAGGGTGTGCGAACCTGCGGTGTCCACGCCTCCGGCCCAACGTCGCTTCTGCAGCGCCGGGCCAGGGTCGGCGAGCTCGCGACGGTCCAGGACCTGCGAGGCGCCGAGCCCACGCAGGTAGTCCCCCTCGCTGTCGACGCGTCCCGTCGCAGCAACCACCTCGAACCCCAGATGCGCGAGGACGGCGACGGCGACCGATCCCACGCCACCGCTGGCACCCGTGACGACCACTGGCCCCTGGTCCGGGGCGACGCCCTCCCGCTCCAGGGCGAGGACCGAGAGCATCGCGGTGAAGCCGGCAGTCCCGATGACCGCCGCCTGCCGGGCGCTGACGCCTTCGGGCAGGGCGAGCAGGTAGTTCCCGGAGACCCGCGCCCTCGTCGCGAGCCCGCCGTGCGCTGACTCACCGATGCCACCGCCGGTCAGGACCACGGTCTCGCCAGGCGCGAAGCGCGCATCCTTCGATGCCGACACCCGACCCACCAGGTCGATGCCCGGGATCAGCGGCGAAATCCTCGCGACCCCGGGCCTGCCCGCGATCGCCAGCCCGTCCTTGTAGTTCAGACCCGAATACATGACGTCGATGTCGACAGGCTCATCACCCCCCGAGCCCACAAGCAGACTCTCGGACAGGTCAGTGACCTCAGCACGGTGATCCTGGATCCGGCCAGCCTGCAGATCCTGCTCGATGATGATCCCGCGAAAGCTCACACTCGCCCTTTCCTCAGACCCTCCTGCGCAACTCGACGCGTGCAAGGGTCAACTGCTGCGGCCAAGCCACACTGTACAAACGCAACCCGACGCTCCATCCTGACGCCCACCGACCCTTTCAGTCGGCGGCCGCACAAGCCTACTGAGGCGGCAGCACGGCCAGGTGAAACTGACTCGCCTTGCTCGACGATGCGCATCGGAAGCTTGTGCTGTGCCCAGGGCCCCGTCACCTTGGGCTCGAACGCCCTCATCTGCCGCACTGAGCGTGGTCCGCACGCTACTGCCGCACTGAGCGTGGTCCGCACGCTACTGCCGCACTGAGCGTGGTCCGCACGCTACTGCCGCACTGAGCGTGGCCGCACGCTACTGCCGCACTGAGCGTGGTCCGCACGCTACTGCCGCGAGTGGGGCGTCCGGGCGTACCGAACGCCGGCCCAAATCAGAACCCGCCTCCCACCCTGCTCTCGAAATCGTTTCCGCAGTCCGAGCACCGCACGAAGTGACGCACGATGTCCCCAGCCGGCGAGGGGACGTAGTGGATCTCATCTGCCGCGCGCTCGACCGCTAGGGAGCCGCACCGCGGACAAGGATCGTAACCAGCAACCGCGCGACTTCGCTGCGATTGCTGATGCTTACGCAGAAGCGCTGCGGCCAACCCTAGCCTGACGACACAGCTGACCGCGAAATAAAGCCGATAGGAACTCCACGCCAGCCCAACGATGGACACCATGGATGTCAGTAGCAGAGCGAGCAGATTCATCCTGCGTCCCGTCACCCGGCACTCCTTCCACGGCGTAGGCACCTATCTGTCGTTGATGTAGCGATTGACTGATCGAGCCCTTGGCGTCGCGAGGCATGGGCTGGGCATGGCAGCCCCACGCGGTCGACACGATGCAGCAGCGACTCGCCTTCCCGGTCCGTGTTCGGCTGACCGCTACCCAGACCCCCCGTTCTGGCGGCCGGGCCGAAAACAGCGTGGGCCGTACAGGACTCACCAGTAACCGGCCTGCGCACTCCGCCTGACCCGTAATAGATTGCCGATCGCCAGTACCAAGAACAAGACGCCCAGCGCGACCCACAGCCACCGCAACGAGGCTCCGGACACGAGTCCGGCTCCGATGAGGCAGGCGCCCACCACGATATTCAGCACGGCAACCACGGAGACCATCCGGCGGCGCTGCTCGTCCATGCGGGCCACAGTAGCCCCGGAGCGTTTCGGTGCACCTGCCTACCTGCGCGATGATCGGGAGCGCACTCTTCTGCCGCGACCCGCGCGTCCAATAGCAGCCTGCATGTAGTTGTGTCGTGCGGTCAGCGGCGCAGCTTCAGCCAGCCCCAGGCGGCGGTGGCCGCGAAGGCCACGAGGCCGATGATCGTTAACCAGAGCAGACCTTCGAGCACCGCCCCGAGGACGGCGAACACGAGCCAGAGGGCGAGCAAGACAAGGATGACGGTCTTCATGTCCCCAATCCTCACATCACGGCCCGTCAGGAGGGCAAATGGCCGGCCACTGTGCCCTCGTCTCAACGCGACTGCGCGGTCACGCCCGTCTCGACATACTCCAGATGGTTAAGCGACGCACAGACTCCGGGCCTTACTCTCATGCCGCGTGGCGAAATCCTGCATCTGGACCGAATCGGGGCGGGCGCGTCACCTGTTCCTGTGCGTTCGAGAGGAAGGCGAGTTTGCCTATGTTGCTGGTATCTCGGTTCGGACGGCGTGGACGTAGAACGCGACGCCCGAGGGCAGGATGTCGTCGTTGAGGTCGTAGTCGGCGCTGTGCAGCGGGGTGCCGCCCCGGCCGGGCTCGGTGCCGTTGCCGAGGAGGGCGAAGCACGCGGGGACGTGGCGGGCGAGGATGCCGAAGTCCTCGCTCGGCATGATCGGGTCGCAATGACCGACGACGTGGTCGGCGCCGAGCGCGGCGACGGCGGCGGCGATCGTACGCTCCGTGACCTCGGGGTCGTTGATCGTGGGAGCGAACTCGTGCGTGTAGGTCACCTCTGCCCGCGCCCCGTGCGCCGTAGCGACCCCGGTGGCGACCTCGCGGATCCGTCGCTCGAGCAGCTCCTGGACCTGTGGATGGAAGCTCCGGGTGTCACCGGTGATCCGCACGGTGGAGGGTATGGCGTTGCGTGCGCCGTCGGTCTCGAAGCCGGTGCACGAGACGACCGCCGGGTGCACGGGGTCGACGTTGCGGGCGACGACCGTCTGCAGGGCCAGGACGATCTCGGCCCCGGCGACCAGCGGGTCGACGACGGCCTCCGGCCGGGCGGCGTGACCGCCCCGGCCGTGGACGGTGATCGTGAAGTTGTCCTCGCTGGCCATGATCCCGCCCGGCCGCACGTGCAGGTGACCGGCCGGCAGGCCGGGCAGGTTGTGCAGCCCGTAGAGCACGTCGAGCGGGAAGCGCTCCAGCAGCCCGTCGTCCAGCATCGCCTGCGCGCCCCGACCGGGTTCCTCGGCCGGCTGCAGCACCAGGCGGACGGTGCCGTCGAAGCCGCCCTCCTCGGCCAGCACTGCGGCCGCGCCGAGGACCATGGCCATGTGTCCGTCGTGCCCGCAAGCGTGCATGACCCCGGCGTTGACCGACCCGTGCTCACGGCCTTCCACCTCCTGGATCGGCAGGGCGTCCAGGTCCGTGCGCAGGCCCACCGCCCGTCCGGAGGTGCCGTGGGTCAGCGAGGCGACGGCTCCGGTGCCACCGATGCCGCGCGCGACGTCATACCCGAGGTCTTCGAGTACGCCGGCCAGGTAGTCGACGGTCGTGTGCTCGGTGAATGCGGTTTCGGGGTGGCGGTGCAGGTGGTGGCGCCAGGCGCGCGGGCGGGCGTCGAGCGCGGTGTCGAGGAGGAGGTCCATGGTGCGCCTCAGCGCGGGTCGGCGGTGTGGTCGGGAGCCTGGTTGGCGAGCCGGAGTATGGCGTTGGCGAGCAGGTCGGTGCCGTCGCCGCAGGACTCGGGGGTGGAGTACTCGCGTGGGGTGTGGCTGATGCCACCGTGCTCGCCGCGGACGAAGACCATGGCGGTCGGGCAGGTCGCGGCGATCTCCTGGGCGTCGTGCCCTGCCCCGCTAATCGCCCGCACGTAGGCCAGTCCGAGGTCGTCGGCTGTCCCGTCGAGCAGGTCCTGGACGCCGGCATCGAAGGGCACCATCGCGGTCTTGGCCATCCGCTCCCACTTGACGCGCACGCCGTGCTGCTCGGCGAGGGCGTCGACGTAGGCCGCCAGGTCCTTCTCTGCGCGGGTCATCTGCCCGTCGTCGGGGTTGCGCAGGTCGATGGTGAGCATCGCGTGGTGCGGGATGACGTTGGTCTGACCCCCGCCGATGTCGAAGGTGCCGACGGTCGCGCGCAGCTGCCCGTAGTCGCCGCTGTCGCACATCCGCCGTGCCTCGACGACCACGTGCGCGGCGACCAGCCCGGCGTCGTGCCGCGAGCCGATGGGCGTGGTCCCGGCGTGCGCGGCCTCGCCGTGCACGGTCAGCCGCTGCCAGGAGATGGACTGCACGCCGCCGACGATGCCCACGCTCACCCCGGCGTCCGCGAGGATCGGTCCCTGCTCGATGTGGCACTCGACGTAGGCGTGCGGGACCGGGCGCAGCTCGTGCGCGGGCCCGTCGAAGCCGATCCGCTCCAGCTCCTCCTTCACGCTCTTCCCGTCGTTGTCGGTGAGTTGCCAGGCGTGCTCGATCGGGATGCGGCCGGCCGTGACGGCCGAGCCGAGCATGTCGGTGCCGAACCGCACGCCCTCCTCCTCGGTGGAGAAGCCGACCTCGACGTCGCGCAGCGTCTGCACCCCGGCCTCGTCGCGCGTGCGAATGACCTCGATGCCGCCGCCGAGCACGCCGAGCGTCCCGTCGAACGCCCCGCCCGTGGCGACCGTGTCGATGTGCGAGCCCATGAGCACGCACGGCAGGGAGCGGTCGTTGCCGGGGCGGGTGGCGTAGACGTTGTCAATCCGGTCAACGCGCACCTCCAGCCCGGCTTCGAGCATCCACTCGACCACCCGACGACGGGCCTGCGCGTCGGCGTCGGTCAGCGCCAGCCGGCGCACACCGTCCAGGCCGGTGGCCTCGTCGCGGTAGGCGCCGATCGCTTTCAGCTCCATGAGCGGGCCCAGAGCCGGTCGCGGTCGATGCGCAGGGTCGTGGCAGTCGTGGGGTTGGCGTTGCTCATGCGGAGTCCAGTCCTTCGGTGGAAAGCAGGACGACGACGGCGTCCTGGGGGAGGTCGAGGTCGGTACGCCGGCCGGGGTCGGCGAGCGCAGCGCGGACCCCGGCCAGGGTGGCGGCGCCGCACGGGCCTGAGGAGACGCCGAGTGTCTCCAGGTCGCGAGATGCGGCCAGCGCCGCCTCATCGGTGACGGCGACGGCGGCGTCGCAGCCGCGCTGCAGCACCGGCCAGGCGAGGCTGGAGACGGTGCCGCAGTTGAGGCCGGCCATGACGGTCGAGGCGGTCGGCACCGGCACGGGTGTGCCGGCGCGCAGGCTCGCGAGCAGCCCCGCGGCGGTGTCGGGCTCGACGGACAGCACACGTGTGGGGTAGACGTCGCTGCCCGCTGGGGACGTCACGGCGTGCGGTGCTTCACCACTGCGGTAGTGCTCGACCACGGCCTGCGCCAGGGACCCGACGCCGACCGGCACCGCGACGAGGTCCGGCTTCCGACCGGGCGCCTCGTCGACCTCGGCGAGCAGCGTCCGGTAGCCCTCCACGATCCACTGCGGCACCTGCTCGTAGCCGTCCCAGGCCGTGTCCTGCACCAGCTCGCGGCCCGGGTCGGCGTCGGCGTGCGCGGCCGCGGCACGCACGGTCACGTCGTAGTCGCCGTCGACCCGGACCACCTGCGCACCTTCGTCCACGACGCGCGCGGCGGTGCTCTCGAGCATGACGTCGGGGACGAAGACCGTCGCCGCAGTGCCCAGCTCGCGGGCCGTCCGGGCGACCGCCCGACCGTGGTTGCCATCTGTGGCGGTGACCAGGCGCGCGCCGGGGTGGTGCTCCAGTGTCTGCCGACAGGCCCACGAGGCACCCAGGATCTTGAACGCGGGCAGCCCGAGCCGCGACGATTCGTCCTTGACCAGGACACGGCCTACACCGAGTTCGGCAGCCATGGCGGGCAGGTCGACCAACGGGGTGGGCTGGTAACCGGGCAGTGTGCGGTGGAACTCCCGCGCCGCGCCCGACGCCTCGTTGGGCATGGACCGGTGCCGCGCGGCAGGGTTGCTGTACCAGGACGTCATACCGGCCAGTCTCGGCGCCAGCAACCGTCCACGTCTAGCGCCTAGAATCGCACGAAACCGTTCGGCATACCCGAACATCGGCTGCGAGGTGGGGACATGCTGGAACTGCGACGCCTGCGGCTGCTCGTCGAGCTCTCGCGCCGCGGCACGGTCGGCGCGGTCGCGCAGGCGCTGTCCTACAGCCCCTCGACGGTCTCCTCCCAGCTCGGCGCGCTCGAGAAGGAGGCCGGGGTCGCGCTGCTGGAGCCGGTCGGGCGGCGCGTGCGGCTGACGGCGGCGGGCGAGCTGCTCGTCACGCACGCGGTGCGGCTGCTGGCCGAGCTCGAGCGCGCGGAGGCGGGGCTGGCAGCACTGGGCGCTGAGGTGACGGGGAGAGTGCGGGTGGCAGCGTTCCAGAGCGCGGTGCTGGCGCTGCTGCCCCCGACCCTGATCGACCTGCGCGGGCGGCACCCGGACCTGCGGGTGGAGGTCACCGAGCTCGAGCCCGACGTGTCGTTGCCGACGCTGGCGGGCGGCGACTACGACCTGGTGCTCGCTGAGGAGTACCCCGGACATCCGCTGCCCCGCACTCTCGGTGTTACCCGCGAGGACCTGCTCACCGACGGACTGCACCTCATCGTGCCCCGGGGCTGGGGTGAAGTTCGGCTGAGCGACCTGGCGGGGCGTCCGATGGCCATGGAGCCGCCAGGAACCCCGGCGCACGAGTGGGCCGTCCGGGCCTGCCGAGAGGCCGGGTTCGAACCCGACGTGCTCATCACCACGACCGACCTGCAGGTGCAACTACGCATGGTCGAGAACGGGCTCGCAGCCGCACTGCTCCCGCAACTGGCCGAGGCCGCCCAACGGCCAGCCGTCCGGATCATTCCACTGCCGGGACGGCCGCGTCGACGCGTGTTCACCGCCACCCGCACCGGCGGCCAAAGCCGCCCCGCCATCAGCGCGGTCATCCAGGCCCTCTCCCTTGCAGACCCAAACCAGGAATAGGTGGTCGGTCAAATCGCGGGAAGTCGGGGTCGCGACAGCTCACGGGAGCACGCGAAAAGCATCCTCTTCTGCCGCCGAGCGGCAACTTCGGGTCGGACACCATTTGTGGCCTGCGCCCAGCGCGCTACCCCGGCAGCCCAGGCTTGGTCGGGTTCGTCTCCACCACGAGGTACCGGAACTTGCCACCCGCCCCGGGCAACTCCGAGTAGTCGCACCAGCGCAACGGGTACTCACCGTCCAGGTGACGAGTGTTGGCTGGGTAGTCTCCGTTTCCCCAAAGGAGGGTCCCAGACAGAACCCGCCCCTCGTGCAGTCGGAACTCGCCATCACGTGTGGACCGCTGGGTCCGCGGTGGGGTCCATAGTGACGGTTCATTCGTTAGTAGGACGGCGAGTCCGTTCGCTCCCCGCCCACCGCGAAGCGTTCCAACCGTTCTATGTCGAACACGAAGTTGCGTCGTGCCAGGTCGGTGGCTGAGTGGTTGCGCAGCGAGTAACTCTCAGCGCCTTGTCCCGCGGTGCCGACCCAATTCCGCGTCCAATACTTGAACTCAATCGCCGTCTGCGCATGAGGGCTGGTCGCAAGGAGATCAAGGTACTCCCGTGGTCTCCTTGTCTAGTCTCAAGCCGCGTGTGGATGGCGGTATCGGTCTCCCAAAGAGTCCTGGCGAACGAGTGCTGCAGGTCGGCTTCTGAGTGAAAGACGGGGCGGAGCTCGCTAAGCGCCTTCATCACTTGATGCACGGACAACCGACCCGCAACCAGCGGCGCTCCCTGACCTGCACCGTTCACAGCCACATCCTGACATGACGCGACCCGCGCGTCCAATAGCAGCCTGCATGTAGTTGTGTCGTGCGGTCAGCGGCGCAGCTTCAGCCAGCCCCAGGCGGCGGTGGCCGCGAAGGCCACGAGGCCGATGATCGTTAACCAGAGCAGACCCTCGAGCACCGCCCCGAGGACGGCGAACACGAGCCAGAGGGCGAGCAAGACAAGGATGACGGTCTTCATGTCCCCAATCCTCACATCACGGCCCGTCAGGAGGGCAAATGGCCGGCCACTGTGCCCTCGTCTTAACGCGACTGCGCGATCACGCCCGTCTCGACATACTCCAGATGGTTAAGCGACGCACAGACTCCGGGCCTTACTCTCATGCCGCACTGAGCGTGGTCCGCACGCTACTGCCGCGGGGGGTTCGTTCGTCTCAGCCGGCAGCTAGTTGCCGGTGCCAAGCATCGTGCCGGTCGTGCTGCTCAGGCTGAATTGTGGCACCACAGCGATCGCACACCCACTGATACCTCGACTGGTGATAGCCGTCGCGCTGCGGGCGTCGGAAACCCAGGTACTCGAGCGTTCGGTCCCAGTACTTGCCCATGGTCGTGAACCTACTGGACGAGGTCCCGAGACGTCGGCTAGCGCCAGGATCCTGGCGCACGCACATGCCGCGGGCCGCGCGGTGGGCGCGGTGGGCGCGCTGGCGCCGCTGTCCGAATGGTCCTGAACGGCGATCGCGCGGTTCGCTCGTTAGTCTGACGAGCGTGTCAACGAGGCCCACTCCTGCCGTCGATCGACTCGCCGCACTCATCCCGGATGAGTTGATGGACGTCCCTGGCCACGCGTTCTACTCCGGAGAAGCCGCTTTCGCTGGTCGGTCTCGGCTCTACTTGCTTGCGGAGAACCCCGGCAGCGACGGCCCGGAGACGGTCCGTCAGCAGTTGCACAACATCAGGAACGGGCCGTCCGCGTACTCCGCCTTTCTGACACATACGTGGAAGCTGGCCGGACGCATTGATCACAGCGTGCTCCACTCCTGCGTCGACTCTCTCTCAACCCGACGGAGGTCCCTGCCAGTTGCCTGATCTTCAGTCGGACACGAGGGGAAGCGGACCTCGTGGGGAGTTTCGACCGCCTCGCAGACCTATGCTGGCCATTCCACCAAACGGTGGTCGACAGCCTCGACGTGGACGTCATCGTGTGCCTTGGCAAGAAGACCGGTGCCTACGTGCGCAGACGACTCGACGCCCACGAACAAATTGACCAATTCGTAGAGCAGAACAACCGCGGCTGGACCAGCCACACCCATCTTGGGCGAGACGGACTCAAGGTGGTTTCAGTCACTCATCCATCACGGGTCGACTGGCGCAATCCCGCTGCCGATGTGTCACCACTCGTGGCACGCGCGCTCAACGGCAACTAGGCCGCACCTGCTCACGGCGGGAAACGCACGCACATGCCGCCGGTCGATCCCTCTGGAAGCGCGTCATACCGCCGCCAGTCGCGCGCATTGGGACGGGTACGCGTGCGGTCTTGCCGGCAGGATCTCTCAGGCTCAGGCTGCTCGGCCCGGGCCGCAGCATGATGTTCCTATGCGCTGCCAAGCGGCAGAACGGAGCATCAGTCTCGTGGGACCGGATGGCAGGTTGCCGTTGGGTAGGCTGGGCAATGTGTCCGAGGTGATCCGCTTCCCGAGCCGTCACACAACGTTGGCCGAGCCCTTGTGGCGTGAGGCGGTGGGTGACACCGTCCGGCAGGAGCGACTCGACCGGGGCGAGCGGATCATTGACGTCGCCGAGCGCGCGGGCATTGCGCCGCAGTATCTTTCGGAGATTGAGCGTGGCCGCAAGGACCCTTCCTCCGAAGTGCACAGCGCGGTCGCCGGCGCTTTGGACCTTGGTGCTGGTGAGGTCACGCGGCGGGCTGCCACGCAGATGAGTCGCGGCCCGGTCTGCCTGGCGGCCTGACGCTCACTCGCCATTGCTGACGCGGCTGGTGTAGACGGCGTCGACGACGCCGTAGTTCACGGCCCCCTCTGCAGTGAGGATCAAGTCGCGCTCGGTGTCCTCCGGATCTGCTCTCGTGGCTTGCCGGTATGAGTGGCAAGCACCTCCTCGAGCATGGTGCGGACCCGTTCGACCTCGTCGGCCTCCAGAATCAGGTCGGGGATCGCGCCTCGTCCCTCGGCGGCAGGCGCGTGGATGACGACCCTGCCGTGCGGCAGGATCGCCCGACGCCCGGCCTCGCCACCGGCGAGCAGCACAGCCGCCGTGGAGGCAGCTTGTCCCACGCAGGTGGTGTGAACCTCCGCCCGCACGAACTGCATCGCGTCGTAGATCGCCAGCATCGCGGGGATCGAGCCGCCCGGGGAGTTGATGTAGAGCTGGACCGGCTGGTCTGGATCGTCGGACTCCAGGTGAATGAGCTGGGCGATGATCGCGTTGGCGACCCCGTCGTCTATCGGGGTGCCGAGGTAGACGATCCGGTCGGCGAGCAGCCTGGAGTAGATGTCGACCGTGCGCTCTCCCTGGTGGGTGCGGGTGGTGACGTAGGGGATGGGGTAGCTGCTCATGGACGTCCTCCGAGGCCGACCGGCCGGCTGGCGACCGGCATCACCTGGTCGATGTTGTCGATGACGTGGTCCACGAACCCATAGTCGATCGCCTCGTGCGCATCGAACCATCGGTCCCGCCGCGAGTCGCGCTCCACGGTGGTCACGTCCTGACCGGTGTCCTCGGCAATCAGGCTCAGGACGGTGTCCCGGGTATGCCGCAGGTCGTCGGCCTGGATGGCGATGTCCATTGCCGTGCCACCGATGCCGGCCGACCCCTGGTGCAGCAGCACCTTGGAGCGTGGCATCGCGAACCGCTTTCCCGGGGTGCCGGAGGACAGCAGGAACTGACCGGCACTGTAGGCCATGCCGACGTTGACTGTGACCACGTCATTCCCGATCGCTCGCATGCAGTCGCGGATCGCGAGCATGCCCGGCACCGAGCCGCCGGGTGAGTTGATGAGTAGCCTGATGTCCGCGGCCGGGTTCTCGACGGCCAGCAAGAGCAGGCCATTGCACAAGCGGTTGGCGTTCCAGTCCTCCAGCGGTTCGCCCAGGAGCAGCGTTCGACGCTCAAACAGTCGCCGATACATCTCCTCGTCCAGAGATCGACCCGCCGGTGCTGATTTGGTGCTCATGTGACCACTCTCAGTGAGGATTCGGCCCAGACGTCACGGCGCTGCTCAAAGCAGCGCTGCTGTGAGCAGCGCTGGCTGCGCCTGCGGCAGGGCCGCCCGAGACGGTATGGGGAGGCTTCGTCGTCCTGATGGGGTTGCGGGCCGTGGCCTGTCTCACAGACATTCCTGAGTTACCGAGCAGGACCGCCCCTCGGCCTGTCCGACTATGCGGAGGCTCTCAGGGGCTCGAGCGCGGATAGGATGAGGTCGAGGCCGAAGATGAACTCCTCTGCCGGGTCGTAGCCGGCGGCGACCAGCGTCACGGCGGACTCGTGGAGGTAGGGAAACTGGTCGGGAGGAAGCTGGGGCAGGTAGACTTCCTCGACCATGTCCGCGAGCTCGTGGGGGGTGTCGAACGGCAGGCTGGCTTCCTGCAGGGCGTGTCCGTAGACGTAGCTGTCGAGCAACCAGTTGGCGTGCGTCGCCATGAGGACCGTGAAGCCAGACCTGCGCAGGCAGGCGGTGACCGCTTCGCGGTGGCGGAGGTTGGCGGGCCCCGGCGTTGTCCGCGACTCGATCAGGCCGGTCGCCCACGGGTGGCGTGCGAGAACCTGCCGGGCCGATGCCGCCCGCCGTCGCATCGCCGACTGCCAGTCGCTCTCCTCGGGCGGGAGCTCGATCTCTTCGAACACCACGTCGATCATGGCGTCCAGCAACTCCTCCTTGCTTGCCACATAGTGGTACAGCGACATGGCGCCCACGTCGAGCGCGCCTGCCAGCCGGCGCATGCTCAGCCCGTGGACCCCGTCGCGGTCGGCGAGCCGGACGGCCTCGGCCACGACCCGATGCCTGCTCAAACCGGTCTCCGATGCGGACTGACGCTCGTTCCCCACAGACACGGGTGACCTCCCTTCCTCAACCCTCTTGACAATCGTACAGCGTACGTTGATAGTACGTCGTACGGCGCTTCGTACGCCGTACGAACCGGTCACAGCTTGTTCCTAAGACGTGAGGAGACGTCGGTGAAAGCCGCGCAGCCATCGGATGATCCAGCACGCCAGGCGCCGCTGGACAGACCGGCAATGATGCGCGCCGTCGCGCAGCAGCGCTACGGCCCGTCCTCGGTGCTCAAGACGATCGAGGTCGACGTGCCGTTGCCCGGTCCAGGCGATGTGCTCGTCCAGGTGGGTGCGGCCTCGGTACATCCCGGGGACTACTTCGTCACGACCGGCAAGCCGTACGTGCTTCGCCTGGTGTTCGGGCTTCGCCGACCGCGCCACGGGATCCCTGGCCGGGATTTCGCCGGCGTGGTGGCAACGGTCGGGAAGAATGTCACCGCTGTGCGCCCCGGCGAGGAGGTGTTCGGCTGGAGCACAGCGGGAACGCTCGCGGAGTACACCTGTGTCCCGAGGGACCACATCGTGCCCGTGCCTGCCAGCACATCAGTCGTGGAGGCGGCGGCGGTTCCCACGTCGGCCTTGACGGCATTGCAGGCATTGCGCGACATCGCGGAGATTCGACCTGGCCAGACCGTGCTGATTACGGGAGCGTCGGGCGGAGTGGGCTCCTTCGCCGTACAGATCGCCAAGGCGTTCGGTGCCGAGGTGACCGGGGTATGCAGTAGCCGCAACGTCGACCTGGTCCGCTCGCTCGGTGCCGACCACGTCGTGGACTACACCAGGACCGACTTCACGCGCACCGACAGACGCTACGACGTCATCCTCGACAACGTGGAAGCCCA
Source organism: Serinicoccus marinus DSM 15273 (assembly GCF_008386315.1). Taxonomy (NCBI): domain Bacteria; kingdom Bacillati; phylum Actinomycetota; class Actinomycetes; order Micrococcales; family Ornithinimicrobiaceae; genus Serinicoccus; species Serinicoccus marinus. Next base: position 1,401,236 of record NZ_CP043808.1, on the reverse strand, counting down.
GCCTCTGGCAGCTGTCCGCAGAGCGCTGACGCCGACCGGCACGCTCATCCCCAACAGTGGACGCGGCGGCCGCTGGTTCGGCCCGCTCGGTCGGATCATCAGAGCGCGCGTGCTGTCCGGATTCACGCGTCAGCAGCTGAAGCCTTTCGTGTCGGTCGAAAAGCCCCGGGACCTGCTCACCGTGGCCGACCTCCTCCTGACTGGGCAGATCACACCCGTGATCGACCGCATTTATCCCCTCGACGAAGCGGCCGAGGCCCTCCGCCACGTCGGGGCCGGCCACACCCGGGGGAAGGTCGTGGTCACCACCTGAGGACTTAAAGACAAGAAGGACCCCTCATGCCCTTTCCCCCTCGGACCTGATGCCCACTGCGGCTGAGGGACCCGTTCCCCCGGAAGAAGAACCGATGACCAACCGAACGAACACCCCGAATTGGCTCGATACCCCACCGATCCCCGTGCAGGCCAAACTCGCCGCAGCATGGACCAGCTTCATGTTCCTCTACGTCTACGTGGACATCCTGGCCCTCTACAAGCCCGGCGTCGTCGACGGCATCCTGGCCGGGGTCGTCTGGGAGCTCGACATCACACCCACCTGGGCCATCTCGGCCTTGACTCTCCTGGCCATACCCATCCTCATGGTCGTGCTCTCGATGAGCCTTCCCGCGCGGGCAAACCGCATCACGAACCTGGTCGTGGCCTCGCTACAGGTCCCCTTCGCGGCGTTCAACGCGGTGGGGGAACTGGGCGAGCCCTGGATGTACTTCTACGTCCTCGGCGTCGCACTGGAAGTCGGCGTTCTCGCCTTCATCCTTCGCTCCGCCTGGGCCTGGCCACGCCGCACCGCATCACCCTCGACCTCGGTCCCCGAAGGGCGCCCCGCGCCGCAGCAGGCATGACTACCCGCCTCGCTGTCCTGCCGCCGGAGAGCAGCAGATCATGACATCCCTTCCTCCGCCCGCGTCAGCCGAAGGCAGCGCGGAGCGTGACATCGCAGCCGAGAACCCGATCCCGCAACTCACCCTCCCCGGGGTGATAGGAGTCTGGGCAGCAGCCGCCATCCCCATGGCCGGGTTGGCGTGGGTGCTCGCGCCACTGCTCGCATCCGGATGGGACTCTCCCCTCGCCCTCGCGCAGTCCCTCATCGTGGTGCTCACTGCGGGCATGGTCTGGCAGTTCGTCCTGGTCCTACTTCTCGTATACAAGGAGCAGCGGACGTTGAGGTGGTCCGTCGTCCGGGACGTGCTCTGGCTGCGTGCTCCCCGTGACCCTCGCACGGGCCGACGCGGGGGACGAACATGGCTCGTCGTCCCAATCTGCGTCATCGCGTTCGCTCTCATGGAGTTTCTTCCGTTCGAGCTCGCCCCTGCCACAGGGCGCGACTTCGGCGACTTTCTCGGGTCCCCTGACGGACAGGCAACGGTCTCCGGCTCTTGGCTCTGGCTCGGGGTTCTACTGGCCTTCTTCGTCTTCAACACAGTCCTGGGTGAGGAGTTGCTCTTCCGGGGCTACCTTTTGCCCCGGATGAGGGGCGTCTTTGGATCGTGGGACTGGATCGCCAACGGTGTCCTCTTCGCCGTCTATCACCTGCACGTCCCCTGGGTGATCCCGATCGCCCTCATCGACACGTTCCTCTTGTCACTACCGTCTCGCCGGTACCAAAGCGCCCTCGTCGGGATCATCACCCACAGCGGGCAGAGCTTGTTCCTCTTCACTCTCGTTCTGATGCTCTTCCTGGCTCCCTAGCCCTCCCGAGTCCCCGTCCGGGGGTTCGGGCCAGCACTACTCCTGGGGGCGGGCGGTGCGTCGTATCCCGAGGCATCGGAGGTTCGCTCCCAGGTCCTTCCCGCTTTCGCTGCACCGAGGAGATGCACCATGCAGACACACGGCAACCAGCCCTTCAACACCCACAGTGAGCGTGACCGACCGGCCGCCCCCCATCCGTCCTGGCGTGAGATCGCCGGCCACATCGTCCTGGCCAGCGGGCTGTGCTGGCTCGTGATCGCCCCGGCCATGCTGGGGTTCAGCGACGCCGACGTGGCCCCGGCGCTGGTCCCAGTTGCCCAGCTCACACCCCTACTCGCCGCGCTCGTCTTCTTGCGGGTGCTGCGCCCCGGCCGGGCCCGCGACCTGCTGGCGCTTCGTTGGAACCGTTCCGGTCGCTGGGCGGCCATGGGAGTGGGCATCCTGGTGCTGATTGGGGCAGTCCAGCTGGTCTCGGGGCTGCTCCTCGGGTGGCGCCCACGACCAACCGCCGAGATCCTGACTGCCGCATCCGTCGTCCTACCCCTCCTAGTGATGCAGGCAACATTCGCCGTCGGCGAGGAGACCGGTTGGCGCGGATGGCTGCTCAGCCGGACCCGACACCTCGGGTTCCCGGCAGCTGCAGCCATCTCGGCAGGGGCCTGGACGCTATGGCACCTTCCAGCGCTCACGTTCCTGCCCGACCCAATCTCGGCCGAGTCTGCCGCTTATCTGGCGGGGATCGCCTCATGGGCGCCCTTCCTCGTGGCCCTGCGACTCGTCTCTGGATCGGTGTGGCCACCCGTACTCGTCCACGGGGCGATCAACAGCGTCCGCGTCTTCCAGCTGCAGTCGGTAGCCGACTCAGGCGGTGTCGACTGGCGCGTCGAAGCGCTGGGCTGGGTGCTGTGGCTCCTGGCGGCGGTGCTGCTCGCCAGGCATGGGGGTCGGCAGACCAAAAGGCTCCCGGAACACGACCGCGGCGTCGAGACCCTGCCCCGCATCAAGGCCGAACAAGAATCCCTAGACTGAGACCGTCCACTCTTCGACCGCCGAAACCGTCCAGTTTTCAAGCGCCGTCGACACGCCGTGCCTCTGACGACGATGAGAGGGTCCGACGCGTGGTCTTGAGGCGCTTGGTCAGGTACTCCCAAGGTCAGCGTCCGAGACGCTGGAGCAGACCTGCATACCGCTCTCGCCCACTCGCCGACAGCGCGCGCACCCGCTCCCCGTGCCCGCTTCGCGCTGCCGCCTCTCGGATAGTCCGCCCGCTCGGCTCACGCTTGCTCACCTTGGTATCGAAGCACATGCTGCGTGTCCGACGCGGTGGTGCGGGTGCGCCACCCATCCACATCTACAGTGTGAACCGCCCCGGGTTCAGTGGAGAGTCGTGTGTGCTTCGTCGGCGGTCGCCGTCGAAGGGTTGGGGGCAGCGTAGTGGTCGTGTTCGTACGCTGCGGGTGCGAGGTAGTCGCACCATGAGTGCGGGCGGGTCGTGTTGTACCAGTCGACCCACCGAAGGACTTCGAGCTCGACGTGCTCGAGCGTTTTCCAGGGGCCGCGCCGTCGGATGAGTTCGGTCTTGAAGACGCGGTTGAGCGCCTCGGCGGCGGCATTGTCGTAGCTGTCGCCCTTGGATCCGACGGAGGCGACGATGCCGAGTTCTTCGAGGCGCTCGGTGTACCGGATGGCTCGGTATTGCACGCCGCGGTCGGCGTGGTGGACCAGGCCGGTCAGGTCCCGTCCGTCGCGGTGGCGCTGCCAGATCGCGTGCTCCAGGGCGTCCAGGGCCAGGTCGGTGTGCAGCGAGGCAGCCACGCGCCAGCCGACGATCCGGCGGGAGAACAGGTCCATCACGAACGCGACGTAGACGAACCCGGCCCAGGTCGGCACGTAGGTGATGTCGGCCACCCACCGGTCATCCGGTGCCGCGGCGGTGAAGTCCCGGTTGAGCTGGTCGGCCGGGTGGCCGTCCTTGGCCGGCACCGTGGTCCGGGGCGCCTTGTGGTCGCCGGCGACCGCGCCGACCAGGCCCAGGGCCTTCATCCGCCTGGCCACGGTGCACCGCGCCACCGGTGGATAGGTGCGCCCGGTGGGGTTCCCGTGCTCGTCCAGGACCTGTTGCCGGTTGAGCACCTTCCACATCTTCTTCACCCCGTACACCTCGTAGTTCGCGTCGTTGGTCGACTGGATCCGCTCATCGAGGGCCGCGTCGGCCAGTGCCCGGTTCGAGGGGGCACGCGACGTGGCTGCGTAGTAGGTGCTCGGGGCGATCTTCGCGCCGGCCTCGGACAGGACCGTGCAGATCGGCTCGACCCCGAAGGACTCCTTGTGCTCGTCGATGTAGGCGATCAACGACTCGTGGGGCGGTCGAGCTCCGCCGCGAAAAAAGCTGAGGCCGACCGCAGGATCGCGTTCGCCCGGCGCAACTCCCGGTTCTCCTTCTCCAGCTGCACCAGCCGCTCCTGTGGATCGGTCGCGGTCGCAGTCGACCCGGCCGCCGGTGCGGGCCCGCGGAACCAGTTCCGCAACGTGGCACCCGGGATGCCCAGCTGCTCACCCACCTGGGCGCAAGCACGCTTCACCGGCAACCCCGGACTCTCCCGGATCGTCTCGTTCACCGCGCGGATCGCACGCTCACGCAGCTCGTCGCTGTATTTCCTCGGTGCAGGCATGACTCCACTCTCCCGTAGAGATCAAGACCCTCCACCAAACCCGGGACGGTTCAGTGCCGACATGTTGCGCGTCACATCGACCGTGCCTCAGTACCTCGCTCTGCTCGACGTGGCACCGGGCGATCGTGAGCGCGCTTGGGTCAGAGGGTACGAGCAGGCGTATGCCGATTTGTTCGAGATGTACTACGCCGGCTACGGACACCGGGACGGTCACCCCGCCGCCGTGGCGCTCGTGCCAGACCTGGCCCCCGAGATCAGCGAGCGCGAAGCGCGCGCCCTGCTTGCCCTCGAGCATGCCGCCAGTGACTTCGAGGGCCTGGGTCTACTGCCTGGTGGCACCGACCTTCACGTGACGCTGATGGTCGGGACCGGTCACTCCAATGCCTGGGTCAGACCCGTCGACGGCACTCCCGTCCTGTTCGTCGCCCTGGAGTTGCTGCCACCTGAGGGCCATGACGACATCCTGGTGGTGCACGAGCTCGTCCACGTGGTCCAACTGCAAGCCCTCCTGCCCGCCCTGGCCCGGCGAGCCGAACTGGAGAACCACCTCGGTCTGCGCATCTGGCTCGAGGGGCTGGTCGTCGCCGCTACTCGCCAGCTGCTGCCCGATCGACCCGCCCACCACTACTTCTTCGTGGCCGGCTACGACTGGCCCGAGCAGTGCCGGGCGGCCCTACCTCAGATCGCCCCGACGCTGCTGCGCAATCTGGAGGTCTGCGACGCCACCCTCACCTACGCGTTCGTCGGAGTCACTGAGGACCAACCGTGGCCCGGCCGCGCCGGGTACTGGATCGGTGATCAGGTTGTCACCGAGATCATGCAGGCCGGAACCGAACTCGATGACCTCTTGAGCTGGCAGCCAGAACGCATCGTCCAAGCCCTCCGAACCAGCGCCCTCCTGACGGGTCGATCCTGACCCGGACTCAGGTATGCGCTCAGGCATGTGCGCTCGGTTGCGACCGCCAGATCTGCCATGCCCTAGTCCTGGGCTCCGACTCGCATCGCTCCTGTGCCATGGGCGGACGCCCACATCTCTCAGCTCCTGCGCTCGGTGCCTGCCCGCCACCTATCCAGGCGTGGCCCGCTGACGCAGCTCCTGCAGTCGGGGAAGGTCTGCCGGCGGGACGCCCGCCAGGGGCACGGTCGAGCCATCCACCAGGTGCGCCTCCACGACCTCGGCCCACCGGTTCGGCTGATCGGCCCGCAGGTCGCTCACCTGCTCCCACGGGATGCGGCGGGCCCGCACGCCGCGTCCCGTCGTCTCCAGCTCGCTCGTCGTGGCACGAGTACCGAGCCGCGAGAGCACGATCACGCCGACAGCCGTCAGGCCCGACAGAGCGCGCCCCAGCGAGCCCCACGTGAGCGCGCCTTCTGACACCACTGAGATCAGAAAGATCACCAGGGTCGCCGCGAGCAAGATCCATCCCAACCGGCCCAGCCAGCGCGGGCCTCCCCATCTGGACGAGTCCCCGTCATCGGTACGCCTCAACGGCCCACCTCCTTCTCAGCACCGCCGGTGGCGATCCTGGGATACCGCCACCGGGCCAGGAGTTGCCGTGCGCCCATCGGCCCTACCGGCGGTGCCACTGGGCGTACGCGAAGGCCACTGCCACAGACACGCATACGAGTGAGCCGACCAGCAACCCCAGGAAGACCAAGGGCGGGTTCGCCTCGATAGAGCTCAAGTAGGTGTTGACGCCTATAAAAGCCATCGCGACTGCCAGCAGCAAGACGACGGCGAGAGCCAGCGCCACGTGCTGCCCAGGCGTCAGGCGTGACGTGGAACCCAGCGCCGGAGCGAGCGCCCACACGATCAGCAGGACGAGCTCGCCAGCGACGGCGCAAGCACCCAGGATCACGAGGAAGGGGACCCTGAGATAGTCAACCTCGGGAAAGCCCGTGGCAAACAGCTCCGCCCACAAAGGCAGTGACACATGCGCGACCGCGAGTATCGCCGCGATCCCGAGAAGCACCCACCGGTGTCGAACCCAGGCCGGTCGCGGTAGTTCCTCGATGCCCCACTGGGCCCGCCTTCGGGCTGCTACTACGTCCGGAGCTGCCATAGGTCAGTCTAACCCGCCGACAATTGCGGATCTGTTGACGATCACCAGCCAGTGCCCACGAATGGGTCGTCGGCTACTCGGGCGATGTCAGGCGGCTGAGCGAGCGAAGGCGAGACTCTCTTCGATGATTGAAAGCACCGTGCCGAGTTCATCGCTATCGCGGGGACCGAAGACCAAGAACTCGGTGCCGAAGTCCGCGTACTGGTGCGGTTCAGCCCAGCCCAGGCGCACCAGCTCCTCACCACGAGCCATCGGCAGCACCAAGTGCGCGCTCGTGTCCTGCACGCCATGCAGATGCACCGGTTCGAGGCGCCCCCCGGGCGCCAGTGACCTTCCAGGACCAGCCTCCTCATCGAGATCCACTAGGTAGACCGCTCTGGAAGAAACGGGAGAAACCTGGCTGATGCCCTCAACGACGCCCTCGAGCGTGAAGACCTGAGCGACCAGCTCACCCCAGATCGCCGGCGGCGCTTGCTGATCAAGCTGCCGATGCGGGCCTTCCGAGGACGTGGCCGGCCGGGCTCCAACCCGTGGTTCTAGGTGCACCTGACGACTGTATCGGGCCCTGCAGCACGACTCGCCACGGAGCAGGACCGTCAGCGCGCATCCGACGGGACGGTCTTCAGGCTCGTGCGACGGTCCCGAGAGGTCGAGTCATCACGCAGTTGCCGGAAGGCACAGAATCCGACGATGGTCAGCCACGTGATTGCCAGCGGCTGCGCGACCCCATAGGTCATCGCGGTGACCCATGTTCCGCCGATACCCAGCCACAAGACCCAGGCTATGGGCGGCACGATGGCGATGACGGCAGCGACCACTGCCTCGACCGCCAGCACGAGCCACCGATGCGGCAGACGCCGACCGATCAACACCACGACGACGAAGACGAGGCTGACAACAAGAGAGATGGCCCACGCTCCCCAATAGTCCTCCATCGAAACCCTGGCCAGCGCCGACATCTTGGCCTCTGACACCGATCCCGTCGCCAGCAGCAGAATCAACAGCACGGGTATCCGGGCGAGCATAAACACTTCACGCTTCGAGCCCATGGGTTACGCCTCCTCCAGCCACTTTGTTGGTGCTCCTGCACGACACAGTGACCATCTGTCTGTACTTACCACCGTGCCCCATTCTGCTGGTGGCCACAAACGCTAGACCAGCAGCGGGTGCTGCGCCACGACAGCGGCCGGCCCATGGCGGTGCCTTAGATGCTGATGCGCACCGGGGCGTCACGCTGCTCGTAGGTGCCGTCACCGATCTGGCCGTATGAGTTGTCGCCCCAGCACCGAACCTGACCACCGGAGGTGCCAGCGCAGGCGTGTCGGGAGCCCGTGGAGATCTGGGCGGTCGTGCCGCTGCCCAGCCCGTCGACGGGGCCGGGGGTGGGGCGAGGCGCGCTGGATTCACCAGTCCCGAGGGTGCCGAAGGAATTCGCGCCCCAGCACACGGTGGCCGACGTGGCGGACAGGGCGCAGTTGAAGCCTGAGCCGCTGGCATCGACCATGACCGTGCTGCCCGGGCCGAGGGTGGCAACCGCCACAGGCACCAGCGACCAATAGTTGCCGCCGCCGGGGTGCGGGAAGCCAAGCTCCCCTTCCGCGTTGTCGCCCCAGCACCGGACGGCTCCTGCTGTCGTCAACGAACAAGCACCATGCACGCCGACCGAGACCTGGGCAGTGGTGCCAGCCCCCTGACCACTCACCTGGCTGGGCCGAGTTCGCTCTGTCTGGGTGCCGTCTCCAAGCGTGCCGATCACGTTGGAGCCCCAGCACAGGGCAGCTCCGTCGTCACGCACGACGCAGGTGCTGAGATAGTTCGCGTCGACCTGCCGAGTGGTCCCCGGCCCCAGTCCCGAGACCAGGGTAGGCATCACCTCTGAGCCGCCCTTCGCCATACCGATCCCCAGCTGGCTGGAGGAGTTCGAGCCCCAGCAACGCGTGGCGCCCGTGATGGAGACCGCACACGCGTGCTTCTTCCCCGTGGTGAGCTGCACAGTCGTGCCCGCTCCGAGCCGTGGGATGTCGACGGGCTCAGTCGAATACGAGCCGTAGGGACCGGCGAGCACGCCATCCTCGTTGGCGCCCCAGCACTTCACGGCGCCATCGGTAGACAGGGCACACGCGAAGCTGCCGCCCACCGACACTGACCGCGTGCTTCCCGCTCCGAGCCCTGTCACGGAAACCGGAGTGGGGCTGCTGGTCGTCGTGCCGTCCCCGAGTGCGCCCTTGCCGTTGGCGCCCCAACAGCGGACCGTCCCGGCAGCGGTCACCGCGCACGAAGTGGCCACACCTGTCGCCACACCAGCGTTCACCGGCAGCTGGCCGGGGCGCGCGGCCGCTGAGGCGGCTTCCAGCGTGGCATCGCAGACGGCCGTCGAGCCGCCGAGCGCCAGCACACGGTCTGGAGTGACCAGAGACAGATACGCAGAAACGCTCTGGGGAAGGGTGCCGCAGCGCTGGTTGACCAGCAGGACGGGGCCGTCGGTCAGGACGCCAGCGGCAACCGCATCGGCAAGGGTGTCGCCACGCGCGAGGTATACCGTCGAGGGCGCCGTGGGGAAGGCGCGCCCCGCGATGGTGGCGGCGGTGTCGTACCGGTTCTTCCCGTGAATCCGATCAGGACGCTGGCCTGCGTAGGGCAATTCTTCCAGGGTGGCGTCGGACACGACGCTCGAGCCGCCGAGACCGACCGCCAGCGGGGACATCAGCCGGGCGAGCTCCACCAGGACCGACCGAGGGTAGGAGCCGTCTGGACGGACCAGCAGGACCGGTCCGTCCGTCAGCGATCCGGCCGCGATCGCGTCGGCGTATGCAGTGCCGTTGGCGAGGTAGACGGGCCCATCGGTCTGCCCCTGGAAGGCGCGCTCACTGATCAGGGCAGCAGTGTCGTAGCGACCCTCGCCCGCGATCCGATCGGCGGCCCGACCAGCGGCAGCGCTGCGCAGCGTCTCCCCGCACACGGCCCCGGACCCACCCAGGGCGATGACCTCTTGGGCACCGAGTCGCGAGATCTCGGTCCTCACAGCGCTCGGGACGGCCCCGCACGAGCGGACGAGCAGGATGGGGCCGTCAGTCAGCATCCCACCTGCTACCGCGTCGGCGAATTCGTCTCCCCGGGCGAGATAGACCACGTCGGACCCGTTCGGGAAGGCACGGCGCGAGATTGCAGCCGAGGTGGCGTAACGGTCTGAGCCCCCGACCCGACCGGTGGATGCGGCAGCTGCTGCGATGTCGGTGGCAGCGACTGGCCTGGCGCTGGCGGAATCGTGGCCCGCGCGAACCGCATCCTGACCCCCATCGAGCGCCTGCGTCGGCGATATACCCATCACCGCGAGAACCAAGAGCGTCACGGTCATCGCCGTCCACCTGGCCATCGATGCTCTCATCTGACCCGCCATGTCGTCCTCCCCGCCTTTGGGCTTGTCACTCTAGGGCCACGGCGCGGAAAAGTGCGGCTGAAAGACTCGCTGCCCCATGGATTCGACCGGCACCGGTCCACTGCTGAGTGATGAAGAGCACAGCGCCTCCCCATCATTCGTGGTCTCTCCGCACCGATCGCGGGGCTGTGCGGCGCTACCCTGTCCGGACGAAGCCCCAGGAGCAGCCAGAATCGGGAGCGAGGAAGAGACATGTCCGATTCGTCCGTCCCCTTGCTCCTGCTGCCGTGCCTCGCGTTCCTTCTCTGGTCCGTGTACGACAAGCGGGCCGATGTCAGGACCAAACTTGCAGCCGCCTTCCTGACGATGATCATGGGGACGTTCGTGGCGCTCTGGGCCCTCTTCTGACCAAGAATCCTGTGCCTTGGGCCCCGGCATTGCGCGGGGCCTCACTGACGCCCGGGGCCCAGCGGTAGCGTTCCGACGTGCACTTCAGCGAGTACGACACCCGGTTGGCCGCCTATGCACTCCTGACCACGGACGATCAGCAGGTCCTGCTCACGTGGTTCAACGGAGGAGCTCGAGCACAGAATGCCGCATGGTCGCTGCCAGGTGGCGGGGTCGAGTTCGACGAGTCCATCCATGACGCTGTCGTGCGTGAGGTGTTCGAGGAGACCGGCTACACGGTGACGGTCGGACAGATCGTCGCCGAGCACCACTTCACGGTCCCCCGCACCGCCTCCCGCCGACCCTTGCGCTCACAGCGCTTCCTGCTCGACGCCGCCATCACCGCCGGTGAACTGGGCACGACGGAGTCGGGCGGCACGACAGACTTCGCGAAGTGGTTCCCCCTCAGTGACGTCCCCGACCTGCACCCACGAGCCGACATCGTCGACCTGGCTGTCGAGATCCTCGAAGAGCGGCTTCCCTAGTCAGCCCGAGCCGAAGACCGCCATGTGTCACAGCTGGCGCGGTGTGGCCGGCACCACGACCGGGCCTCGGTCTTCGTGCATGACGACGACTGCGGCGTTCCGCCGATGGAGTTGCGTGACCAGGACGGAGTCCCCTTCGTCCAGCTCAGACGTCACGCCACCGCGCCCGATGACGAGCACCTCGTCCCCGGCGCGAATGTGCAGGACGCCGAGCTTCACCGAGATCACGATGCCGTGCGCCAGGGCGCTGGGAGGCCGTCGCACCCAGGTCGGCATCAGGAGGAACCACCAGGCCAGCCCTATGAAGACGGCGAAGATGGCCGTCCCCAGCACGGCCACTGCGAAAGACCACGAGTTGACGACGGCCATGAACGCCGACCAGAGAACACCGGCCACGAGCACGACAGGAAGCATCAGCACGCGCTGCTTCTTCGCGGCTCGGCGGAGCGCGGCGACCGCGGCTGCATCATCCACGTCGTTGACGGGCATACCGTCGCCACCATCCATGGCTCTCCGCTCTCCCACTCAAGATCGTCCCAGACAACCGCGGGCCAGGCTCCATCAGTGAATCCCACTTCGGGGTTCCCCCGTCCGAGGCGGTCCGACCCAGGCTCATCCACCCCGCCGCAATCCACTACCATAAGTAGTAGATCGACCCGGGCTCCCCGCCTGGCCGCCGTGGTCAGCAGAACGGCCGATCCGGACGAAGGAGAAGCATGCGCGCGATCGTCTTCACCGACTACCAGACGTTCCCCGAGCTGAGGGAGGTCGAGCGCCCGACGCCCGGCCCCGGCGAGGTGCTGCTCAAGGTGGCCGGCGCCGGCGCCTGCCACTCCGACGTCGGCCTCTTCGCCGAGTTCGAGTCCGACCCGACCGGGCTGCTCACCCCGCCCTTCGTCCTCGGTCACGAGACCTCCGGCTCGATCGAGGAGCTCGGACCTGGCGTCACCGGCCTGCAGACGGGCGACGCCTACCTCGTCTACGGCCCGATCGGCTGCGGCCGCTGCCCCGCGTGCTCGCGCGGACAGGACACCTACTGCGCCCAGCCCCAGACCGTCGGGTATGCCGCCGCCGGGCTCGGGCGCGACGGCGGCATGGCGGAGTATCTCGCCGTCCCGGCGCGCAACCTCGTGCCGCTCGGCGACGCCGACCCGGTCGCCGCGGCCCCGCTCGCGGACGCCGGCCTCACCCCCTACCACGCCATCAAGCGGGTGCTCCCCCACCTGGACGGCGGCGGCCGCACCGCCCTGGTCATCGGCCTGGGTGGCCTGGGCCTCGTGGCCGTCCAAATCCTGCGCGCGCTCACCGGCGCCACCGTGATCGCCACGGACTCCAAGCCCGCGGCCATGGCGGCGGCCGAGGAGCTTGGCGCCGTCACGGTCCCCTCCGGCGAGGATCAGGTCGAGCGGATCCGCGAGCTGACCGGCGGGCGCGGCGTGGACGCCGTCTTCGACATCGTCGGTGTCGACGCGACGATGCAGCTCGCCGGCGCGACGGTCGCCCAGCGCGGCTCCGTCACGATCGTCGGGATCGGCGGCGGCACCTTCCCGTGGAACTTCTTCACCGTGCCCTACGAGGTCAACTTCTCCTCGACCTACTGGGGCACCATCGAGGACCTGCACGAGGTGGTGGCGATGTACCGCGCCGGCCAGATCACGCCCGCGATCGAGCGCTACTCGCTGGACGACGGGCTCGAGGCATACCGACGCCTCCGGGACGGCGAGCTCGACGCGCGCGCCGTCATCGTGCCGCACGACTCGTGAGGCGCTGACGCGGGGGCGCATCGCTCCTCGCCCCGCCGCCGGCCACGGTAGGACGATGCCGATCGCCACGACAACGAGGAGTCTGTCGTGACCGAAGGAACCGTGCGGTGGTTCGACGCGGACCGAGGTTCGGTTCATCGTCCTCGGCGAGGACGCGGAGGATCTCTACGTGCACGCGTCCGAGATCGTCAGCAACGACACGACGAGGGTCTTGCGAGAGGGCCAGGTGGTGGAGTTCGAGATCGGCGAGGGCGACCGAGGCCCGCAGGCGCGCCGCGTCAGGGTCACGGCCGAGCAGCCCACGGACGCCCCCCTGGGTCTGCTCGGCACGGTCTACTGGTACGAGCCGAGCAAGGGGTATGGCTTCGTGAGCCCGGACGACGGCGGTGACGAGATCTTCCTGCACAGCTCGGCCATCGTGCCCGGCGGTCTGGTCTCCGAGGGCCAGGGCGTCGCCTTCCTCGTCGTCGACAGCGAGAGGGCCCGCAGGCTCGCGACGTGCGGCTCGTCGGTGGGTCGGCACGTCGGGGCGCACCCGCGCGGTCGACGTCCCGCCCCCGCTCCGGGCCGCGGCGGTCGTCCGACGGCCCGGCCCGAGGGGGCCAGGGTGTGGTCGCGCGCTACGACGCGGACCGGGGCTTCGGCTTCATCATCCCGGACGCCGGAGGCGCGGACCTCTTCGTGCACGTCTCCGTCCTGCGCGACGGCGAGACGCTAGACCCGGGTGACCGGGTGCGCTACCAGGTGCGCCAGAGCGCGCGGGGACCGCAGGCCGACCGCGTCGAGCTGCTCTAGTCCCGTCGGCGGACGGTATGCTGCTCGTCCCGGGTATGCCCGTCGCGTGGCCAGGCACGGAGTCCTTGCCCCGCCTCAGCGTCCTGGACAACCCGCTGTGAGCATCGCTTCATGGCTGCCTGACCCGACCCCGCCACCCCCGGCTAGGCCACTAGCGTGGGCAGCATGACCTGGATGCGATCGCGAGTGGGGTGGCTCGCGGCCGTCATCTCACTGTGGGCACTGCTGCGTGCCCTGCGCCGCCTGGTGGAGCCGGACGATCGTCCCGTGGCGCTCGCCGTCGCGGTCGTCGTCATCCTCGTCGCCGCGCTGATCCCTCCCACCCGAGGTAGCGGGCGCGTGACAGCCGAGCAGGCGGGCTGGCGCAAGGTGGTGCAGCTCTTCCTCGCGGCCGGGGTGACAGCACTCGCCGCGCTGGTGGGCGCCGGCGTGCTCGTCGCCGGGGTGCTCGGTGTCGTCACCGCCGCTGTCGTGCCGCTGGCTTGGCCGGCACCGAGAGAGTCGTCCTGACCTCACCCGGTGCAGGTCAGTCCGCAATGTCGCCCAGCACGCAGAACTCGTTGCCCGACACGTCGCGCATCACCGTCCACGGGTGCCCCTGCGTCCAGTCCTCCGTCGCCAGCGAGGCGCCCAGCGAGAGCGCGAGCTCGACCAGACCGCGCTGGTCCGGCCCGTCGCGGGTCGGCCGGACGTCGAGGTGCGTGCGGTTCTGGCGCACCTTCGGCTCCGGCTCGGGGCAGAGCTCGAGCAGCGGACCGCGCAGGCTCGGGTGCCGCAGCGTGACGAGTCCGACCCCCTCGGTCGGGACCCAGCCGGTGATCGCGGCATACAGCTCGGCGTCGCGCGCCGGGTCGGCGCTGTCGAGCGGCAGCGCCGCGATCGGCCCCGTGTCGGTATAGGCCGCGCGCTCCTGCATGACGCAGAACGGGTTGCCGTCCGGGTCGGCGAGCACGACCCACGGCACGTCCACCTGCCCGATGTCGGTATGCCTGGCCCCCAGTCCGAGGAGCCGCTCCACCACCTCCGCCTGCTGAGCACCGCCGCGCAGGTCCAGGTGCAGCCGCCACCCCGATGGCGGTGGCTCGGTCACCGGCTCGATGCAGATGTCCAGCCACACGTCGTCGTCGATCCGCAGCCGGCCCTCGTAGTCCTCCGGGCTGCCGGGAGCCAGGTCCTCGAGCCCGAGCGCCGCCGACCAGAACCGGCCCGTGGCCTGCGGGTCCCGCGCCTGCATGACGATGTTCTCCAGCCGCATACTTGTGACCCTAGTCCGCCCCGAGGACGGCAGCGGTCCGCGAGCGCCGCACGCCCGGGACCGCGGCTCAGAGCCCCTGCCAGTCGGGCTTGTTCGCCCACGCCTCCCGGTAGTAGCCCGCCAGCCCCAACCCCGCCGCGGCCACCTCGTCGAGCAGCACGCTGACGTGCGGGTGCCACTGGAGCACGGTCGCGGGCCAGCGCGCAGAGACCGCACCCTCGACGAGCTGGGCGACCGCCCGCGCCTTGCCCTCCCCCGTCGCGACGAGCACGACGTGCCGGGCCTGCATGATCGTCGCCAGCCCCTGGGTCAGGCAGTGCGTCGGCACCGCATCGGCGTCGCCGTCGAAGAAGCGGGCGTTGTCCTCCCGCGTCCGCCGGGTCAGGGTCTTGATCCGGGTCCGGCTCGCGAGCGAGCTGCCCGGCTCGTTGAAGGCGATGTGCCCGTCGCTGCCGATCCCGAGCAGCTGCACGTCGACGCCGCCCGCCGCCGCGATCCGCTGCTCGTAGGCCCGCGCCGCCGCGGGCAGGTCCCCCGCGCTCCCCTGCGGGTTGTGCACCCGCTCCGGGGGGATGCCCGCCGGGTCGGTCAGCTCGCGCCGGATCTCGGTGCGGTAGCTGGCCGGGTGCCCCTCGGGCAGCCCGACGTACTCGTCCAGCGAGACCGTGCTCACCCCGGACAAGTCGAGCTCGCCCGCCCGCACCCGGGCGACGAGCTCGGCATACACCGGGCGCGGGCTGGAGCCGGTCGCGACGCCGAGCACCGCCTCCGGTCGGGTCCGCACGAGCCGGCTCACGACGTCGGCGCCGAGCCGCCCGATCTCCTCCTCGTCGCGGCAGATGACGACCTCCATCAGCCCACCACCTCCAGCCGGGTCGGGGCGACCTCCGCGGGCTCGGGGAGGCGCAGCGGTCCGTGACCAGGGGTGATGCGCCCCGCCAGCCGCGCGTCGCGGGCCCCGGTGACCCCGGGCAGGGTGCCGGGCACGCCGTGCCAGGTGAGGAAGCCGAGCAGCGCGAAGAGGCAGGCCTCCTTCGCGTCGACCGGTATGCCGTGGCTCCCGCTCGTCGTCACCCGCACCTGCGGCATCGCCTCGGCCAGCATCCTCATCAGCGTCGGGTTGTGCGCACCTCCGCCGCTGGTCACGACCTCCTGCGGCGCGAACGGCGCCAGGGCGTCGGCCACCGTGCGGGCGGTCAGCGTGGTGAGCGTCGCCAGCAGGTCGGCGTCCGCGACCGGGCGACCGTGCGCGGCCAGCGCGTCGTCGACGTGTCCGAGGTTGAAGCGCTCCTTGCCGGTCGTCCTCGGCGGTTCCCGCCGGTAGTAGTCGTCCGCCAGCAGGACCGCGAGCAGCCCCTCGTCCACGCTCCCCGCGGCGGCGCCCGCCCCGTCCGCGTCGTAGCGCGCCCGTCCTGCGGTCCGCCGTGCGACCACCGCGTCAACGAGCGCGTTGGCGGGCCCGGTGTCGAAGGCCAGCACCTCCTGCGGGCCGACCACGGTGACGTTGGCGATGCCCCCGAGGTTGAGCGCGGCGCAGGTCCTCCCCCGTCCGCCGAGCCACAGCGCGTCCCACAGGCTTGCGAGCGGCGCGCCCTGACCCCCGGCCGCCACGTCGGCGACCCGCAGGTCGGAGACCACCGGTCTACCCGTCCGCTCGGCGATCCACGCCGGCTGCCCGAGCTGCAGGGTCCCGGTGACCTGTCCGTCCACGACGTCGTGGAAGACGGTCTGGCCGTGCGAGGCGAGGAGGTCGGGCGCTCCCCCGGCCAGCTCGGCGCCGAGCCCCGCCACCGCATCGGCGAACGCCTGGCCGAGCCGGGTGTCGAGCCGGCACACCTGCTCCATCCCCACCTGTCCGGGCGGGTATGCCGCGAGCACCTCCTCCCGCAGCGCGTCGTCGAAGGGCACGGTCCCCGAGCCGAGGATCCGTGCCTGCACGACCTCGCCGCGCAGCTCCAGGTCGAGGGCCGCGACGTCGATGCCGTCGACGCTCGTGCCCGAGCCGACCCCGACGACGATCACGCGTGCACCTGCCGCAGGGCTCCGCGCACCGAGTCGCCTCCCCGGGTGAGGAGCTCGCGCGCCCGGTCGGCGTCGTGGTCGCCGAGCACCATGACCACGGCGACCTTCGTGCTCCAGCCGGCGGCCTCGAGGGCCTCGGTCGCCCGCCCCGACTCGCAGCCGGTCACTCGCTGCACCATCCGCACCGCCCGGTCGCGCAGCTTCACGTTGGAGGCCTGCATGTCGACCATGAAGGGCCCGTGCGTCTTGCCCAGCCGCACCATGACCGCGGTCGACAGCGCCCCGAGCAGCATCTTCTGCGCCGTGCCGGCCTTTAACCGGGTGGAGCCGCTGATGACCTCGGGGCCGGTCGGCACCTCCACCGCGTGGTCCACCCCGACCGACGCCCGCGCCCCGGTGTTGCCGGACACGGCGACGGTCAGCGCAGCACCCGCGACGCGGCCTCCGCCAGCCCGTGCAGGACGTAGGGCGTGCGGCCGGACGCGCTGATCCCCACCACGACGTCGTCGGGACCCACGTCGGCGCCGCGCACCATCTCGGACCCGGCCGGGCCGTCGTCCTCGGCGCCCTCCCGCGCCTGCACCATCGCCTCCACCCCTCCGGCGGGCAGCGCCCGCACGAGGTCGGGCGTGGTGCCGTAGGTCGGCGGCAGCTCCGAGGCGTCGACGAAGGCGAGCCGTCCCGGTGTGCCCGCCCCGAGGTAGAACATCCGCCCTCCGGCGCGGAGCCGGTCAGCGATGTCGTCCACCGCAGCGGCCACCGTCGGCACGACCCGCAGCAGCGCCGGCGCCACCGTCGCCTCGGCCTCCCACAGCTCGGTCAGCACGGCCGCGGAGTCGCGCTCGTCGAGGTCGAGCAGGTCCTCCCGCACGCCCTCGGTCTCGAGCGCACCGATGACCTCGCCCTTGGCCGCCCGATCGTCATCCCCGGACAAGGGCCCTGCTCTGCCGCCCCCCGAGGGGCTCCCCGCCGCGCCACCGCCCACGACAGCGTCCGCAGCACGGCTGACACCCACCTGCTCGGCCACCACCGGGCTCAGCTCGCCCGACCACACCTGCCGGGCCAGCGCCTCCGCCCCGTCGAGGGAGGTCCCGGCGGCCGGCAGCACCTCTCCGCCCACCGCTGCCACGAACGGCTCGGTGAGCAGCGGGCCCACCTGGGCCAGCCCTCCGGCCAGGCACACCGGCAGCGCGGGGTCGAGCGCGTCGCGACAGGCCAGCCCGGTCCGCGCGAGACCCGCCCCGGCGTCGGCCCAGATCCCCACGGCCACCTCGTCGCCGGCCTCCGCCTCCCGCGCTACGTCCGTCGCGAAGGACGCGACCAGCCGCGACGGGTGCTCCGCGGAGTGCACCGCCGCCGGAAGCCCGGCGAGGTCACCGAAGCGCTGCCTCGCAGCGTGCTCCAGCGCCGCCGACCCGCCCCGCCCGTCGCGATGCTCCAGCGCCGCGCGCAGACCGGCACGGCCCACGGCATACCCGCTGCCGTCGTCCCCGAGGAGGAAGCCCCAGCCGTCCCGCACCACCGTGCGCCCGGTCGCGTCCGCCCCGAGCGCCACCGCCCCGGTCCCGGCGGCCACCACGACCCCGGGCCGGTCACCGATCGCCCCCACGTAGGTCGTCGTCACGTCACCGGTGAGCAGCACGACGTCGGCGTGCTCCGTGAGCAGCGCCTCCGCCAGCGCCTCCCGCCGCGCGCTCGCCGCGTGGTAGCCGACCAGCCCCATCGCCAGCACGTCGACCCGCCCGACGTCCAGACCCTCGAGCGCACCGCGCAGGGCGGCCAGCACCTGCCGCACCCCGTCGGCCGCCGCGAGCCCGACGACACCCGGCCCCTCGCCCTCGCGCACCCCCTCCGGTCCGCACGCGCGCACCCGCGCCCCGGTCTTGCCCAGGTCCACCGCCAGCAGGCTGGGCGACTCGCCGTCAGATCTCGTCGTCCTCGTTGACACCACGGGAGGCAGTATGCCAATGTCTGGACCGTTGGTCTAGCACCGTTGGTCTAAAGATGCCCTCTGACAAGGACGTGAGAGCACATGCCCCAGCCGAACCCCCGACGCCGCAACCGCGTCGTGCTCTCGACCGACCACGCTCCCTCCCGTCCC
The DNA here is from genome assembly GCF_008386315.1 of Serinicoccus marinus DSM 15273. NCBI lineage: Bacteria > Bacillati > Actinomycetota > Actinomycetes > Micrococcales > Ornithinimicrobiaceae > Serinicoccus > Serinicoccus marinus. Next base: position 1,382,511 of record NZ_CP043808.1, on the reverse strand, counting down.
TCCCGCCCGGTGCGCGGCCGGTGAGCGCCGAGCCCACCAAGCGCGACACGCCCCCGGCCGAGACGGCCGCGGGGCTGGCGGCCGGCGCCCGGGTGGGCAAGGCCGAGGTCGTCCGCCAGCGGCTCGAGGACCTCATCGCCCCGATGAGCCCGGGCGAGCCGCTGCCCGCCGAGCGCGACCTCGCCGCCGAGCTCGGCGTCGCCCGGATGACGCTGCGCCGCGCCGTCGAGGCCCTCGTCGCCGACCACCGGCTCATCCGGCGCCCCGGCGCCGGCACCTTCGTCGCCCCGGCGCGCGTGGACCAGCAGCTGTCCGCCACGTCCTTCTCCACCGACATGCGCTCCCGGGGATGACGCCGGGAGCGCATACCGTGTGGGCGCGGGAGCAGCCGGCCGGCATGATGCTCGGCTCGGTGCTCGGGATCGAGCCCACCGCCACGCTCGTGCACGTCCGCCGCGTCCGGACCGCCGACGGCGAACCCATGGCGCTGGAGGACCTGCACGTGCCCGCCGACCTCGTGCCCGGGCTCACCGGCGCCGACCTCGAGGACTCCTCCTTCTACCAGCTGCTCGAGTCGCGCTACGGCCTGACGATCAGCGCCGCGACGCAGACCATCGAGCCGCACCTCGTCACCGCCGAGGAGTCCGAGCAGCTCGCCACCGACCCCGGCTCCCTGGCGTTCCTCTTCGAGCGGACCTCGCGCGTCGCCGACGGGCGCGTCACCGAGTTCGTCCGGTCGGTCTACCGCGGTGACCGCTACCGCATCCTCGTCGACATCTTCCCCACCTCCACCGGCGAGCACCGGTGACCCATCCCGCACCATGCGACACCCCTCGAAAGGACACACCATGAAGAGCGCATCCCGTGCCACCCGCCTCCTCGCGCTGGCGGCCATCACCTCCCTGACCCTGTCCGCCTGCGGCGGCGACGACGGCGGCTCCGGCGACGGCTCCGGCGAGAGCGGCGGTGGTGATGCCTCGGGCGAGACCCTCACCGTCTGGATCATGGAGGGCACCAACCCCGACCCGACCGCCTTCTTCGACGAGGTGAGCACCGCCTTCGAGGACGAGACCGGAGCCACCCTCGACATCCAGTTCGTCCCGTGGGCCTCGGCGCACGACAAGTTCACCAACTCCATCGCCGGCGGCACCGGCCCGGACGTCGCGGAGGTCGGCACCACCTGGACCCCCGAGTTCGGCGACGCGGGCGCGCTCATGGACCTCTCCGGCCACATCGAGGAGGCCGGCCTCGGCGACGCCTACGTCGACAGCGTCCTCGACGCCGGCACCTACGACGACGCCGTCTACGGCGCGCCCTGGTATGCCGGTGTCCGCTCGATCGTCTACCGCACCGACCTGCTCGAGGAGGCCGGCGTGGAGCCGCCGACCACGTGGGACGAGATCGTCTCGGTCGGCGAGGCGCTCAAGGAGTCCGACCCCGAGCTCATCCCCTTCCCGGTGCCGAACTCCACGCACACCACGACCCCGTTCATCTGGGGCGCGGGCGGCGAGGTCGCCACCCAGGACGGCGACACCTGGACCTCCGGCCTGGACTCGGCCGAGGCGGTCGAGGGGCTGACCTTCCTGGAGAGCCTGGCGAGCGAGCACGACCTGTCGACCCCGGCCGCGAGCACGTGGAACGAGGCGGACACCCGCGACGCCTTCGCCCGCGGCGAGGCCGGCATGATCATCAGCGGCTCGTGGACGCCGAAGTCGATCATCGAGGCCAACGGCGACCTCGAGGGCAAGCTTGGCGTGGTGCCGATCCCCGGCCAGGACGGCGGCATGGCCCCCTCCTTCGCGGGTGGCTCGCACCTGTCGGTCTTCGAGACGACGGAGAACGAGGAGCTGGCGTGGACCTTCGTGGAGATGATGACCACCGGTGAGTTCGCCGAGAAGTGGGGCGAGCAGACCGGCTTCTTCCCGGCCACCACCGACCTGCTGACCCAGCTGGAGGAGGCGGACGACCCGCTGGTCGCGCCCTTCGCCCAGCAGATGCAGGACGGCAGCGCCACGCTCCCGGTCACCCCGCTGTGGGGCCAGGTCGAGGGCGCGCAGACGATCCCGGCGATGATGGAGTCGATCCTCGGCGGCAAGGCCAGCGTCGAGGAGGCCACCACGACCGCCGCGGACGAGATGAACGAGATCTTCGGCTCGTGAGCTCGCCCGCCCTGGGGTCGGCGCGGCGGCCGTGGCTGCTGCTCGCGCCGACCCTGGCCGTCATCGGCATCCTGCTGCTGTGGCCGATGCTCCGCGTGGTCATCCTGTCCTTCCAGGACTTCGGGCTGCGCGAGCTCGTCCGCGGCGGCGCGGAGTTCGTGGCGGTCGAGAACTACCGCGACGTCCTCACCGACGAGCGGCTGTGGAAGGTCGCGCTGCCCAACACCGTCCTCTTCGCGCTCGTCTGCGTCGTCCTCACGGTGCTCGTCGGCACGCTGGTCGCGCTGCTGCTGCACCGGCTGCCGCCGGGGTGGCGGACGCTGGTGACGATGTCGGTCATGGCCGCCTGGGCCGTCCCCGCCGTGACCGGGACGTATGTCTGGGTCTACCTCTTCGACGCCCGCGCCGGCTTCCTCACCGGGCTGCTCGGCCAGCTCGGCCTGGTCGACGTCGCCACCCAGAACCTCTTCACCGAGCGCGGCTGGTTCTACGCCATCGCCACCCTCAACGTCGTGCACCACGGCTTCCCCTTCGTCGCGGTCACCGTGCTCGCGGGGCTCATGACGATCCCGACCGAGCTGCCCGAGGCGGCGATGATCGACGGCGCCAACGCCTGGCAACGCTTCCGGCACGTCACGCTGCCGATGCTCAAGCCGGTCTTCGCGATCGTCACCATCCTGTCGACGATCTGGGACTTCAAGGTCTTCACCCAGATCTACCTCATGCCCGGCGGCGACGGCTCCAACCGTGAGGTGCTCAACCTCGGCACCTGGAGCTACATCACCGCGATGTCGCAGAACAAGTTCGGCCTCGGCGCCGCCATCGCGGTGCTGCTGACCCTGCTGCTGCTCGTCATCACCGCGGTCTACCTGCGCACCCTGTTCAAGGAGGAGGAGCTGTGAGGCGCCTGCTCGGACGCAGCGGGCTGGTGCTGGCCAGCCTCGTGGTCGTCGTCTTCAGCATCTTCCCGGTCTTCGTCATGCTCGGCACCGCCGTCGACCCGGCGGCGAACGCGGGCGGGCGCGGCGTCATACCCGCCGGCATCTCGTTCGAGCACTTCGCCCGGATCTTCTCCGAGACGCGGTTCCCGGACTACCTGCTCAACTCGCTCATCGTCGCGGTCGTCACCGTCGTCGCCAGCGGGCTGCTCGCGCTCTTCGCCGCGGTCGCCGTGGCGCGGTTCCGCTTCTCCGGGCGCACCAAGATCCTCATGATGATCCTCATCGTGCAGATGGTGCCGATGGAGGCACTCGTCATCCCGCTGTTCCTGCAGGCCAAGACCCTGGGATTGCTCAACAGCCTGCTCGGGCTGTCGGTGGTCTACATCGCCTTCAGCCTGTCCTTCGCGATCTGGACGCTGCGCGGCTTCGTGGCGGCGGTCCCGGTCGAGCTGGAGGAGGCGGCCTACCTCGACGGTGCGAGCTGGTGGCAGATGTTCTGGAAGGTGCTCTTCCCGCTCGTCGCCCCCGGGCTCGTGGCGGTGAGCGTCTTCAGCTTCATCCTGGCGTGGAACGAGTTCATCTTCGCGCTCACCTTCATGGCGGACGACGACATGTATACCGCCGCCGTCGGGCTGCGGACCTTCTTCACCCGCAGCGGCACCGACTGGGGCGCGGTCATGGCGGCCAGCTCGATCATCACCGTGCCGGTCATGATCTTCTTCGTCGCCGTGCAGTCCCGGCTGTCCGGCGGCCTCATGGCAGGAGCGACCAAGGGATGAACCAGACCGACCTCCCCGCCGGGGACGACCTGCGGCGGGACGCGCTCGGCGTGCTCGCGCCCGGCTTCGTCGGGACGACGCTGCCGCCCTGGCTGGAGCAGCTGCTCGACGAGGGCCTGGGCGGGGTGTGGCTCTTCGGGCACAACGTCGAGGACGAAGCGCAGGTGCGGGCGCTCACCGACGCGGTGCACGGGCGGCGCGCGGAGGCGCTGGTCTGCGCCGACGAGGAGGGCGGCACCGTCACCCGGCTGCACCACGCCGAGGGCTCGCCCTGGCCGGGTGCGTGGGCGCTCGGGGTCGTCGACGACGCGGAGGCGACGCGGACGGTATACCGGGGGCTGGGCGAGCAGCTCGCCGCGGCCGGGATCGACCTCACCGCGGCGCCCGACGCCGACGTCAACACCGAGCCGGACAACCCGGTCATCGGCGTGCGGTCGTTCGGGGCGGACGCCGGGCTGGCCGCGCGGCACGTGAGCGCGGCCGTTGCGGGACTCGCGGAGGCGGGCGTGGCGTCCTGCGCCAAGCACTTCCCCGGTCACGGGTCGACCACCCTCGACTCCCACCTCGACCTGCCCGTCCTCGACGTCGACCCACAGACCCTCACGAGTCGTGAGCTGGTGCCCTTCCGCGCCGCGGTCGACGCGGGGACGGACGCGATCATGACCGGTCACCTGGTCGTGCCGGGGCACGGCGACCTGCCGGCGACGCTCAACCCGGCGCTGCTCGGGATGCTCCGCGAGGAGCTCGGCCTCACCGGGGTGATCTGCACCGACGCGCTCGACATGGCGGCGGTGGCCGACCGCTACGGGCGGGAGCACAGCGCGGTGCTCGCCCTGGCCGCCGGGGCCGACCTGCTCTGCATCGGCAACCCGGTCTTCCCCGGCGACTACGACGCGGCCGAGGACACCGTGCGGCTGGTGGAGGCTGTGGTGGCCGCGGTGCGCGACGGCGAGCTCTCCGCGGCCCGGCTGGCCGAGGCCGCCGGCCGGGTGCGGGCGCTGGGAGCGCGGCAGGCGGCGCGACGTGCCGGTCATGGCAGAGGTGACGGCGGGGCGGCGGCCGACGGCGGGGACCCCACCTCGCAGCCACGGGAGGCGCCCGACGACCTGGGGCAGCGGGTCGCTTCGCGAGCGGTGCGCGTCACGGGGGTGGGCGGGTCGCTGTCCGGGGCGGACGTGGTGGCGCTCAGCAGGCGGGGCAACATCGCCAGCGGCGCCCGTCAGGAGGTCGTGTCCGAGGTGCTCGCGCAAGAGCTCTCGGGCCGGGTCCGCACGCCGGACCAGACCGTGGACGAGGCGGTGGACGACGTGACCGCGGGCACCGACCGTGGTCCACTGGTGCTCGTGAGCGACGACCACAGTGAGTGGGACGACCCCACGATCCGCGGGCTGCTGGGCCGTGCCGACGCGCTCGTGCACACCGGTATCCGGGATCTCCCCGCCGACCTGGCCGTGCCCCGCGTCGTGCGGACCTACGGCGGCGGCCGGGTGAGCGCGCTGGCCGGTGCCACGGCGTTGCGCGGCCTCGGCGGTGAGCCGTGAGGCTCGTCTCGGCCGAGCAGGTGCTGTGGCCGGACGGCAGCCTCTCCGGCGGCTGGGTCGCCGTGGAGGGGGGCCAGATCGCCCGCGTGGGGCGAGGCGCCCCGACCGAGCCGGCGGACCGGCATACGGCGCTCCTCTCCCCTGGCTTCGTCGACATCCACTGCCACGGCGGCGGCGGCCACAGCTTCGCCACCGTCGACCCGGACGAGGTGAGCAGCGCCGCCATGGCCCACCACCTCGCCGGGACGAGCACCGTCATGGCCTCGCTGGTCTCCGCGGCGCCGGACACGCTGCTCGCCCAGGTGCGGGCCCTGGCACCGCTGGTGCGGGGGCGGATGATCGCCGGGATCCACCTCGAGGGGCCCTGGCTCAACGAGGCGCGTCGCGGCGCGCACGACCCGGCGGTGCTGCGCCACCCCGACCCGGCCGAGATCGACGCCGTGCTGGAGGCCGGCGCCGGGAGCATCTGCATGGTGACGATCGCTCCCGAACTGCCGGGGAGCCTGGACGCGATCCGCCGGCTCGTGGGCGCCGGCGTCGTCGTCGCGGTCGGGCACACCGACGCCGATGCCGACCAGCTCCGGGCGGCGGTCGACGCCGGCGCGGAGGTCGTCACGCACCTGTGCAACGCCATGCGCCCGATCCACCATCGCGACCCCGGGCCGGTCATCGCCGCGCTGGCCGACGCGCGGCTCACCCTGGAGCTCATCGTCGACGGGGTGCACCTGCACGACGACGTCGTCGACCTGCTCCACCGCAGCTCCCGGGCGCGGATGGTGCTCATCAGCGACGCGATGGCCGCGGCGGCCGCCGAGGACGGCCGCTACGCGCTGGGCTCGATGGAGGTCGACGTCGTGGACGGCGTCGCGCGCTCGGTCGACACCGGGAGCATCGCCGGGAGCACGCTCACCCTGGGCCGGGCCGTGCGGCGGGCCGTCGGCGCCGGGCTCGCCCCCGAGGACGCTCTCGTGGCCGCCACCAGCGACCCGGCACGCACCCTCGGGCTCGACGCCGGGAAGATCACCGTGGGCGGCCGCGCCGACCTCGTCGGGCTCGACGCCGACCTCGAGACCCGGTTGGTCGTCCGCGGCGGGGAGATCCTGCACGACTCCTGATCCCGCTCCGGGGTCTCACCGCGCGAGCTCGCGCCGCCGAGCCCGGGTCGAGCCGGACCAGCTGGTCGTAGTGCCGCGTCACGCGGTCCCACCGGGTCGCCGCGGCCGAGGGGGCGGTCGCGTGCTCGGCGCCGACGAGCGCCCGGAGCAGGTAGGTCGCCGCCCCGTCGGGCAGCTCGGCGTCCACGAGCGCGGGCGAGGTGAGCAGCCCCAGGGCCTCGTCGATCTCCTCCCGGTGCCAGGCGACGATCGTCTTCTTCGCGCGGGTGAGGCGGGCTGTCATCGTGGGCTCGGGGACGAGGAAGAGACGCGCGATGTCGTGGGTGCTGACGCCGAGCACGAGCCGCAGCGCGAGGGCGCTCGCGGCCTCGGGAGCCAGCGCCGGGTGGGTGCACATGAGCACCAGCCGGAGCAGGTCGTCCTCGACGAGGCCGCCCGGGTCGGCCCTGGCGCTGGGCGGCCGGCGGTCCAGGTCGGTGGCGACCAGGGCGTGGCGGCGGTGCGCCATCGCCTCGGAGCGCAGCCGGTCTACCACCCGGCGTCGGGCGACGGTCTGCAGCCACCCGGCCGGGTTGTCGGGCACGCCCTCCCCCGGCCAGCGCCGGGCCGCCGCCGCGGGTGCGGACCGTGGTCGCCGTGTCGCCGGCACCGAGCGCCTCAACGCACAGGATCTCGACGCCCTCGCGGGCCTCGCAGGCGCGGCCGAACTCCTCGAACTGCTCGATCATCACCCCCTGCTCCTCCTGCGACATGCCGGACCAGGACGGGAGCTCGCCGTCGGCCATGAGCAGCACCAGGTACTTCATCGTGGTCTCCTTCGATCTCGGGCCGCTCGACAGCTGCCGCGAAGTTTTTCGGGACCTTCACCGGGATGCCTTACATTGCCTGGCGTGAGTGCCCAGGCCCCGTCGTCCGTCATCCTCATCCGCGCCGAGAAGTTCGTGCCCAACCCGGCCACGGCGGCGGACAACGCCTTCCAGCACGACGTGCCCGTCGGGCAGTCGACGGAGGCCACCTCGGCGGCGGCGCTGGCGGAGATGGACGCGGTGGCGCAGGCGCTGCGCGACGCCGGCGTGCGGGTGCACGTCTTCGGCGACTCCGACCACACCCGCCCCGACAGCGTCTTCCCCAACAACTGGCTCTCGACCCATCCGGGCGGCTACGTCGCGGTCTACCCGATGTATGCCTCGAACCGCCGGCACGAGCGGCGCGGGGACATCCTGGAGATGCTCAAGGCGGACTACCGGCTGCAGACGATCGTCGACTACTCCGGGCTGGAGCCGGACGGGATCTTCCTCGAGGGCACCGGGGCGATGGTGCTCGACCACGTCTCGCGGGTCGCCTACACCGCGGTCAGCCACCGTGCGGACACGCACGTGCTGGAGCGCTTCTGCAGCGACTTCAACTACGAGCCGATGCCCTTCGACGCCATCGACTCCGGCGGGGTGCCGGTCTACCACACCAACGTCATCGCCTGCATCGGCACCGAGGTCGCGCTCGTGGCGCTGGACCTCATCGCCGACGAGCAGCGCGGCGGGGGGGGGTGGTGGCGGGGGCGAGGTGCGCGAGCGGCTGGAGGTCACCGGGCGGGAGATCGTCGAGCTGAGCGAGGAGCAGGTGCGCGAGTTCGCGGGCAACGCCGTCGAGCTGTGCGGGCGGACGCCCGAGGGGCGCAAGCGCCACATCATGGCGATGTCGGGCCGCGCCCGGCGCGACTCACCGGCGAGCAGCTGACCGTCATCGAGCGCTCCTGCGAGATCGTCTCGGTCGACATCCCCACCATCGAGCTGGCCGGCGGGTCGGTGCGCTGCATGATCGCCGGCGTGCACCTCGACCCGCGCCCGACCGGGGCGCCCACCCGACCGCCACGGCCGAGGCGATCGACGAGCACCCGGTCAGCGCGGACGGCCAGGTGGAGGACGCCCGTCGGTCCGAGCGGGGGTCGACGGCTCGAGCATGACCTTGCCTCGAGCGGTGCCCCGGTCGGCGGCGACGGCGAAGGCCTCGACGGCGTCGGCGAAGGGGGAAGCTGTGCGTCACGAGCGGGCCCGACGTCGACGCCGGACGCCATGAGCTGCAGCGCGTCGCTGATCTCGTCGACGAAGCGGGAGGAGCCGCGGTAGCCGACCTCCCACGTCAGTGATTAGGTAGACTGATCTACCTACTCCCAGGAGGCTACCCATGTCCCCCCAGTCCCCCACCCGCCCCAGCGCGAGGGAGCGCCTGCTCGAGGCTGCCGCCGCACGCTTCTACAGCGCCGGCGTCGCCGCGACCGGCATCGACGCGATCACCGCGGACGCCGGCGTGGCCAAGATGAGCCTCTACAACAACTTCGCGTCCAAGGCGGACCTGGTCGAGGCATACCTGCAGCGGCGGCACGAGGAGTGGCTGGACCTGTATGCCGTCCGGCTCGCGCCGACCAGGACGCCACAGGAGCGGGTGCTGGCGGTCTTCGACGCGTATGCCGACCACGCCGCGACGTCGCGGACCACCGGCTTTCGCGGATGCGGTCTGCTCAACGCGGCGGCCGAGCTCGCCGACGGCGACCCCGGGCGCGCCGTCGTGCGCGAGCACAAGCGTCAGGTGCAGGACCTGGTCGAGGAGCAGCTCGTCACGGTCCTGGACCCGGCACAGGCGCACGCGCTGGCGGTCCACCTCAGCTTCCTCCTCGAGGGCTCGATGGCCCGTGCGGGGCTGGAGGGTGACCTCGGCCCGTTGGGCGAGGCCCGGGAGATCGCGGCCCAGCTGGTCGGCGCATGAGGACGGCCGGGCCGCTGGCGGTCCTCCTGGCCGCAGCCCTGTTCGGCACCACGGGGACGGCACAGGCCCTCGGACCCGCGGGCACGACGCCGCTCGCGGTCGGGGCCGCTCGGCTGGTCGTGGGCGGCCTCGGCCTGCTCGCCCTGCTACCCCTCATGGGGGCGAGGTTCGGCGACGTGCTGGCGCTGTGGCGCACCCGTGCCGGGCTGGTCGCCGGGGTGTGCACCGCGGCATACCAGCTGTGCTTCTTCGTCGCGGTGGGGCAGACCGGCGTGGCTGTCGGCACGCTGGTGACGATCGGGACCGGACCTGTGCTCGCGGGCGTGCTGGCGCTGGTGCTGCTGGGCGAGCGTCCCACGAGGGCGTGGCTGGTCGCGACCGGCGTCTGCGTGTCGGGGCTCGTGCTGCTCGTGGGTGGGGGCGAGTCGTCCGCCGCCTTCTCCGTGACCGGCGTCGCCGCCGCCCTGACCGCCGCGGCCGCCTACGCCGGCTACACGGTGCTCGCCAAGCAGCAGCTTCGCGAGGGGCACGCCCCCGTCACGGTGATGGCGGGAGCCTTCGGGCTCGGGGGTGCGCTGCTGGTGCCCGTCCTGCTGGCCCTGCCGACCGACTGGCTGGCCAGCGCCCGGGGGATGGGCCTGGCGCTCTACCTCGGGCTGGTGACGACGACCACGGGGTATGTGCTCTTCGCCCGCGGGCTGGCCACCCTGCCCACCGCCTCGGTCGCGACCCTCATGCTGGCCGAGCCACTGGTCGCCACGGCCCTCGGGATCGCGGTGCTCGACGAGCACCTGGGGTTCACCGGCGCGGCCGGTCTCGTCGTGCTGCTCCTGGGGCTCCTCATGCAGGGGGCCGACGCCAGGTCCCTCACCCTCCCCCGCCGCCGACGTCCTTCGGTCGCGCTCGCCTCAGCGACGTCAGCAGGTCCACGGGCAGGTCGGTGTCGTCCGGGAGCTGCTCGCGGGCCGCTGCCGTCGCCTCGTCGTGCCGGGTGGTGGTCGGGGGAGGGCCGTAGGTGACCGTCTGCCGCTGGCCGCGTCGACCGGTGCCCAGGAGCCAGATCGCGAGCACCAGCGCGATGACGATCAACGACCGGAGACGCAGGATCACCAGAGCCCACCTCCGCTCGCGCTCGCACCTGCAGGTGCCCTGCGAGAGACTGCATCCATGACCGCCGCCAGCGCCACCCGAGCCGTCGCCCTCGTCCTCTACGACGCCGACTGCGGCTTCTGCACCCGCGCCGCCGGGTGGATCCCGCGGCTCGGGGCGCAGGTCGAGGTGTCCTCGTTGCAGTCCCACGACCTGGCGGCTCTCGGGGTCGACGAGGACCGTGCCGGCCTGGAGATGCCGGTGGTGCTCGAGGACGGCACGATCGCCTACGGCCACCACGCGTGGGCGCAGGTCCTGCTGCGCTCGCCGCAGCCGTGGCGGCTGATCGGCGCCGCGCTCGACTCGCGCGTCATGGAGGTCCCGGGGGCAGCGGTATACCGGCTGGTCGCCGCGAACCGTGGTCGGCTGCCCGGTGGCACCGCCGCCTGCGCCCTGCCCCCGTCGTCGGGTGCCTGACGCACAGCGCTGGATCCACGCCAGCGGGCCGCTGCCGGTCGACGAGGCGTGGGAGCGGTATGCCGACCCCGACCGGTGGTCCTCCTGGGCGCCGCACCTGCGCGCCGTCGAGATCGAGGCGAGCGGTGTGGACAGGCGGCTGCACCCCGGGCTGACCGGGGTGGTGCTCGGACCCGTGGGGGTGCGGGCGCACTTCGTGGTCAAGGCCGTCGACGAGGCGGCCCGGCGTTGGTCCTGGGAGGTCCGCGCGCTGGGCGTCACCCTGCAGCTGCTCCACACCCTCGACGCATCCCCGGAGGACACCCACGCCGGGCTCGTGCTGCAGGGGCCGTTGCCGGTCGTCCTGCTCTACCGCCCGGTCGCGCGGTGGGCGCTGCGCAGGCTCGTCGCGGTCTCGGGCCACCCGCGCCGCGGATAGTCTGACGAGACGAAGCACCGACCGAGGGGAGCACCATGGCACGCCACGATGTCGTCGTCGTCGGAGCCGGCAACGCCGGCGTCTCCCTGGCGGCGCGGCTGCTGCGGGTCGGCGCGAAGGACGTCGCCATCGTCTCGCCGGACCGGCCGCACCTGTTTCGCCCGCTGCTCAACTACGTCGCCGGCGGGCAGGCCACGATGAGCGAGCTGACGCGCAGCACCGCCTCGGTCATCCCGGCGGGTTGCGTCTGGATCCGCGACAGCGCGGTGGCCGTGCACACCGACGAGCGTGAGGTCGAGCTGTCCGGCGGTGCTCGGGTGGGTTACGGCGACTTGGTGCTGGCCCCTGGCATGGAGGAGAACCTCGACGCCGTACCCGGGCTGGCGGAGGCGATGACGGCCGGCTGGTCGCTGACCGCCCACCTGGAGTCGCAGGCGCCGGCCGTGTGGGAGGCCGTCGAGGGTATGTCGAGGGGCCGGGTCGTCTTCACCCTCCCGCCCGAGCCCTCCCCCTGCGGCGGAACGGCGCTCAAGCCGTTCTTCCTGGCGTGCGACGAGTGGCGCCGGCGCGGCGTGCTGAACGACCTCGACGTGCACCTCGTGACGCCGTTCACCGGGGTCCTGGGGTTGCCGTTCGCGGACGACCGGTTGGACGCACAGCTCGGCGAGCTGGAGGTCAGCGTGCACCGCGAGAGCACGGTGACCTCGGTCGACCACGGGCAAGGGACGGTGACGGTGGACGGGCCGACCCCCACGGTGCTCGACGAGGTCGACCGCGCCTTCGTGGTGCCGCCCTACCGGGGCCAGGGGTGGCTCGCGCCGCTTGCCCGAGAGGAAGCGTCCGGGCAGATCGACGTCGACCCCGAGACCATGGCCCACCGCTCGGCACCACGCGTCTGGAGCCTGGGCGACGCCGCGGCGCTCGACACCCGGCCGTCCGGGGGCGCGCTGCGCCGACAGGTGGAGGTGCTGGCCGACAACATCGCCCGCAGCCGGCTGGGACAGCCGCTGCGTCGCTACGACGGCTACACCATCGTCCCCGTCACGCTCGACCGGCGCCGGCTGCTGCTCGCCGAGTTCGACCGGACCGGCACGCAGGCACCGACGACACGTCTGGTCGACCTGAGCGTCCCGCGCCGCGCGCTGTGGCTCTTCGACCGCTACGTCGAGCCCCTCCTCTACTTCCGCGCGCTGCTCCGGGGGCGCCTCGTCCCCTGAGCCTCGCTTCCGGGCCGGTGCCCGCGGCGGCACACCCTCCGCCTCGAGGTGCGGGCCCGCACGTGCGGGCGCACCATGGAGCGATGGAGCAGACCCAGTCCCAGCCCGTCCCCGCCGTCGTCCGCTGGACCCGGCGCCTGGAACAGACCGAGGCGCTGGACGGCGCGGTGAGCGCCGTCGAGCCGACCATCACCTCCCTCTTCGGGTCCGGCACCACCGGCTGGGTGCTGCGCGGCGAGTGGCTCGGCGCCACGCCCTGCACCCGCTGCTCACCGACATCACCATGGGGTCGTGGACCTCGGCGACCGTCCTGGACGTCGTCGGCGGGCCCGGCTCCGCACCGGCGGCGCAGCGGCTGGTGGGCCTGGGGCTCCTCACCGCCGGACCGACGGCGTGGTCCGGCTGGGCGGAGTGGTCGGAGACCGGTCCCCGCGACAAGCGGGTCGGCCTGGTGCACGCAACCGGCAACGGCCTCGCCGCCAGCGCGTATGCCGCGTCCTGGCTCGCGCGGCGCAGCGGTCACCACCGGCTCGGCGCCCTGCTCGCACTCGGTGGTGCCGGGGCGTCCGGCGTGGCGGCATACCTCGGCGGTCACCTGGCCGTGGCCCGGGACGTCGGCAGCCGGCACCCGGCCTTCGACGACACGGCTCTCGAGGACACGACAGAGATCGTCGCCTGACCCGGCCGACCCGGGTTAGTCTTGCCAGCTACCGCTCCTCCACCCGTCCCCGCTCGCGGCTCAGCTGGCCTCCGGCCGCCCACCCTCCAGCGACTCGATCACCTGGTCCAGCAACGACCGCAGGTCACGGCGCTGCGCCTCGCTCATGCCCATGCCCCCGGCGAGCCGCTCCGGCACGTCGGCGACGTCGTCGCGCAGCGACCAGCCGCGGTCGGTCACCGAGACCAGGACCCGCCGCTCGTCGCGCTCGTCGCGCACCCGCCGGACGAGGCCCGCGGTCTCCATCCGCTTGAGCAGCGGGGTGAGCGTGCCGGAGTCCAGGTGCAGCCGGCTGCCGAGCTCGCGCACGCTCGGCGGCTCCTGCGCGTCCCAGAGGGCCAGGAGCGTGAGGTACTGCGGGTAGGTCAGACCGACCTCGGCGAGCAGCTCGGCATATCTCCGGGTGACGGCGCGGGAGGCGGCGTAGAGCGGCAGGCAGAGCTGCTGGTCGAGCGCGAGTTGGGGGTAGCCGTCCATACGCCCAGCATACCCGTTTGCGCCATTCGATTGCGCAAAATAGAGTTGCGCACATGGACACTCTCTACACCGCCACCGCCCTCGCCACCGGAGACGGCCGCAACGGCCGCATCGAGTCCAGCGACGGCATCCTCGCCGCCGACGTCCGCGGCCCGAAGGAGATGGGCGGCCCGGGCGGCGCGACCAACCCCGAGCAGCTCTTCGCCGCCGGGTATGCCGCGTGCTTCCACTCCGCGCTGCGCGGCGTCGCGAAGCGCTCCGGCGCCGACGTGACCGACTCCGAGGTGGTCGCCGATGTCGCGATCGGCCCCAACGGGGAGGGCGGCTTCGGCCTTGCCGTCGGTCTGGAGGTGACGCTCCCCCACGTCGAGCGCGCCGATGCCGAGAAGCTCGTCGAGCAGGCGCACCAGGTGTGCCCCTACTCCAACGCCACCCGCGGCAACATCGAGGTCACCCTCACCGTCGCCTGACAGACACAGGTATGCCGTCCCGGGCGCCAGGCGACCATCTCAGGACCACCTGGCGCTCGGATCCCGTCCCTGGCTCGCCCGGAGCAGGACGGGGCGTCGACGTCAGGACCTCAGCACCTTGATCATCGGGCGTCCCTTGGCCAGCTCGTCGACGAACTTGTCCAGGTAGCTGATCTGCCCCATCAACCGGGTCCTCGACCTCGTGGACCTTGACACCGCACACCGAGCCGGTGATCTGGTCCACGCGCGGGTTGAGGTCCGCGGCGGCGAAGAAGTCCTCGAAGGTCGTCCCATCGGCCAGGTGCCGGCTCAGCTCGGCGTCATCGAACCCGGTCAACCACCCGAATACCTCGCGCACCTCGGCCTCGGTCCGCCCCTTGCGCTCGGCCTTGGTCACGTAGTGCGGGTAGACCGAGGCGACCCTGACGCTGAAGATGCGGCTCATGCCAGGTCCTGGTCCTCAGGTGCGGGTGGTGAGGCGTGGGTCGTCCTGGCCGTCAGGTCCGGGTCAGCGCCCGCGGTCCTCGACGGTGCTCTGTCGACCGTGAGCGGCCGTCGCATCGCCCTCCGCCTCGTCGCCGTGCTTGTCCTCAGCCGTGGCGTCGTCGGGGCCGGTGTCGTTGGTGTCCGGGGTCTCGGGGACGGCGTCGGCGCCCCCGCGGATAGTCTCCTCGTTGAGGGAGCCGGAGCCACCCTCGGAGACGGTGCCGCCCTGGTCGGAATCATGGGTCATGAACCTCAATCTACGTCCTGGCTCGCAGCATCTCCTTCCGGACAGTGGCACCGAGGCCGAGGCCGATTACCGGACCCTGCGCACCAGGGTGGGTGAGCACGTGGACGAGCTCACGCCGGCTGCGGACCCCTACCTTTCTGAAAACCGACTTGAGGTGATCCTGGACGGTGTAGGCGCTGATGGCCAGGCGATGGGCGATGGCCGTCGTCCCAGCCCCCGCGACCACCTCGCGCACCACCATCCGCTCCCGGGGAGTCACGTCATACAGGTCGAGGTCCAGCTCCATGGTGTGCTCGGCGCTCGCGGGCTCGACCGTGACCACCGTCCGGTCCGAGCCCGGGTCACCGCTCAGCGGCGCCGCTCGGAGCATCAGCCACCGGCCGGTACGGGTGCGGGCGCGGACGAAGGGCGAGACCATGTGACCGGCCTGACGCAGGCGAGAGGCCTCGGCGACCATCCGCACGGGTGCGGGCAGCGTTCCGCCGGGTCCCCCTCCCAGCTGGTCGAGGTATGCCTGTGCCGTCGCGGTGGTCCCGCTCGCCCGACCCTCCGCTTCCACCACGAGCACCGAGGCCTGGGCCTCCTCGACGCCCGGTGCCGCGCGCGCAACACCCGCGACACCAGCAGCGGCGGCAGCCGACGCACGCACTCCGGCGCCAGCAGGTCCTCGAGCGCACTCAGCGTGGCTGCCTCATCGGCGGTGAACCCGGGTCGGTGAGGTGCGCGGTAGAGCCCGCACGCGGCCACCATGCTGCCGCCGGACCGCACCACCGAACGCATCTCGTGCTCGAGGTCGAAGTGGGGGGCCAGCAGCTCCCGCACCGGGGGTGCTGTGCAGACCCGCAGGGATGTGGTCGGCGAGGATGCCCACGCCGTCCGGGCGACCGGTCAGGGTCGTCATGGTGATGGGGTCGGGGTGGGTGAGCTCGAGCCTGATGAAGAGCTCGTCCAGCGAGTCGTCCAGCCCCGTGCGAAAGGTGTCGGTGAGGATGCCGGACACCGGGTCGACCAACGCGAGCACGGCGGCGTCGTGCGGGACGATGCCGTCGATGACCTCCTGCGCGGCGGCGGCGAAGTCCCCCCACCGCAGACCGTCTTCGGCGAGGCCAGCCACCTGTCGCCGGGACCGCTCCAGCGTCGCTCGCCGTCTGCGCGCCATCGCTCCAGGCTAGTGGGGCTACTCCGGCTGCGCCAGCACGTCGTCGAGCACCGTCGCGGCGAGCTCTCGGGCCACCGCCGGGTCGGCCGCCTGGGTCTCGACACCCATGCTCCCGACCTGGATGGCGACGCGTGGCCAGCCGTTGGCCAGCTCCGGGTCCCCCTCGTGGCTCTGGCAGACGGCTGGGCGTCCGGAGATCTCGCAGGGCTCGTAGGGGTCCGCGGCCATGCTCTGAAGGAACTCCCGCTCGCTCCAGTCCGCCTGGACCCAGACGCGTGCCACCTCGAAACGCTCGTCGCGCAGAGAGCACAGGCTGTCGACCTCGGTCACCTCGTCGGCGCGCAGCTCGACGAAGTCGTCCACCACCGGGCGTAGCTCCTGCTCGTCCAAGGCGTCACAGAGAGCCTGCGCGTCGGCCAGCAGCACCTCGAGGGACTCCTCACCCGGGTCTGCCCCCGCAGGCTCCATCCCGCCGGACGGGTCTGCCTCGGTGTCCTCCGACGACTCCTGGGCGTCCCCCTCCTGGCTGTCCTGCTCCTGGGTGCCCTCCTCCTGGCTGTCCCGCTCCTGGGTGCCCTCCTCCTCACTACCTGCGCCCGCTTCGTCGGCCTCCTGCGCTGCGGCGTCCTCTTGTTCGGTCGCCTGACTGGTTCCGTCGTCCGTCGCCGAGTCAGCGCCGCTGCCGGAGCAGGCCGACAGCACCGCAACACCCGCGACCATTGCCACCCAGGCGACCGACGAACGACCTGTCCGGCGGGTTCCTCGGCAGGGTCGAAGGTCGCTTCGGCCCTCTCGTCGCCTCGTTCCTGGGTTCACGATCGATCTCCTGGGTGTCGGTAGGTCCCTGCCGCCTGCCGCCCGGCATCGTCGGGCGTGACGACGACCCTGGCAGTGCTGAGGCGGGCACCGCCATCCCAGACATCTGGGATGGACCAGTCATGCTTCGAGGGACGACGCGGGAGTCCCTGCCGGACCTTCCAGAGATCACCGGTCCTGCGGCTGCCACGACCGACCCCATCGGCTGAGCCCTCGTCAGCCCGGGGATCCTTGCTGTGGCCGGCGACGACACTTCCTCGTGCGCCCCGGAGTCCCGACGCACAGCCCGACAGCCCGGCCCGCCCGGGCCGGGTGCGGGGGCGGGGTCATCGCAGCCGCCACCGCACACCGGTCTCGTCGACGTCGGCGGTCGCGTCGTGCTGGTGCAGCCAGGTGTGGTGCCGAGGACAGAGCAACGCGTAGTTGCCCAGGTCCGAGCGGCCACCGCGGGCCCAGTGCACGACGTGGTGCGCATCGCACCAGGTCGCGGGCACGTGACACCCGGGGAAGGTGCATCCGCCGTCCCGGTGCGCCAGCGCCCGTCGCTGACCCGGGGTGACCAGCCTCTTGGCCCGCCCGAGGTCGAGGATCTGCCCCGCCTCGCCCAGCACGGCCGGGATGACGTCGGCCTCGCACGCCAGCTGACGCACCTCGTGGGCCGGCACCGTGCCCTCGTGCACCGTGCGCCCGGTCCCACCCAGGGCACCGCGCAGCTCCTGCAGCCCGATGGTCACCATGACCTGCGCCTTCGGGGTGGTGGGCTGACCCTGCGTGCCCGCCACGCCACGGCGGAAGACCGTCATGAACGCGTCGTAGCGCCGTTGACCCGCGGTGCGCAGGTCCAGCCCGGCCACCGTGGGTCCGCCGCCAGTGGTGGCGTGGACGGCCTCAGCAGCCCCACCGCCGGTGGTGGCAGGGCCGGCCTCGCCCCCGGCATCCGTGCTCAACTCGGTGATCGCGTCCGTGGTCGCATCGGGGCGAGGCGCCGGTGCAGCCAGCGGCGACATCAGCACAGCCTTGATGGCCTCGTAGTCGGCGTCGCTGCCCACAGTCAGCACGAACCGGCGCAGCGACCCGTCGGCCAGCGACGACTCGTGCACGTCACGCAGCTCGTGGCGCGCCTGGGCGCGCGCCACCTGCTCCTTCTCGGACAGGCACGTCGCCACGAGCTTGGACGTGATCCTGCCCAGGTCCCGCTCGTCGAACTCCTCACGCGCCGCGGCCGCGGTCAGGAGCTCAGTCGCCTCGGCATACTCGCTCTCCCGAGCGCGGGCCGGATCCTCGTGAGTGCCCGCAGGATCTGGGCGGCGCGGTGCACCGGCACGGTCGAGTCCTGGACGGCGTCCCCCAGAGGGCGTGGACCCGCTGCTGCGCGGCACGGGCGACCATCGCGATCTCGATCGCGGTGCGCGAGGCGAGCCCCGGGCATACCAGCCGGACCCAGTCGACGTCGGAGAACCCGGCCTCCTGGTGCAACCCTCGCGCCAGCCCTTCGCGCGCCACCGCGACGAGCAACGCGTGCGTCCGAGCCGCCACCCCGTCCAGCGCGCCCAGCACGTCGCCCAGCTCGCTCTCCTGGAGCAGAGCCGGCGACGCGAGCGCCGTCGTGGAGCGGTCGAGGGAGTCAGCCAGACCAGCCAGCAGCACGGACACTCCCCCGGCACGACCGCCACCCGCCTCGCTCCCCCACCCTGACTTCATACGGACAAGTGTACGAGTCGGCTCTGACACACCCCCTCCGTGGCGGAGGTGTCAACTCACCTGTGACCGTTCTGCGCGTGACCTCAGACGTCAGCCGCGAGCAGCTCGCCGAGGTGCTGGTCGATCTCGGCGAGGTAGGACTCCTCGAACCCGAAGAGCCCGAAGTGGCCGGCGATCGAGTGCAGGGTGCGCAGTTCGCTGCCGGGGACGAGCTCCTGCTCGCGCGCGCAGTCGCGCGGCGGGAAGAACATGTCCTCATCGATCGGCATCACGAAGGTCTTCGCGGTGATGCGGCCGAGCGCGGCCGCGAGGTCACCGCCGGTATGCCGCGCGACGTCGCCGCGCTGCCACTTCCACGCCATGCTCAGCAGCGCATTGGGGTCCATGGCCCCGAAGGTCGGCCGCAGGAAGCGGTCGCGGAACTCCTCGAAGGTGTCCCAGGTGACGTCCGGCAGCTCGATGTTGCGCCAGAACTCGGAGCGCCAGAACTCCGTGGACAGACCCACCACCGCCCAGATGTCGGCGTGCCGGCGCAGCCCGTCAGCGACGTCGGCCGGTGAGGAGTAGTCGCCGCCGTTCCAGCCCGGGTCGGACGTGATCGCGTCCATGAGCGTCTGGGTGAAGAGGAAGTCGTGCGGGGTGTTCTGCGCGGTGCCGGCGATCATCGCCGCCCGCTGCACCTTGTCCGGGTAGCGGACCGCCCACTCCCACGTCTGCTGGGCACCCATCGACCCGCCCACGACGAGGGCGAGCCGGTCGATGCCGAAGACCTCGCGCATCAGCTGCTCCTGGGCACGGACGTCGTCGCCGATGCGCACCTGCGGGAAGTTGGCCATGGCGATCTCGCCGTCGGCGGTGTGCGGGGAGGTCGAGAGGCCATTGCCGATCTGGTTGACGACGACGATGAAATACCTCGACGGGTCCAGCGCGCGGCCCTCGCCGATGTAGGCCAGCTCCCAGGTCTGGTGGGTGCCGGAGAACCAGGTCGGGATGAGGATCGCGTTGTCCTTGGCCTCGTTGAGCTCGCCGAAGGTGGCGACCGCGAGCTGCAGGTCCGGGATGACACCTCCCTCCTCGAGCTCGAAGGAGCCGAGTGAGTGCAGGTCGTATGCGCCCTGCACCTCGGGCGTGTAGAAGGGGTTGTCGATCGGCATGGCGGACTCCTCGTCGAGTGCGGTCACGGTGGTCGCGAGCCTACAGGTGCCCGTGGAGTGCTGCCGTCCGACCCGACCCAGTGATATCGTTGATGATATCTCTGCGAGAGGAGCACCGTGGCATCGATCGTCATCCGGGGCCTCGACCAGTCCGTGAAGGAGCGGCTGGCGGCCCAGGCGAGGGAGCACGGCCGGTCCATGGAGGCCGAAGCCCGTCACATCCTCACGAAGGGCACGCAACACCCCAACGTCGGTCTTGCGCTCTTCCGGGCAGCGCAGGAGGTCGGCGGCATCGAGGACCTCCCCGTCCCAGGGCGCACCGACATCGCACGGGCGGCAGATCTCGGTTGATCGTCCTCGACACCAACGTCCTCTCCGAGGCGCTCCGACCGCAGCCTGACGCGAACGTGCTGGCATGGTTGCAGACGATCACCGGCGACGTCGCCATCACGTCGATCACCCTGGCAGAGCTGCTCGCAGGCGTACGCCGCCTGCCGGACGGGCGGCGCAAGATGGTGCTGAGCAACCAGCTCGAGACTGCGCTCCGGCCCTACCGTGGGACCAGCGCCGTCCTGGCGTTCGACGACACGGCGGCAGATCACTACGCCGCCGTCCTCGTCGCTCGTGAGCAGGCGGGCCTGCCCATCAGCACGGCTGACGCACAGATCGCGGCGATCTGCCGAGCGCACGCCGCGACCTGCGCGACGCGCAACACCAAGGACTTCGAGCTGACCGGCATCCAGCTCGTCGACCCCTGGGCTGCCTGAGCACCGACCGTTCAGCCGGCCGGGCGTCTCTCCCGGACCCGCTTCATCTCGTCCGCGAGCCCGGGGTTGTGCTCCCCCACATGGTCGATCACGTTGTCGACGACCTCCGGCGCCTTGTTCTGGCTGAGCTTGGCGTGGGCGTCGAACCGGTCGACCCGCATCCGGAAGCTCACCGCGCCCCTGGCCTCCCGGCGGGTGGCCGCCTCGTCCTCGGCGAGCGAGCGAGCGCCGGGCCGGTCCCGCTCGAAGTGGTCGGTCAGGAGAGAGAGCGCCGCGTAGTTCTCCTCCTCGTCGAGGATCTCGGGCGTCCCGTAGAGATGTGCCGTCACGTGGTTCCACGTCGGCACGAGCTCGCCGGGGGCGTACCAGCTGGGCGAGATGTAGTCGTGCGGCCCCTGGACGATGACCAGGATCTCGTGCCGCCCCAGCTCGTGCAGCCGGTCGTCGGGACGACCGACGTGGCTGAGGATGGTGATGTCCGGGCCGTCGGCGCTCTCGTCGAGGATGACCGGGTAGTGCGACGCGACCAGCCCGGTGCTGCTGGGCGACACGATCGTGGCCCACGGATGGTTCCGGATCAGTCGGCGGACCTCGTCGGGGTCGGTCATCAGATAGTGCGGGGTATGCCGCATCGCGCCTCCGTCGTCGTGTCACCCGGACCTGTCCTGGGTTCAGCCATTCTCCTCGGGGCGGACGCACATTTCGCCCCAGTGGGGCCCGGTCTGCCGCGACCGAAGCTCAGGTCGAGGAACCCAGCCAGCGGTCGGCTCGCCGGGTGTTCCGGAACTTCGCATAGATGGAAGATGTCTCTCAGTTAAGCGAGATCCGATGCACCCAGGAGGGCATCACGTGCTGCTACGCATCGCCCGAGCGCTTCTCCTCGATCCGCTTCGCCCTTCGCAGGACCCGCTCGTCTCGACGCTCCTCGACCGCCCGACCGAACAACCGGGCACGGCCCGCCACACCTGTGCCGGCGGTGGTCACGACCGTGGAGGCTTCGACCAGAAGACCGCGGGCCGCCCTGGCCCACGGGGTCAGGTCGACCGACCCCGAGCCGCCGAGCTCCAGGCCGGCGTGCTGCGCGAAGGCGGAGATGCTGTCGGCGATGGAGTTGGCCTGTCGAGCGACCTTCGGCGCGGAGATCGGGTTGGCGACCTTCGCGGCGTTGGACAGCGTGGACGACGCGGTGACCGAGTCCACGATGGCTTCCAGGCCGGCCACGATGCGACGGACCCGATCTGACCTGGCCACCGTGATTCCTTCACGGTGGGCGTCCAGCTGCTGCTCGTCCTCGTCAGCGACCCGGGCCAGCTCGAGGACGTACTGCCTGTCCTGCAGGGCGATCGTCCGGGCCAGCACACTCAGCCAAAACTGGACGTCGTCCCTGGCCTGGGTGAGCACCTTCGCGGCCTTGTCCGCGTCTCCGGCCGCGGCCTTAACGTCCTCGCTGAGGGCGTGTAGCTGTTCTATCGACTCGGCCTGAATGGTCTGCAGGGCAAGGGACGTGCCCTGCACCTTGGACCACGTGGTGCCCGAGACGGTCCCGGTCGAAGCGTAGATGGAGGCCGCCTCGTCGATCGCGAGCGAGACACCACCGATCTGGCCGAGGGTCTCGGTCTTGCGCTGCTTGAGCAGCTGGTCCAGCTTGCGGTCGATCTCCTCGAGGTAGGCGGTGATGTCGTCCAGCGCCGACTCGATGGCGTACTGGGTCGCCATGGCGCCAAGGACCGCGGGTGCTGCAGGCGTGAGAGCCCCGACCTTGGAGACGTTCTCGAACCGGACGTGCTTGGCGATCTCGCCACCCTTGCCCCGGATCACGCCAGACGTCAGCTTGTCGACGCCACCAACTGCAGCCTTGGCAGTTGCGGCCGACTCACTCGTGAGCTTGACCCACCGTCCGCTCTCTGCGACGAGTTGCCCGCCAGCTGTTCCCGCGTAGCCGATCACCCTCGCCAGGTGTTTGGCCGACAGCGGCCTAGACGCCAGGCCCGCATCGTCGTCGAATACTTCCAGCGCCGCCTCGCTACCGAAGACGAGCACACCGTCCTCGGCCTCGTAGACCGCGACCGTCTCCCCTGCCTCTGCCATGCCGTGATCGTAGTCCCCGCCCACGACACCCCCTCGGTGAGTGTCCGTACCGGGCGTCACTGCGACAGCGGGGTCCGTGCTGCTAGACAGAGACCATGGCGTACATGGGCAGGCTATCCTTCGGCCGTCTGACCCAGGCGTGGGCGGGCGAGGCGTCCGACTTCACGCCTCTCCTCGTGGATCGGCTCGACCAGCTCGGTGAGGCGCTGGACCTCGAGCTCGTCGCCGCCGGGCGATCGGAGGTGACGACGACGGGTGGTCGCCGGATCGACATCGTGGCCCAAGGGTCGGACGGCAGCGAGCTCGTCATCGAGAACCAGTACGGCCGTGCGGACCACGACCACCTCACGCGTGGGCTGGCCTACGCCGTCGCACGAGACGCCCGTGGGCTGGTTCTCGTGGCCGAGGAACATCGCGACGAGTTCCGTGCCGTCGCGCAGTACCTCAACGACATACGGGAACTGGACCCTGAGCGAGGGATCGCCGTGTGGCTGGTGGAGGCGCGAGCAGTGCGGGTGGACGACGGCCCCTGGGCACCGCTCTTCACGGCTGTCGTGCAGCCGAACCAGTTCACCGCCACCGTCGAACGAGCCAAGCAGGAGGAACGGCCCGCCTCGCTGACACAGTTCTGGGAGCAGTTCGACTCGGATGAGACCGCTACAACAGTTCGCGCGATCCTCGACCGGTGGGAGGCCGCGGGCCACCGGCGCCGGCTAGGACCGACTCACGTGGTCCTGGAGGCCCGCGGACCGGCGGTGAGTGGCACTCGCACGGTCGTCGCGCTCTACACCGACGGTCGTGTCATGGTGCCGTTCAGCTCCTACGCGGGGCAGAACAGTGGCGTGTCCGTGCCCGCCCTCACGACGGACGAGTTCCGCGCCCGTGCGGACGCCCTGTTCGGCTTCGGCGGCACGGAACGACAGGCGCGTACCGAGCCTGGATGGCTGACTCCAGAGAGGATCGAGCCGCTGTGGGCCTTCTGCACCACGGTGGCGGACGCGTATGAGACGCACTCGCGACCGACGTTCGCGGAGCCATCGACTAGGCGTCCGACCGCCCTCAGCGGGTTGTGGCCACATCACCGCCCAGCCGCACGAACTCCACGCACGGCCCTCTCTCCACCGCCAGGTCGAACCCCTCCCCCTGTCGACCCCTGACGACGGCCCCCTCCGCCGCCGACTTTGCAGTCAGCTCCGCCAACCGTCTCTCCCGGTCCCCCACCTCCGCCTCGCTGCCCGTCCCACGGACGGCCACGACGGCGACAGTCTCCGGACCGACCGCCCCGGTCGTCTCCGCCAGCTCGATGGCCCAGGCACGGTCCACCGACGCATGAGGCGTCAGCTCCAGGGCAGCCCCCACCGCCACCTCGTCTCGGCCACCGTCTCGTTCGACCCGCCAAGTCCTGGGGTAACCGTCCTCCGTCGTGGTCACCAGGAGGTAGTCGGCCGCGGCCGTCAGGTCCACCAGCATCACCCCGTCCACCATCGCCTCGGCGAGGTCGTCCAGCACCTGGCGCGTGAGCGCCGTCAGCAATGGATGGCCCGGCGCCAGGAACTGGCTGGCCCCCACCTCGTCGTCCAGCCCGGCACGGTCCAGGTGGAGCCGCCGGTAGTGCCGCTCCACCCCCGGGACCTCGGCCAGCACCGCCGGCACGTAAGGCACGGACCACACGCCCCGGCCCACCTCGTGGACCTCCGCCCCGTAGCGGCGCAGCGCCCGCCGGGCGAACTCCGGCACCGTCGACACCTGCGGGTCGAGCCTGCGCGCCCAGGCCAGCTGCCGCTGAATCAGCTCGAGGTCCTCCTGGGTGAACTCGGTCGTGCTGGCCGCCCGCCGCTGCACCTCCTCCGCCAGACCACGGTCCAGCCGGTCCGACAGCACGTCCAGCCCGTCACCGGCCGAGGTGCCCCGCACCGCCTGGGTGAGGATCCGGCTCAGGTCCGCACCGGACAGCACGTCGCCCAGCACGTCGAAGACCCGGTCCCCCAGGGCGTCCCGCTGCACCTGCAGCTTGCCCAGCAGGGTCTCGAAGACGGCACCCTCACGGGTGTCGGCCGCGACGAGGTTCCACAGGTGGCAGGTGCGTTCCTGGCCGATCCGGTGGATGCGACCGAACCGCTGCTCGAGCCGGTTGGGGTTCCAGGGGATGTCGTAGTTCACCATCAGGTTGGCCACCTGCAGGTTCACCCCCTCGCCCGCCGCGTCGGTCGCCAGCAGCACCGAGCAGGCCGGGTCGTGGGTGAAGTCGTGCTGCGCCTGCCGGCGCTCGTGCCGGGCCGTCAGCCCGCTGATGACCGCCACCCGCTCCCCCGGCCGGACGATCTCCGCCAGCCGCTCCTCCAGGTAGTCCAACGTGTCGCGGTGCTCGGTGAAGACGATGATCTTGCGCCGGAAGCCCCGTTCGTCGGTCATGTCCGGGCTCGTCAGCAGACCCGCGAGGGCGTCCCACTTGCGGTCCACGCCCTCTTGCCGCACCTGCCGTGCCCTGGCCACGAGCCGTTCGAGGACGAGGATCTCCCCCTGCAGCTCGGCCGGCGTCCGGGCCGACGTCGCGTCGGACTGCGCGTCGTCGTCGACCTCCTCGTCCTCGTCCCTCTGCCCCGCGGCACCACCCGCCAACGACGCCGCCAGCAGCCGACCCAGGTCCTGCTCCGCCTCCCGTGCCAGCTCCAGCTGGGTGCGGAGCAGGTCGAGCCGCCGCTCCAGCGAGCGCAGGATCGCCTCGGGCGAGGAGGCCAGCCGCCGCTGCAGCACCATCATCGCGAAGCCCACGTGCCGGCGGACCGTGTCGTCCATGACCTTGTTCATCTCGTCGGCGACGTACTCGGTCACCGCGTCGTAGAGCACCCGCTCGGGACCGGCCATGGCGTAGGTGAGCGTGGAGGCCACCCGGGGCGGGAACAGCGGGCTCCCATCGGCGTGGACGAGCTGCTCCTTCACCAGCCGGCGGACCGGGGCCTGCTCGAGCACCGGGCGGTCGGGGTCCAGCTCGACCTCCAGCAGGCGCATGAAGTGCTGGAAGTCCGAGGACTTGCCGTTGTGCGGCGTCGCGGTGAGCAGCAGCAGGTGCTCGGCCACCGAGGCCAGGTCCTGCCCCAGCTGGTAGCGCTTGCTGAAGAACGTCTTGGACCCCCAGTCGCGCGCGCTCATCTTGTGCGCCTCGTCGACGACCACGACGTCGAACCCCGTCCTCAGCACCGCGTCCCGCAGGTCGACGTTGCGCGCCAGCTGGTCCACCCGGGCCACGACCAGCGGCCCCGCCGGGGCGACTGTCGGCCGGGCGGGGTCGCTCCGGTCGAGGTGCTCCGTCCCCAGCTCGACGAAGGCGAGGCCGAACTTGGTCCACATCTCCTCGACCCACTGCTCGGTCAGGCTCCCCGGCGCGACGATCAGCACCCGTCCGGCCCGCTGCAGGGCGAGCGTCTCCTTCAGGTAGAGCCCGGTCATGATCGTCTTGCCGGCCCCGGGATCGTCCGCCAGCAGGAAGCGCAGCTGCTCGTGCGGGAGCATCTCCTGGTAGACGGCCTGCACCTGGTGGGGCAGCGGGGCGATGTTGGAGGAGCTGACCGCGAGCAGGCGACCCTCCGTGCGGCGCGGCGGTCAGCGCCAGCGCCAGCAGCCCCAGCCGGACGTCCGACCACGACGCGCCCCAGGTCGCCGACCGCCGGGCCGGCGCGACCGCGGCGGCCTGCTCCCGGGTGAGGAAGGCGCTGCCCCGCTCCCCCGTCACACGCTCGTAGGAGACCAGGGCCGACTCCCCGGCGTGCCGCACCGCCACCACGCGGACGGTCTCGCCGTCGACGACCCCGGCCACGAGCGCCCCTGGCACGAGTCCTTGCTGGTCAGCCACGTCTCATCCTGTACGGTCCGGTACGACAGGGCGACCCTATCCGGACAGGGGGACTCCATGACCGTGCGCCTGCTCGCCGTCTCCGGGCTGAACCTCGACCGGGCGTGGCCCGAGGAGGCTCCCGACGTGGGGAAGGCCCTCCGCGACGCGAGCGCCGGTCTGCTGCTCGAACTCGTCCAACGCACCCTCGACCTGCAGGTCGACGCGCTCGCCGTGCTGGGCGGTCTCTGGGACCCGGGCACCGTGCGGAGCTCCACCGTCGACGACGTGCGCGCGGTGCTCGAGGCGGTGCCGGTCCCCGTCGTCGTGCTCCCGGACGCCAGCGAGGCCGAGACGGGCTTCCGTCCGCACACCCTCACCACCTGGCCCGGGACCGTGCACTGGGTCGGCGGGGGCGCGACCGTGGAGGTCGAGGTCGGCACCGGCCGCGTCGTGACCCAAGGACCCCTGGGGTATGCCGTGCCGCCCCTTGACGACGTCCTCGCCCTGCTCACCACCCGGGCCGACGGAGCATCGGCCTCCTGCCCCACGGTCCGTCCCTCGGCCGGCCGCTCCGACGAGCCCCACCCCGGCGAACAGCCCGACCGTCCCGCAGGGGTCGTGGAGGTGCCGCCCCTCGTGGCGGGCTCCGGCACCGGCCGGCCCGTCGCCTGCGTCGTCACCCTCGACGCCGGTGCGGACCCCCACGTGGAGCAGGTCGAGCTCTCCCCCGACCTGGGCACCGTCCGCACCCTGGACCTCGGCGAGCACGCCGACGTCACGTCACTGACCTCTGCCCTCGACGACCGGGTCGCCGCCTGCGCCCCGCTCGACCGCGTCGTGGTCACGGGCCGCGTGGGCCCCCGTGTGCTCGTCCCCCCGGCCCTGAGCTGGGAGCCGTCCCGCACGGACGTCACCATCGTCTGGCGCGACCTGGAGCACGTCTTCCCCGAGGTACCGACCGAGCGCACCGTCCGGGCCGAGCTCATCCGGCGCCTCGCCGGGCCCGGGCCCGACCTGGCCCGCCGTCACCAGGCGCTGGCGCTGGGTCTTGCCTCCCTGGACTCCGAGGAGGCGACGGCATGAGGTTCGACAGCATCACCGCCGACGCCTTCGGCCCGTTCAAGGGGGCGGAGCTCGAGGTGGGCCCGGGGCTGACCGTCGTGCACGGGCTCAACGAGAGCGGCAAGTCCTCCTGGGCGGCCGCGCTCTACGCCAGCCTGGCCGGACGGCGCCGGTCCCGGGGCCGCGGCACGAAAGAGGACACCGAGTTTCGTCGCCGTCACAAGCCGTGGAGCGGCACGCGCTGGCAGGTGACGGCGAAGATCACCACCGACGACGGGGCACGCCTGGCCGTGGCCCAGAACCTGCAGCAGGGCAGCACCCGTGTCATCGACCTGGAGACCTCCCGGACGCTCACGCCCCGTGAGCTGCAGGAGCGCTTCGACATCCCCCCGTCCACGGGCGACGACATCGACGTCGGCCAGCTCTTCGGCCTGTCCCGGGGCACGCTGCGCGCCACGACGTTCGTGCCCCAGGCGGAGGTCCTGCGCGTCCTCGAGCAGGCCGACGAGCTGCAGCAGTTCCTCCAGCGCGCCGCGTCCAGCCAGACGGTCGACGTCACCGCACACCAGGTGATCGAACGCCTCCGGGACGAGCTGTCCACGAGGGTCGGCAGTCCGAGCATCGGCCAACGCCCGCTGCGCGCGGCCACGTCCCAGCTTCAGGCCGCCTCGGAGGAGGCCTACCGGCTGCGGGCCGCCCGCGACGAGCTGCGGCGGGTGGCGGCCGAGGTGACCCGGCAACTTGAGGAGGAGACTCGCGAACGGGCCGAGCTGACCGCGTTGGAGACCCTCGAGGGCTGGGCCGAGCTGGAGGCCCTGGAGAACAGGGCGGCGCGCGTCGGCGCGTTCGAGAACGAGCTGGCCGAGCTGGGCACGGTGCCCGAGGCCGCGCCCGCGGAGCTGCGCGAGCGGGTGCACGCGGCGCGCACGGCATACCTGACCCTGGGCGAGCTGCCCCCGGCGCCCGAGGGGCCAGGCACGGTCGAGCTCGAGCAGCAGCTGGCCCAGCTGCCGCAGGCCCCCACGGGCGACGCCACGCCGGACCCGCAGGTGCGGCAGCTGTGGGAGAGCCTGCGGCAGGGGGTGTCCGCCCTGGACTCCCAGGCGGACGCCGGGACGGAGGGGGACGAGGCTGCGCTGCCCGACGCCGGCAGCGACGAGCTGCGGCGGTATGCCGACCGTCTGCGGCTCCCCCGCCCCGCGTGGGACCCGGCCGAGGACGAGCAGGAGGCGCGGCTGCGGGGCGAGCACGAGGAGGCCCGGAGCAGGTATGCCGCGGAGCTGGACACCTGGACCCAGGCCTCGGAGGACTACGAGCGGGCGGCGGCGGACTACCGGCAGGCCCGGGCGGACTACGAGGAGCAGCTGAGGGACTACCAGGCCCGGCTCGAGACGCGCCGGGAGGAGTCGACCGCCTGGGAGAGCGCGCAGCGGACCCGGGCCGAGCGGCGGGCCCAGGAACGGTCCGGCGCCGGCGGGGGCACCTGGCAGCTGGTCGTCGGAGCACTGCTGGCGCTGGTCGGCCTCGTCATGCTCGTCGTGGAGCCCGTCACGGGTGTCGTGCTGCTCGTGCTGGGCCTGGCCCTGGTCGCCTGGGGACTCGCAGCGCGTGGGAAGGGGCGCCGGTCCCCCACGACCGAGCAGCCGGAGCCCGAGACGCAGCGGCCGGCCCCGCCGACCCCGCCCGACCCGCCGAGCCCGCCGGAGATGAGCCACCCCGGCCCCCGTCCGGGGGAGCCGCTGCTGTCGCCGCGGGTGGAGGACATCGTGACCCGGCGGGCGCGCTGGACCGAGCAGGCCGCGGCCTTCGACACCGCTCGTGAGGAGCTCCTCGCCGAGCTGCGGACGCGCGGGCTGCCCGTCGACCCGGAGGAGCTGCAGAGCCTCGCCCGGGCGGTCGACGAGCGAGAAGGGGCACGACGGGCCGCCGGGGAGCGCCGTCGCGCGGCCGCGAAGCTCCGGCAGCGGGTGGAGGAGACGGCCGGGCGGCTGCTCGCCGCCCTGGGCGGGCGCGGTGAGGAGGTCTCCGGGCTGGCAGGACCCGAGGCCGCGGACCAGGCGTACCGACGGTACGAGCAGGGCTGCCAGGAGCGTGCCGCACTCGCCCGCGAGGCAGGACGTCGGGAGGACCTCGAGAGTGCCCTCGCCGCGCGACGGTCCGAGGAGGCGGCGCACCAGGCGGCGGTCGCCCGCCGCGAGACCACCCGATCCGCCCTCCTGACGCTGGCAAGGGACCTCCGGCAGGACCACGGGGACGACCCCGACGGGGCCGCCACCCTCCTGGGTGGCTGGCTGGAGCAGCAGCAGACCGCCGACCGGGGACGCGCGCGCCGGGACCGGCTGCAGTCCCTCCGGGACCAGCTGCTCGACGGGGTGACCCTGGACGAGCTGACCGCCCGGGCCGACGAACTGCGTGCCCGGCTGGGGCGACGGCCGGTACGCCCCGCCCCGCCCGACCTGGAGCAGGCGCTGGCGGAGGCCGGCCGACGGGTGGAGCACGCCGCGACCCGCCGGGCCAGCACCGAGGGCCGGCTGCGGACGCTCCGCAGCGAGGAGCAGGACCTGGCGTCCGCGCTCGAGGAGGAGGCGCGCCGGCGGCGCGAGCTCGCCTCGGTCGAGGAGCTGAAGGCCACCCTCGAGCTGGCCGTCGAGCACCTCGACGCCGCGCAGGGCGAGGCGCACCGCAGCCTGGCCCCGGTGTTGGAGTCCGCCATGCGGCCACGGATCCCTTCGGTCACCGGTGGTCGCTACCGCGACGTCCGCGTCGACCCCGAGGAGCTGACCGTCGAGCTGCAGGAACGGAGCGGTTCGTGGCGCAACGCCACCTACCTCTCGCAGGGCACGACCGAGCAGACCTACATGCTCCTGCGGCTGGCGCTCGTTGAGCACCTGGACACGCGCGAGACGATGCCGCTCGTCCTCGACGACGTCACCGTGCAGTGCGACCGCCACCGGACGGTGGCGCTGCTGGACCTGCTGGCCGACGTCGCACGCGAGCGGCAGGTCATCCTGTTCTCGCAGGAGTCCGGGGTGCTGGAGTGGGCCCAGGAGCGGCTCGACGAGGGGACAGGAGGCCGGCTGGTCGCCCTCAGCGCATCGACACCGTGACCCGCCAGCCCGTCGGCCCGCCCCTCGGCGGTCTGTGTACGGTGTCATCAGGACACTGAAGGAGGGCCGGTGCCGGTAGACGTGACGTGGACGTCCTACGGCCGACCTGCGCTGGACGCCCTCGCCCAGGTGGTGGCCCACCTCAAGCAGGACGACCCTCTCCATCCCGTCACCCTCGTCGTCCCGAGCAATATCGCCGGCATCGTCGCCCGCCGTCACCTCGCCCGCGGCTTCCATCCCGACCGGCCGGCCATCGCTGGCCTGTGGATCACCACCCTCCCCCGGCTGGCCGAGCAGCTCGCCGCACCACGGCTCACCGGCACCGGCCGCCGACCGGCCACCCGCGCGTTCGTCGGCGCCACGGTCCGTGGGGTGCTGCTGGACGACCCGGGCGTCTTCGGGGAGGTCGCCGACCACCCGTCGACGGCGCGCGCCCTCGCCCGCGCCCACCACGACCTGCGCGACGTGGACGACTCCGCGTGCGACCTGGTCTCCGGGACCAGCAGCCTGTGCGCCGAGGTCGTGCGCGTCCACCGCGCAGCGCGAGAGCGGATCGCCGACGGCCACTACGACGAGACCGACCTGCTCCACACGGCGGCGGCGACCCTCACGGCCGATCGTGCGGCCGAGCTCGGCAGCATCGTGATCTACCTGCCACAGGACCTCACCCACGCCGAGACCGCCCTGGCAGCGGCGCTCGCCGGGCTCACCGACACCCACGTCGTCGCCGGGCACACCGGCGACTCCCGCGCCGACGCCGCCGTGACCGAGTCGGTCGCAGCCATCGCGCCCGACGTCCCGCCCCCGCCGCCCCGCACCCCACCCACGGTGCAGCGCGTCCTGCACGCGTCCGACTCCGACGACGAGGTCCGCTGCGTCGTCCGGGACGTCGTGCAGACCCTGCGGACCACTCCCGCGCACCGCGTCGCGGTCCTGTATGCCGCTCGCGACCCCTACGCGCGCCTGCTCCACGAGCACCTGGCTGCCGCCGGGATCGACATCAACGGCCCCGGGGTGCGCCCCGTCGCTGAGCGAGCGGTGGCTCGGCTCGTCCTGGGCCTGCTGGAGACCGCACGCACCGGCTACCGCCGCGCCGACGTGCTCAGGGCCGTCGGCGAGCTCCCAGTCACGACCTTCGAGGACCCGGACCGTGCGACCACGACGCTTCCCCTCCCGCTATGGGAGCGCATCACCCGGGAGGCCGGCGTCGTCTCCGGTAACGACTGGCACGAGCGCCTGGACTTCCACCGTCACTCCCTCGAGCAGCAGCTCGAGGACGAGGACCTCTACGACAGCACCCGCGACCGGCTCACCCGGCACCGC
Source organism: Serinicoccus marinus DSM 15273 (assembly GCF_008386315.1). Lineage (NCBI taxonomy): Bacteria > Bacillati > Actinomycetota > Actinomycetes > Micrococcales > Ornithinimicrobiaceae > Serinicoccus > Serinicoccus marinus. The sequence continues at coordinate 1,350,608 of NZ_CP043808.1, read as the reverse complement.
GACGCCACCGCGTCCATGCAGCACTTCATGGCCACCCTGCGCCGGCGCCTTACCGACCTGGACCGGGCACCCACCTGGACCGCGGCCGCCGAGGTGCTGCACGGCATACTCGATGACCTCCTGCCGCCCTCCACCCACCGGCACCTGCCGCCCGCCGAGCAGCACGCCCTCGTGACGGTGCGCAGCGCACTCGGACAGCTGCGCGCGCTCGACAGCACGCCGACCAGCCCCTCCCTCGCCGGCGTGGAGGAGATCCTGGGCCTAGAGCTGGACGGCGCGCTCCCCCGCGTCGGCACCTTCGGCCAGGGCGTCCTCGTCGCCCCCGTCGAGCAGGTGGTCGGGCTCGACCTCGACGCCCTCTACGTCGTCGGCCTGGCCGAGGACCTGTGCCCCGGCACGCTGCGCGAGGACTCCCTCCTGCCCGAGCGCGCCCGGGAGGCCACCGGCTGGGCCCTCCGCAGCAGCCGACGCCGCGCCGAGCGGACGCACCGGAGCCTGCTCGCCGCGTTCGACTCCGCCCCGCACGTGACCGCCAGCTTCCCCCGCGGGGACCTGCGCCGGCACTCCCACCGGCTCCCCTCGCGCTGGCTGCTTCCCTCGCTGCGCGCACTCAGCGGCGACCCCGACCTCCCCGCCACCGAGTGGGAGCGCGGCGCCAGCAGCGCCCGCGACACGATCGAGGGCTCCCCCTCGTTCGCCGGCAGCCTGCGCACGACTCCCCACCCCGCCACCGAGCAGGAGTGGCGGGTCCGGGCGCACCTGGCAGGCGTCGCCCCGCACGACCCGGTCGTGGCCGCGACGCAAGAGCTGGTCCGTGCTCGTCGCGGGGAGACGTTCAGCCGCTTCGACGGCAACCTCACGGGCGTCGCCGGGCTCCCCGACCACGGGGCGGGCACGTCCGCCGTCTCCCCCACCGCCCTGGAGAGCTACGCCACCTGCCCGCACGCCTACTTCCTGCAGCGGCTGCTGCGGGTCGAGCCGGTGGAGGCCCCGGAGGAGATCATCACCATCAGCGCGGCCGACCTCGGCTCCCTCGTCCACGAGGCCATGGACGGCCTGGTCGCCGAGACCGCGGCGCAGGGGCAGCTGCCCAGTCACGGGCAGCCGTGGACCCCGGCCCAGCGGGCGCGGCTGCTCGAGCTCGGGGAGGAGCTCGGCGAGCGCTACGAGGCGGAGGGGCGCACCGGGCATCACCGCCTGTGGGCCCGGCAGCGCCAGTGGCTCCGCACCGTCCTCGACCGGATGCTGACCGAGGACGACGCCTGGCGCGCGGAGCACGACGCCGCGGTCGTCACCAGCGAGCTGAGGTTCGGCCTGCACGGCGCGGATCCCGTGCACGTCGCGCTGCCGGACGGCCGGGAGGTCCTGCTGCGCGGGTCCGCCGCAAGGTGGACCGGCGCCGTGACGGGAGTCTGCTCGTGACGGACATCAAGACCGGCCGCAAGATCTCGTTCAAGGACATCAGCGAAGACGACCCGGTGCTCGGGGGCAGCAAGCTGCAGCTCCCGGCCTACGCGCTCGCCGCCCGGGCGGCGCACGGGGACGCGCAGACCCCGGTCGAGGCGCTCTACTGGTTCGCCGGCAAGGACACCGGCCGGGTCCAGCTGCCGCTCACCGGGGCGGTCATGCAGCGGTATGCCGAGACGCTCGCCCTGCTCGTCGACGGCATCGCCCGGGGCGCCTTCCCCCAACGGGCGCCGAAGACGGCCGACTTCAGCTTCACGCAGTGCTCGGCGTGCAACCCGGACGGTCTCGGGCACGCCGACATCCGCGAGCGCTGGGAGCTGCTCCGCGCGACGCCCGAGCTGCAGGGCTACACCGGGCTGGTCGAGCCCGACGCCCTGGCCGCGCCGGCCGAGGGCGAGGAGGAGGACGGGGTATGACGCAGCTCACCGACGAGACGGCGCGCCGGCGCATCCGGGAGCGGACCGACGAGACCCTCTTCGTCGAGGCGGGCGCCGGGTCGGGCAAGACGCGCTCCCTCGTGGAGCGGGTGTCCACGCTCGTGCTGCGCGACGGCATACCGATCGAGGCGGTGGCGGCGGTGACCTTCACCGAGCGCGCCGCGGCCGAGTTGCGCGACCGGTTGCGTGCCTGGTTCGAGCACGTCGCACGCGCGGGCGACGGCGAGCAGCGCCCCCGGGCCGAGGCGGCGCTCGAGGGGCTCGACCTGGCCGCGATCGGCACCCTGCACTCCTTCGCGCAGCGGATCCTCTCCGAGCACCCGATCGAGGCCGGTGTGCCGCCGCTGGTCCAGGTGCTCGACGAGGTCGGCTCGTCCGTCGCGTTCGAGGCCCGCTGGGCGGAGCTGCGGGGGCTGCTGCTGGACGACGAGGAGCTCGCGCCGACGCTCGAGCTGGCCCTGGCGGCCGGGGTGAAGGTCGACCAGGTGCGCGCGATCGTGGCCAAGCTCAACGCGGACTGGGACCTCGTGGAGTCGCACGTCGTCGGGGCGCCAGCACCGGAGCCTGCGACCCTTCCACACGTCGACCACCTCGTGGAGCGCGCGGTGGAGCTCGCTGCGAACGCCGACACGTGCACCGACCCGAACGACAAGCTGCTCCCCGACCTCGCCGAGCTGGCCTCGTGGGCCCAGCGGCACCGCCAGATCGGAGCGGACCCGACGGAGGTGGTCGCCTCGCTGACCGCCGTCAAGGACCTCAAGTTCCGCTACGGGGCCAATAAGGGGTGGGCTGGCCGGCACAACCAGCTCAAGACCGACTGCCAGACCTGGCAGGGCGAGGTCGCCCAGGTGCTGGCCGAGCTGAAGGACCGCTGCCTGCGGGTCATCGTGCGCTGGTGCGGCGAGCGGGTGCTCGAGGCCGCCCATGCGCGCCGGCGGGAGGGTCGGCTGGAGTTCCACGACCTCCTCGTGCTCGCCCGCGACCTGCTCCTGCGCAACGCCGAGGTGCGGCAGACGCTGCAGCAGCGCTACCGGCGGCTGCTGCTCGACGAGTTCCAGGACACCGACCCGATCCAGGTCGAGATCGCGGTCCGCATCGCCGGCGGCGAGGCGGCCCACCAGCCCAACTGGCGCGACGTGGAGGTGCCGGCCGGCTCCCTCTTCGTCGTGGGCGACCCCAAGCAGTCGATCTACCGTTTCCGCCGGGCCGACATCCGCATGTACCTGCAGGCGCGCGACACGCTGGGCGACCAGGTGTCCCTCACCACCAACTTCCGCAGCGGCGCGCCCGTGCTGGAGTGGGTCAACGCCGTCTTCGCCCAGCTGATCACCGAGCAGCCCGACAGACAGCCGGCCTACGGGGCGCTGGCACCGCACCGGTCCGCCCCGACGGTGGGCCCGGCGGTGGCCGGCCTCGGCTCGCAGGAGCACACGGACAAGCCGTCCGCCGACGAGGTGCGCCGCCGCGAGGCGACCGACGTCGCGGCCGCGATCCGGCGCGCCCTCGACGAGGGGTGGACCACCGAGGCCGAGACGGACGAGCGGGACGAGCACGGCCGGCGCCGCCGCGTCTGGCGACCGCTGCGCGAGGACGACATCGCGATCCTCGTGCCGGCCCGGACGTCGGTGCCGTTCCTGGAGGAGGCGCTGGACGCGGCCGGCGTCGACTACCGCACCGAGTCGAGCTCGATCGTTTACCAGGCCCAAGAGGTGCGCGACCTCTTCGCCGCGCTGCGCAGCATCGCCGACACCTCCGACGGCTTCTCCCTCGTCACGGCCCTGCGCTCCAGCCTGTTCGGCTGCGGCGACGACGACCTGTTCACCTTCCACCAGGACGGTGGCGCCTTCCACCTGCTGGCGCCGGTGCCCGAGCACCTGAGCGACCACCCCGTGGGGCGGGCGACGGCATACCTGCGCAGCCTGCACGACGAGGCGCGCTGGCTCACCCCGAGCGAGGTGCTGACCCGGCTCGTTGTCGACCGCCGCATGCAGGAGGTGGCGGCGGACGGATCTCGCGCACGGGACACCTGGCGGCGCCTGCGGTATGTCGTGGACCAGGCCCGGGCGTGGTCGGAGACCGAGCACGGCGGCCTGCGCGCCTACCTGGCGTGGGCGCAGGTGCAGGCGTCGGAAACGTCCCGCGCCGGCGAGGCGGTGCTGCCGGAGTCGGACGTCGACTCCGTGCGGATCATGACCGTGCACGCGGCCAAGGGCCTACAGTTCCCCATGGTCGTGGTCTCCGGCCTGTCGTCGAAGCCGAACAACCGCCGCGGCGTCCAGCTGCTGTGGACCGACGACGGCTTCGCGATCTCGCTCGGTAAGGACATGACCACCGGTGACTTCGCCGACGCCCAGCCGGTGGACGAGCAGATGAGCGACCTGGAGAAGCGGCGCCTGCTCTACGTCGCGACGACGCGGGCGAAGGACCACCTGGTGGTGTCGATGCACCGGTCGGCGAACGGCCACAGTGGCAAGGACACCCTGGCGCACCTGCTCGCCGGTGCAGGAGCGGGAAGCGCCGCGGGCGCCGAGTCCCTGCAGCCGATCGCGGCTGCCGCAGCCGGCGCGACGACCCGTCCCCGCGAGACCGTCCCTCCGCCGCCGGAGTGGTCCCGGTGGCGGAGCGAGCTCGACGAGGCCGTCGCGTCCTCGCGCCGCCGCAGCGCGCAGAGCGCCTCCGGCCTGGAGGGGACGGACCCTGAGGTCGAGCTGAGCGGTGCCGTCGTCGGGGCCGGACCGGACGACGGGGTCAAGGGCACATCGGACGTGCCGCACGACGAGGCCGATCAGCTGACCCGGTCGAAGGCCAAGGGTGCGCGGGACGTGGAGCGACCGGCCTGGGTGAAGGGCCGCTACGGCTCGGCCATCGGTCGCGCGGTGCACGGTGTCATGCAGACCGTGGATCTGGCCACCGGAGCCGGCCTGGAGGGCGCGGTGGCCGCGCAGTGCTGGGCCGAGGGCGTCACCGACCACGCCGACGTGGTCCGTGACCTGGCTCGGTCGCTGCTCCAGTCCGACGTCGTCCGACGGGCAGCGGTGCGGGAGCACTGGCGGGAGTCCTACGTCGGCACGGTGCAGGAGGACGGCACGGTGCTGGAGGGCTTCGTCGACCTGCTCTACCGCGAGGACGACGGGCGGCTCATGGTGGTCGACTACAAGACGGACAACGTTCCCGCCGAGGCGTGGCCTGCCCGCGCATCGTTCTACGCGCCACAGCTGCGTGCCTATGCCAGCGTGGTCGAGGCCGCCGCCGGGACTCAGGTCGACACCGTCCTCGTGGGCAGCACAGCGACGGTCACGATGGGACGAGCACGTCGCATCGTTCAGCCCTGAGTCGGTTGCAGTGAGGCGTGCCGGTACGTCGGAGCGAACACAGATTCCCCGCGATACGTCGGAGCTGCTCCAGCAACTGTTGAGGGGGCTGCGCCAGGTCCAGGTGCCTGACGCGCACGACTTTGCCGACCTGGTGGATGACGTGATCACGGTCGTCGCCTCCCTCGCCGTAGAAGAGAGTCGCCTCGGGCAGTCGAGTCGCGACTGCATAGGCAAGCGCCTGGTAGATGTCTGAGGATCGTCCAGTTCCTGAGTCGTCCTTCTTGTACTTGGCGTCGCCCACGAACTTCCAGACGCCGTGCGGAGACCATCCCAGGTCAGGGTTGAGCCTGACTCGGTTCGCCTGGTCCAGGGTTAGCTGTCCACCTTTCCAGGAGTCGGGCATGTCGACCTCGGAGGCGCCCCATGCGTTCCGGAGTGCGGTCCGCACGAACTGCTCGAAGACGTCGTGCATCACCAGGGTGAAGCCCTGGACCGCGACGTCTCCGGCGACAAGATCGGCCATCTGGCCGCGGAGGATGACCCCCGCCAGCTCTACCGCTGGTCTGTAGTGCGCATTCCGGCGGGTCCAACGGACCCGGTCCGCAGCGTCTGCGGGCATGGGCAGCGTGCCCAGGTCGCGGAGGATGTTCCACAGCCGTGCCAGCTCGCTAGCCACCCTCGACGAGACGTGATGTCGCCGGAGCACCTGGCAGGCGGCTCTAAGTATGCGGTTCTCCGTGATGTCGTCGTCGTGGACATGGTGCCGTAGGGCGATGGGGACGGGACGGATGCGCCTGGCCTGCGTGGGCCAGGCGACCTTGCCACGCACAACCCTGTCGTCCACGTTGACGGTTCGGTAGTCCCGAAGGAGCCCCCGAGCCGTCAAGGGCGCGCAGGCCCGCACGAACAGGCCCGCCATGCCGTCCACGAGGGAGTCGACCGACCCGATCGTCGACATCTGGTTCTGCCAGTCGTACGGGTCGTGCGCGTAGGCCACCATGAACAGCACGCGGTCGATATCGATCTTGGGTCGGACGGTCACCCCCGTCTGGCCCACCGTGACCGACCCCACGACCCCGCCAGGTCGGACGATGAACTCGTCGGGGCCCGACCCCATCCGGATGGTCGCGTCGAAACGGTCCTCCAGCACACGACGCACGGAAGGCTCAACCTGCAACGAGGGCGACCAGGCCCACTCAGTCAGCAGCATCGTCGGTGACGGTCCCCTTGACCCGGTCCTTGAGGGTCGTGAAGTCCAGGCCCTCCAGCACTTCCGGCCGGTTGTAGAAGGTCTCGCGCAGGGTGGGCATCACGCTGTTCTCCCACGCCCGACGTGCCCGCACCTCGGTCGGTGGATCCCCCATGAAGAAGTTGGGGCCGATCGCCAGCTCGCGGTCACCGATGGCCCCGTTCACCTGCTCCAGCAGGTCCGCCAGCCAGGTGAGCTCCGGCGCCAGTCGCTGCAGGTGAGTGCGGAGGATGCCGTCTAACGGGACCTCGCCGGGTCTGAGGTCTCGCACGTAGAAGCGCCTGCGCATCGCGGAGTCCAGCATCGTGATGGACCGGTCAGCTGTGTTCATCGTGCCGATAATCAGCAGGTTCTTCGGCAGGCTAAAGGGGGCCGTGTCGTAGGTCATCGTGATTTCGGCGTCGCGGTACTCGAGCAGGTAGTAGAGTTCGCCGAACACGGCCGGCACGTTGGCGCGATTGATCTCGTCGATGATGAGGACGAAGATCTCGTCAGGGTTGCCCCTGGCCTGCTGAGCCATGCGGAGCAACGGACCGGCCACGAGCGAGAAGCGACCGGCCTGCAGGGGATCGGGTCGCAACCCGGCGACGAAGTCCTCGTAGGCGTAGGACGGGTGGAACTGGACAACGCCAATCCGTTCGGTCGCGCCGGTGATGAACTCGGCCAGTGCCCGCGCGATGTAGGTCTTGCCGGTCCCCGGCGGCCCTTGGAAGATGAGCTGACGCTTCTCGCGAAGCAGTGCCACCGTCTCCTCGAGCCAGGGATGATCGGCTTCTGCGAACGAGAGCTCCTCGGCGAGGTCCTCGAGAGTGCTCGCGGTACTTGTCGCTGGAGGAGGCGAATCACGCTGACCCTCCGACGATGAGGTTTCGACAGGCGCCGCGACGTCTTTCCCTGAGCGCCAGGCGTCGAATGCCTGATAGGTGTCGTTGTCCCAGCCTGGGATGTCGTCATACTCGGCCACGAGCCATGCCAGCGCTTGGGCCTCCAGTCTGTCGGCGATCGGGCGGCCCGCATCGCTCATCGCTCCCATGATCAGATCGAGCCTCTCCAGAAAGAGTCCGTAGTGCTCTCCCGCGGTTGCGCTCTCCTGGGCTCGATACCCCTTCGTCAGGCGGGCGGTGGTCTTAGCCGGGCGGTCGCGGTACGGAGGCCAGGTACGTGGATCCACGGCCATCAGAAAGACCGCGCCGAGACTGATCCGACCACCTAGACCGGACAGTTGCCCCGTCCGAGGCACCAACTCGAGGAAGCGATCCATCGCCTCCGCGCCCCGGTAGGTGCCAAAGGCCGCTAGTGCCTGCGCCGCGGCCTGGGGCTCGGCCTTGACCCACTTCCGGAAGTCGTCCACGACGTAGAAGTGCACGAGGTTGAAGTCACCGCCGGTCATCGCCTTGCGAAGCTCTTCGTTCAGCAGGTCCGGATCCTCCCTGGCGCGAAGTACGGCCCGGAGGTTGACTGCGATGGACTCCTTGAAGTCGATCTCCTCCTGAAACTGCTCCTCAGCAACGCGAAGGAGCCTCACGCCCCACTCCGCATAGCGGGTGACGGTGAGGTCGATGCCCTTCCACTTCTCGCGATAGGGCGTCCGGTACGGCAGCACGGCTCTGCGCTCTCCATACTCGGCATTGGGCTCAAGGCGGCTCAACACCTCGGCGACGTCACCGCCCAGGTCTGGCCAGGTGCTCACCACCGCCGCACGGTCGTCGCGGTTGAGCATCGGCGGGGTCAGATCCGGGAAGAGCAGGTGCTCGACGGCCCACATCTGCGACCACACGGTCTGCTGGTCGAGCTCATCGAAGATCCCCTGCAACCGGGCCCGGTCGGTCAGGGCCGCCCTTCGCTGGTCGATCGGAAGCGACTTCATCCTGACGAAGAAGTTGATGAGGAAGGCGAACATCTTCCATCGATAGTTGTTGAACGCCTGGCCCGGGTGAGCCGCTCCGCCACGCAAGGCCTCGGCGAGATCATCTGGCACGCCGGACGTCTGTCCCTCCCGGAAGTCGAGCACGGCCTGGATCGTCTGGAGCTTGGTCCTGCTCTTGACGGCGTCGGTCGAGACGATGAGGAAGTGCACGTAGAGCAGCTCGGCAGCCACTTGCACGGCATCGGTGCTGACGGTGGACAGCTGACTCCTGAGCTTCTCGACGAAGGTGCCTGGGCTGACGTCGAGGTTCTCCACGAAGTGCTCGACGAGTTCGCGACCTGCCGCCAGGCCGTCGAGCTGGTGGCCACCGAAGAGGCTCGCGTCAGCGAGCAGCGCCTCGTCACGCCATCGTTCGGCCGCCCGGTAGAGGGGCTGGGCTGAGGGCTGCGGGAGCCGAAGGGACGATCGCTGGGCACCGTTGTCCATGCCTGGGAGTCTGCCTGACGTGACCGCAGGTTGCGTGCCAGGGTGGAACGATGAGGACTCCTACGATCCGCATCGTCGACTTCTCGGGCGGCACCGACTTCCACCACTCGCTCGAGGCCACCCGCAACCTCATCCTGTCGACAGCGGCGCTGTGGGAGGAGTCCGAGGACGGGATCTACGCGCCTGCCGAACCTCTGGCCCACGTGGAGAAGGTGAGCTCGGCGGATACGGCCGTGCTCACGGCAGCTCTCCACGCCGAGGCGCTCGTCCTGCACCTCGCCAGTCACATGAATGGCAGAGGGAGCGACGCTCCGTCGCTCGTCGGGCGCGACAGCGACGTCGAGGTCAGCACGGTCGCCGGCTGGCTCGAGACCCAAGGCCGGGGCATCTATGCCGCGTGCCTCTACGTGGACGGCTGCAACGGCGGGACTCAGAAGTTCACCATGCGCGACTGTCTCGAGGCTCCAGTCACCTACATCGGGGCGCGCCGCATGGTCACTGAACCGGAGTGCACGCTCTTCGCCGCGAACTTCTACGGCGGGCTTCTGCAACGCAAGGGTAAGGGTCTGGACCCCCTCGAGCGGACACGAGCGGCTGCAGAGAATGCCCGCGATGCCTACGCCGAGATCGCTGGCAAGGAATGCCCGTTCCGAGTGGAGACCGTCGAGCCCAGTCGACGCGCGGCAAGAGCCTTCGCTTCGTAACCCCCAGAGAGCAGGGGAAACGCGCATCCCGGGGGCGCGCAGACGCGAGGGGCTGGTTATGGTGGCCCAGAAGATCTCGAGGCAAAGCAGGACGGGGAAGAGGCAGCGTGGCGCTCTCGGACGAACGATGGGTAGAGGTGACCCCGTCGCAGTTCGACCACGAGGCCGAGGGCCTGCAGATCGTCCGTCAGCTGCTCCCCGATCTCTCTCCCTACCGGGCCTGGTCCAACTTCGAGTTCCGGGACAACCACGGTCGCTGGCACGAGGTCGACCTGCTCGTGCTGGGCCGTGGGCGCCTCCACCTGGTCGAGCTCAAGTACTACTCGGGCATCCTCCGCGGCGACGAGCACCGGTGGCTGCGCGACGGCAAGCGTGCTGAGCCCTCTCCCTTGAAGCTGGCCCGGCGCAAGGCGCAGTACCTCGCCACCCGGTTGACCGACGAGCTGCTCGCCGCCGCCCGCACGACGGGTGAGCCCGTTCCGGACACCCGGGCCATCGTGCCCTTCGTCCAGGAGTCGGTCTTCCTCCACCACCCGCGTCTGCACGTCGACATGCCGGACGTCGCCGCGAAGGGCCTGTTCGGCGTCGACGGTCTCGAGGACACGTCCGGTCTCCCCGGCATCAGCGAACGTCTCCTGGAGCAGCCGCGCGAGGGCCGCGCGATCGGGACGAACCAGGAGCAGATCCTGTGCTCGCTCATGGAGCGGCTCGGCCTCGTCCCCCGTCGCGAGCGCACGGCCGGCTCCTGGGTGATCGAGGAGGCGCTCGTCGCGCAGGGCGACGGGTGGCAGGACTGGCGCGCCTACCACCAGGTCGACCAGACGCAGCACGCCCGCATCCGCTTCCGCATCCCCCCGCCCGGTGCGCCGGAGTCCGCCGCCCGCGAGCTGCGTCGCCTGGCCACCCACAGTTCGCCACGATGAACCGATTGTGCACGACGGGCTCCTGCGGCCGCTCGACATGGTCGAGTCCGAGCTCGGCACCGGTCTGGTCTACCCCCTCGACGACTCGCTGCAGCGGTTGGACCTCTGGCTCGCGGAGCAGCCGCACGGACTGCCGCTGGAGACCCAGCTCGACGTCATCCGCCAGATCGCGGAAGCCGTGCACTACGCCCACGGCAACGCCGTCGCCCACCGCGACCTGAGCCCGGACGCCATCTGGGTGCGCTCCCACGGCGACGGGTCGGTCAAGGTCCTCGTGGGCGACTGGCACGGCGCCGGTGTCGCCGCACCCACGGCCCCGACGGGGCTGCCGCAGGAGGGCGTTACCGCGCTTCACCGCGCCGGGGCACCGGGTGTCGCGACCGACGAGGACGGCCACGTCGTCTACCACGCACCCGAGGGCACCTGGCAGGCCAGCGCCAACGACCGCTTCCGCCTCGACGTCTTCGGCCTCGGCGCCCTGGCCTACTACGTGCTCACCGGCGAGCACCCGGCGCCCGGGGCTGCCGCCCTGCGCGACCGCCTGCGCCAGCAGGGTGGTCTGGACATCAGCCCCGAGCTTCCGGAGGCGTCCGAGGCGCTGCGCCACGTCGTGCTGTCGGCCACGCGCCCCTCGCCCAGCGAGCGGACGCCAGACCTGGCCGTCTTCCTCGAGCAGCTCTCCCAGGCCGAGGCCGGGCTCGAGCAGTCCGGTGCGCCCGACGTCGACCCGCTCGAGGCCCGTCCCGGCGACGTGCTCGCCGGCCGCTACTCCCTCGTGCGTCGGCTGGGCCAGGGCTCGACCGCCGTGGGGCTCCTGGTCAGGGACACCCTGACCGACGGGGAGCCAGAACGGGTGCTGAAGGTCGCCCTCGACGACGACGCGGCACGCCGCCTCCAGGACGAGGCCGAGGTCCTCTCCCGTCTCGACGATCCCCGCCTCGTCCGCCTCGTCGACGGACCAATCGCCATCGGCGGACGTCAGTCGCTCCTGCTGGAGTCCGCCGGCCCGCAGACGCTGGCCGAGGTCATGCGCGAGCGCACCAGGCTCTCCCTGGACCTGCTGCAACGCTACGGCAGCGACCTGCTCGACGCCCTCGCCGCGCTCGACCGGGCCGGCGTGGACCACCGCGACATCAAACCCGCCAACCTCGGGGTCCGCGTGAGCAAGGGTGACCGCACCAAACACCTGGTCCTCTTCGACTTCTCCCTCACCCGCGCTGCCGCCTCCGCCACCGACGCCGGCACCCCGCCATACCTCGACCCCTTCCTCGCCGGGGAGGACCGTCCTCGCTACGACTCCCACGCCGAGCGTTACGCGGCCGCGGTCGTCCTCTTTGAGATGGCCACCGGCTCCACCCCGGCCTACGGCGACGGCACCGCCCACCCGGCCACCGTGCCCGACGAGGCGCGGATCGACTCGTCCGCCTTCGACCCGACGATCGCCGCCGCCATGGTCGACTTCTTCACCATGGCGCTGGCCCGCGACACCGACCGTCGCCACCACACCGTCGCCGACATGCTGCGGGAGTGGGAGGCTGCGTTCTCCCCCTCGGCCACCACGATCCCCGACGACGCCGACGAGCTGGCCGCCGCCGCCACCCTGGACACACCGCTCGCCAAGGCCGGCCTGTCCGCCCGCGCACTGTCCGCGATCGAGCCGCTCGGCGTGGTCACCGTCGGCGACCTGGTCGCGCTGGACGCGGTGCGCCTCAACTTCTCCGGGTCCGCCGAGGCGACCCGGCGTGAGGTCAAGAGCCGCGCCAAGGAGTGGCGCACCCGGTTCGCCGACGCCGTCCGCGGGCTGGCACCCATCACGGGCGCCACGTCCCTGCCCTCGCCCATCGACGCGGCCGAGCTGCTTATGGCGCACACGGGCAAGGGCCGTTCGGCCCCACGGCAGGCCATGGCGCGTCTGCTCCTGGGGGCCGGAAGCGACCTGGACGCGTTCGCCACCCAGGCGCAGCTGGCCGCCCACCTGCCGACCCCGGTCACCCCCGCCCGGGCCACCCAGCTGCTGACCGCCCTGCAGGACGGGTGGGCCGACCACCCGCGCACCCGTGACCTGCTCCAGCGACTGGACCACCTCGTCCGGGAGCGACTGGACGAGCTCGGCGGGGTGGCCACCGTGGACGAGCTCACCCACACCGTGCTCACGACGATGACCCCCAGGGGTATGCCGTACAGCCGCACCGAGGGCGACGAACGTCGCCTCGTCCAGGGCATGCTGCGGGTGGTCGTCGACCGCCAGAGGGCACTCGTGCGCGCCGAGGCCGAGGCCGAGGCCTGGCACACCCGCCGGCGCGACGGGCGCGTGGTCCTCCTGGCCGTGGCGCCAGACCTGCTGGAGCTGGCCGAGGCCCTGGGCCGCGAGGCCGACCGTCTGGTCGACACCGACGGCGGGGCCGACCACGACGGGCTCGTGCCGGCCGACCTGGTGGAGGACCGCCTCAGCCCGCTCGTTGCGACCCGGGAAGACGTGCCGTCCCCGCTGCAGGACCCTGGTCGCCGCGCCCGCCTCGCCGCAGCGGTCTCGACCCGGGCGGCGGCCTCCGGCGCCGGGGAGCTGCACCACCGCGACCTGCCGGCCGGCCACGCACTGGCCCACACGCTTAGGGGCATCCCCGCCCAGCAGCAGCTCAGCCCCCGCTCTGTGCAGGACCGCGTGCGCGCCCGGTTCCCCGCGGTGCCCACTCTGCCCGACCGGCCCGAGCTGGACGCCGTCGTGGCCGCATCGGGCCTGCCCCTGGTCTACGACGCCGGGCTGCGCGCCTACCGCAGTGCGACCGCCTCCTCCGACACGACGGGACTCGACACGCGGCAGCCGACCCGCATCGTCACCGACGTGGCACCGGTGTCTTCCGCTGGGGTCGCCGGTCAGCGCCTGCGCGACAGCCGCTCCCGCCGGTCCTTCCTCGCCCTCGGCGTGCCGGGCCACCGGCTGGATCGGGTGGTTCGGGTGCTCACCCACGAGTTCGGCGCAGTCAAGATCGACCTCACCTCCACCCTGCTCGCCGCCGTTCGCTCTCAGGCGGAGCAGATCGGTATGAAGTGGTCGACCGTCCAGGCCGCCGACGCCGCCGAGCCCGGCACCCGCCCCGCACAGGGCCTAGCAACCCTGGTCGAGCGGGCGCTCCCTGCGGTCACGTCGGCAATCGAGGACGCAATGACCGACGATGGCACCGACCGGCCGGTCCTGCTCACCGAGGCCGCCCCCCTCGCCCGCTACGGCCATCTCCGTGAGCTGACGCAGTGGACCGACCTGACCCGGTCCCGCCGGCAGGCCGTCTGGCTCGTCGTGCCACAACTCCGGCACGTGCACGGACCGGTGCTCGACGGGAAGCCCGTCACCCTGAACTCCCCCGGCCAGTTCCTGGCCCTGGACACCGAGTGGATCGACGCCCGCGACCGGGCGGCGTCCGTCGGCGCTACCCCCACCCCTGACCCAGGAGCTGCAATTGAGCGCGAGTGATGGTCTGACGTCGGATCTGAAGGCCCTGGTGCTGGTGCTGGAGGACGATCTGCGGGAGCGGTTGGCCGCTGATGTGGAGCGTCGGGTGCGGTGGCAGGAGGAGCACCGGGAGGCCTTGGCGGCGGAGCGGACGTCGGCCTCGTGGGTGGCGTTCCGCGACGACCGGGTGACCCAGGCCGCGGTCGCGTGGGTGCTGACGAGCGTGTTCGTCCGGTTCTGCGAGGACAACCGCCTGGTCGCCCCGGTATGGGTCTCCGGTCCCGGGGCTCGCCGGCAGGAGGCGCTGGATGCGCAGCTGGCGTACTTCCGTCAGCACCCCGAGCACACTGACCGCGAGTGGTTCCTGCAGGCCGTGCACCACCTGAAGGACCTGCCCGCCACCGCCGCGCTGGTGGACGACCACTCCCCGCTGTGGCAGGTCTCCCCCTCCGGGCAGGCGGTCACCAAGCTGCTGGACTTCTGGCGGGCCCGGGACGACCACGGCAACCCCGTGCACGACCTGACCGACCAGGACCTGTCGACCCGGTTCCTAGGCGACCTCTACCAAGACCTGTCCGAGCACGCGAAGAAGACCTACGCCCTGCTGCAGACCCCGGTCTTCGTCGAGGAGTTCATCCTCGACCAGACCCTCGAGCCTGCCCTGGCCGAGCGGCCCCTGGAGGGGTTCAAGCTGATCGACCCCACCTGCGGGTCCGGCCACTTCCTCCTCGGCGCGTTCGACCGGCTCGTCACCCGCTGGCAGCAGCACGACCCGTCGCTGTCCGACGACGAGACCGTCACCCGTGCCCTGGACGCCGTGTATGGGGTGGACATCAACCCCTTCGCCGTCGCGATCGCCCGGTTCCGCCTCACCGTCGCCGCCCTGCACCGCACCAGGCGCACCTCCCTGGAGGACGCGCCCTCCTGGCCGGTGCACGTGCACACCGGGGACTCCCTGCTGCACGGACGCACCCAGCAGGAGATCAACCTCGGACCCTTCGACCCCGACGCTCAGGCAGGCGGGTTCACCTACACCGTCGAAGACCTAGAAGCGTTGCGCGAGACGCTCACCCCGGGCCGGTACGACGTGGTCGTGGGCAACCCCCCGTACATCACCGTCAAGGACAAGACCCTCAACCAGCGCTACCGCGACCTGTACGACACCTGCAAGGGCACATATGCACTGAGCGTGCCCTTCATGGAACGGTTCTTCGAGCTCGCCACCCCCGGTTCCGAGGGTCTTCCGGCGGGGTGGACCGGGCAGATCACCTCCAACTCGTTTATGAAACGCGAGTTCGGCTCCAAGCTCATCGAAGACTTTCTGTCCCGCAAGGACCTACGCCTTGTTATCGACTCGGAGGGCGCTTGGATCCCTGGGCATAACAGCGACGGCACCCCCACAGTCATCATCACCGGCCGCCCGGGACCGCCCGAAAATATCGACGTCAGAGCCATTCTAAGCAAGGGGAAACGCGAGTCCCGGCGACACGGCGACCGAGGCAAGGGTCCCTACTGGCGATCCATTGTCGACCATTTGAATGAGACCGGTTTCAAGAATGATTGGATCGAAGTTACAAACTTGTCTCGAGATGCTCTCCGGAAACACCCTTGGAGTCTTGCAGGCGGAGGGGTGTCGGACCTACTAGAGAGGATCGACGGCGCCACTCATCAGAATGTCGCAGACTACGCAGAGCCACCCATCGGCCGGAGCATCCGCGCAGGCAGTGATGACGCATTCGATCCGCCCGGCCCCTTCAATCGTGTCCTTTTGAACCCGTTCGTCCGCCCGTTCGTCGTGGGCGGCGAAATACGAGATTGGACTTGGAACCACTCCGAGAACGTAGTATACCCGTACGCTACAGGAGATCCATCAGACCCCCGATTGGTTCGTGGCCTCTGGCCACTACGGAGTGTGATGTCTGCTCGGTCGACCTTCCAGGGCGACATGGAAGCCGCGGGACGTCACTGGACAGAATACCAGCAACACACCAGCTCGGCCTACGAAACGCCCCTTTCCGTTTTAGTCGCCAACGTCGCCACCCATGTTCATGCGGTACTTCACGAACAACCCGGGGTCTTCAAAGAGACCGTAGTGGCCCTAAAATTGCCCACACCCCAGACCGAAGACGGATACCTGGGCCTGCTTTCTGTTCTGAATTCATCCACAGCTTGCTTTTGGCTGAAGCAGAGATGTAAAGCTAAAGGTGGCGCGGCTGGCATTTCTTGGGCAAGGACTTACCAGTTTAACGGAGCTGGGATCGGCGACCTGCCACTCCCAGAAAGCTTGCCTACACACCGCGCGACTAACTTGCAACGCGCCGCTCGTAAATTGAGTTCGCAACTTCCACGCGCCATCACCCAGGAGGACACACCCACCTTGGCCCGCTTGGAGAACGCAAGATCTGCCACCAAGCACCTTCAGGCCCGCATGATCGCTGAGCAGGAAGAACTCGATTGGGAGGTCTACAAGGCCTATGGGCTCGTCCACCACGACCTGACATATGGCTTGGACCTGCCGCAAGTAGAACTCGGTGAGCGGGCGTTCGAGATCGTGTTGGCTCGCCAAACCGCCACGGGCGCGGTGGATACGGAATGGTTTGCGCGTCACGGGTCAACACCGGTCACCGAGATCCCGGACCGGTGGCCGGCGGCGTACCGCGACCTGGTCCAGCGCCGGATCGACCTGATCGAGTCCGACCGGGCGATCGGCCTGTTGGAAAAGCCGGAGCACAAGCGCCGGTGGGCGTCGGTGCCGTGGGACAGGCAGCAGGAGCACGCCCTGCGAGACTGGCTGCTGGACCGGCTGGAGGACAGGGACTACTGGTTCGACGCCCAGGGTCGCCCGGCACCGCGCAGCCTCGCCCAGCTGGCCGACCTCGTCGCCCGCGACACCGAGATCACCGACGTGATCGCCCTGTGGGAAGGCCGACGTGACGTGCCCCTGACCACCTCCCTGACCCGGCTGCTGGTTGACGAGGCGGTGCCCTACCTGGCCGCCTACCGGCTCAAGGAGACCGGGCTGCGCAAACGGGCCGCGTGGGAGGAGACCTGGGACCTGCAACGGCGCGAGGACGCCGGCGAGGACGTCGGGCCAATCCCGGTCCCGCCGAAGTACACCTCCGCCGACTTCCGCAAGGCCTCGTGGTGGCAGGCCCGCGGCAAGCTCGACGTACCCAAGGAGCGCTTCATCCTCTACCCCGACGCCGGCCGCGCCACCGACCCCACGCCGTTGCTCGGCTGGGCCGGATGGGACCACGCCCAACAATCCCTGGCCCTGGCCATCATCATCGACCAACGCGAGTCCGAAGGCTTCGACGACAACCAGCTCATCCCCCTGGTCGCCGGCCTGGCCGAGCTCCAACCCTGGGTCGACCAATGGCACTCCGACATCGACCCCACCTACGGCATGTCCCTGGCCGAGTTCACCCGCCAACAACTCCACGACCGCAATCTCCAAGTCGGCAAGACAATCGACGAACTACGCGCCTGGCGACCCCAACCCACCCGACGCGGACGACGACCCAGGAGCTACACATGACTATGTCTAGCGTCGAGGACTCAACGCAGGCCCCATTCGTCGCACCTGAGATCGTCACCGTCGGGGAGCTGCTTCGCCGAGACCTGCATATCCCTGACTACCAGCGGCCTTACAAATGGACTGTCCGCAACGTGGCACAGCTGATAGACGACGTCGACACCTTCCGCACCTACGGCCAGTACCGGCTGGGAACGCTCATCCTGCACAGAGACGCCAGAGGAAACCTTAACATCGTCGACGGTCAGCAGCGGTTCACCACCTTCTGCCTGATCGCGCTCTATCTGGCGAAACACACAAGCGCGGACGTGCCCGACACGTCGGCTGCTGCCCTCCCCGACGTGGGTCTGGAGATCAGCAAGGCCAACGTCCAGGACAACTACACCTATGTGTCCGAGTCCTTCGGTTCTCGGCGTGGTGACCTGAGTCACTGGGCGGAGTTCTTCCTCGACAGCTGCGAGGTTGTGGTGCTGACGGTGAACCACATCGACGAGGCGTTCCAGATGTTCGACTCGCAGAACACCCGGGGTCGGGCGCTCTATCCCACCGACCTACTAAAAGCGTTCCACATCCGAGAGATGAGCCTGGAGCACGCGTCCCCGCAGCTGCGACTCGCCATGGTCCGACTATGGGAAGAGATCCCACCGGAGTCGATCCACCAGCTCTTCAGCGACTACCTTTATAAGATCAAGCGCTGGGCCAACGGGCAGGACGTCCCCCAGCAGGGTTTCTCCAGCGAGCATGTCGAACTGTTCAAGGGCATCAAGGAGGCAGACCCCAGCAACGAGAAGAACCGCTGGGCCAGGCCGTTCCTCTACGCCAAGAACTACACAGACGACTACACGCAGGAGAACTCGACTCTCATCAGATACGGCGCTCTCTCCGGCGTGGAATACCCCTTTCAGATCGACCATCCGGTGCTCAACGGCGAGACGTTCTTCTTGATGGTCAGGCACTACTACGACTTGGGGCTTCGATGTGGCCTCTTCCAGGACGACGCCGGGGCAATATTCGACGTGCTGCCAGAGCTCAAGCCGGTTCTTGACCTCCTCGACGCCCACCGACGAATGCCCACGCACCAGCTGGTACGGAACCTCTTCGACTGTCTGGTCTCTACTACGTGGATCGGTTCGGTGAGCAGAGCCTCGACCGGGCGGCGCTCATGATGGCGCGGTACGCGATGGCGCCCCGAGTACAGAGCAAGCAGGTCCGGCGGGCCATGGTCAACAACTACGCCCTGGGTAGAAGCTCCGCGCGACCGCCGTCCACCAACCTCTTCCAGGAACTTCGTCTCGCCACGCGACCACAGGAGATTCTGCGCAGGGTTCTCGCCTCCCCTGAGCTCAACGGATACCCGGAGCTGCACTGCTTGTTCACGACCGAGGAAGGGGCGCGACGATGAGCCGTAGGCAGCCTGAGATCGTCAACATCGCGGGCCTCTTCGGGTCCGACCAGTACGTCATCCCGATCTACCAACGTGCCTATGCCTGGGGATACGACCAAATCGTCACCCTGATGCAGGACGTACGTGACTACCGCCAGCGCGGCGCCGCCAGCTACTACATCGGATCGCTCGTCACGCACGCACGCGCTCATCCTTCTGGCGACGGGGTGCTGTACGAGGTGGTCGACGGCCAGCAGCGGCTCACCACGCTCTACATCATTCTGACCACGCTGACGGACCAAGGCAACGAACTCCGGCGCACGCTGGTGTTTGAGGGACGTGCACGTTCCTCCGCCGATCTCGACCTCCTGGCCCGACGCGGTAGAGACTGCTCGCCGGACGATCTCCAGGAGTTCGGGATCAAGGTTGCTGTCGAGACGGTCCGGTCAGCCCATGAGACTGGAGACTTCGACGAGGACGACCTTTCGTACCTGTTGGAGAGCGTCCGACTCGTACGCACGACCTTGCCTGCGACAACCGACCTCAACCACTACTTCGAGGTCATGAACAGCCGTGGTGAGCAGCTCGAGAAGCATGAGATCGTCAAGGCATCTCTCATGTCGAAGCTGGCAGATGTGGACGACGGTGTCGCCTCCCGGACCCTGGCCCTGATCTGGGACGCCTGCAGTGACATGAGCCGCCACCTGCAGGCAAAGTTCGCGCCCGATGTGCGCGACGAGCTTTTCGGCAAGGGATGGGGCCGGCTCAGGGTATCGTCGTTCGACGACGTCGCAGACGCGCTCAGAGTCACGGCGCCGGACATCGCACAAGATGATCGCACCCTCATCAGTCTGATAGCAGAGGGCAGCGGTGCACGAAACGGGCGAGACGGGTCGAACGACGAAGAACTCGATCGGTACGGGTCCATCATCGATTTCTCGAACTTCCTCCTCCATGTTCTTGCCCTCGCCCAACCGGCCCGCTCGGCCTTCAGCTGGTCTGGCCCTTCCGCCGTCCCGCTGGACGACAAGCAGCTCGTCACACTCTTCGAGCAGACGATCTCGACCGCGGAGCAGGTCAGGGACTTCGCGTACGCGCTGCTGCGCGCGCGTTTTCTCTTCGATCAGTACGTCATCAAGACAGACCGGTCGCGCGAGAGCGAGGACGACTCCAACTGGGTGCTGCTCCGTGCGCGCAGGCTCAACAAGAAGCTGTCGCCGATCTCGACGTTCGGCAGCGACGGTGAGGACGAGTCGGCGACCTCCGAGGAACACGAGCACGTCGTGCTGCTTCAGTCGATGTTCCAGGTGACCGACTCCCGCCGCTCCTACAAGAACTTCCTTTACGCCCTGCTCGAGCACCTGTACGCCAGTGAAGAGACACCGGACGCGGCAAGACTCGTGACTTTCTTGCAGCGGCTGGCCGAGTCGCGGTTCCAGACGGTGGGCCTGCACGACCTGGACCAAGGCACATCGACCAGCCACTTTGCCTTCAACTACCTGGACTACCTGCTGTGGAGAAGGCTAAAAGACGGCACCCTGACAGATGCTCCTCGGACACACGACATCACGTACAAGCAGTACAGGTTTCGCTACCGGTCGTCGGTGGAGCACTTCTATCCGCAGCACCCCGACCCGTCTGGCAACATCACGCGCCTCCCTTCGGACACCGTGGACCGCTTCGGAAACCTGTGCCTCATGTCGCGCTCGGAGAACACGAGGCGGTCGAACCTGGCCCCTGGGGCGAAGATCAACCAATACCGGTCCGAGCAGCAGAGTCTGAAGTTTCAGCTGATGGCTGCCCACACGAAGGCGAGCGGCTGGGATGTGGATGACATCCTGAGCCACGGAGACGACATGAGGACGCTCTTGGCGGCGGGCCTCGGCTGGCAAGACGCATCCCGGGAGAGGTGGACAGTGTGAGCACCTTGCTCAAGGACGTCATCGAGATTCCGACGCGGGCGGGGGAAGAGGACTTTGTCCTCCGCCTCACGGACAGCATCGGGGCAGGGGCGCGTTCGGCGCTGGACCAGTACGTCGTCACGGACGACCTCGCCGACGCCTTCGACCAGGCGCTCGGACTGGTGTCGGAGGCCATTGGCTCGCACGTCAGCCGTGGAGCGTTCCTCACCGGGTCGTTCGGCTCGGGTAAGAGCCACTTCATGGCCGTGCTGCACGCGCTGCTGCGCCAGGACCCGGTGGCGCGCTCGAAGACCGAGCTGCAGGGCGTGGTGGCCCGCTACGACCCCACCCTGCAGGACCGCAAGGTGCTTCCCCTCGCCTTCCACCTGCTGGGCGCAGAGTCTCTCGAGCAGGCGCTCTTCGACGGTTACATCCGCCAGCTGCGCGAGCTGCACCCCGACGCCCCTCTCCCAGCGGTGCACGAGTCGGACGCACTCCTGGCCGACGCCGAGCAGATGCGCGCCCGCCTCGGCGACGACGCCTTCTTCTCTGGCCTCAACGGGGGCGCGGCAGCCGGCGGCACCGGGGACGACGAGTGGGGCGCCGTGCTGGGATCCGGGTCGTGGGACCGTGACTCCTACGACCGGGCGCGCGCCGCGACACCAGACACCAAGGAGCGCCAGCAGCTCGTCACCGCCCTGGTGCAGAACTACTTCCGCTCCTACACCCAGCAGGCGACCTACCTCGACCTGGACACCGGGCTGGCCGCCATCTCCGCCCACGCACAGAGCCTTGGCTACGACGCGGTCGTGCTCTTCCTCGACGAGCTCGTGCTGTGGCTCGCCTTCTCGGTGCAGGACCCGTCCTTCTTCCGCCGGGAGAGCCAGAAGATCACCAAGCTCGTCGAATCCGCCACCGGGCCGCGCGCCATACCCCTGATCTCCTTCATCGCCCGGCAGATGGACCTGCGCAGGTGGTTCGCCGACTCCGGCGCCAGCGGTGCGGAGCAGGAGGCGCTCGACCGGGCCTTCAGGCACCAGGAGGGCCGCTTCGCCACCGTCGTGCTCGGGGACGACAACCTGCCCCACGTCGCGCGCCAGCGCCTGCTGCGCCGGAAGGACGAGCGGGCCGAGCAGGTGATGAACGAGGCGTTCGACCACCTGGAGCGCAGGCCCGAGGTGTGGGACGTGCTCCTGGACGGGGTCAACACCGACGAGGCCCACCGGGGCGCGGACGCCACCGCGTTCCGCCGGACCTACCCCTTCTCCCCCGCCCTCGTCTCGACGCTGCGCAGCCTGGCCAGCGTCATGCAGCGCGAACGGACCGCGCTCAAGGTCATGCAGCAGATGCTCGTGGACGGTCGTGACGACCTCACCGTCGACGACGTCGTGCCTGTCGGGGACGCCTTCAGCTACATCGTCGAGGGCCAGTCGCCGCTGGATCCCACGGCCGCCGCCCTCTTCCGGGCCGCGCGGAGCCTGTATGCCGAGAAGCTGCAACCGCTTCTGCTCTCCAACCACGCCCTGACCCGTGACGACCTCGAGCGGGCCGAGGACGGGAAGGCCACCCTGCCGACCGGATATCTGGCCGACGACCGGCTGGCCAAGACGCTCCTGCTGTCGGCGGTCGCGCCCAAGGTGCCGACGCTCAAGGGTCTGACCCCCTCGCGGCTGGCCTCGCTCAACCACGGGTCCATCGTCTCCCCCCTGCCCGGCAACGAGCGCACCGTGGTGCTGGGCAAGGTGCGCGAATGGTCGCGCAGCATCCCGGAGATCCACGTCGACACCGACCAGCGGGACCCGGTCATCCGGGTGCAGCTCGAGGACGTCGACTACGAGTCCGTCGTCGACCGGGCCAAGGGCGAGGACAACTCCGGCCGACGCCGTGAGCTGGTCAAGCGGCTCGTCGCCGAGATGCTGGGGGTTGAGCTGGGCGACGCCGACATCCTGGGTGCCCACACCGACCGTGTCGTCTGGCGTGGCTCCCGTCGGGACGTCGACCTCGTGTTCGGCAACGTGCGCGACAGCTCGTGGCTGACCGACGACCACTTCGCGAGTCGCCCCGGGACCTGGCGCCTGGTCGTCGACCACCCCTTCGACGACGAGGGCCACAGCAGCGCCGAGGACATCGCACGGCTCGACCGGCTCATCAGCGGTGGACAGCCGCAGCGCACGGTCGTGTGGGTGCCCCGCTTCCTCTCCGGCGACCGGATGCGCGACCTGCGGCGGCTCGTCATCCTCGACTGGCTGCTGGAGGGCACCGGCGAGCGCTGGGCCAGTCACGCCGACCACCTCAGCGAGGTGGACCGGGCCACTGCCAAGGCGATCCTCGAGGCCCAGCACAAGTCGCTGTGGGAAGGCATGCGGCGAGCACTGGAGCAGGCCTACGGCGTCCTTGCGCCCGCTCCGGGGGTGCTGGTCGACGAGGCCAGCCACGAGCGCGTGCTGACCAGCCTGGACCGGTCCTTCGACCCGGGCGACCCGCGCGGGACCAGCTTCGGTGCGGCATACCGGGACCTCGTCGACCGTGCGTTCAGCGCGACGTTCCCGGCCCACCCGGAGTTCGAGCCCGGCGACGTCGAGGTGCGGACCGCCGAGCTGAAGGCCGTGCACGCCCACCTCGTGCGGGCCATGGGAGACCCGCAGAAGCGGGTCGCGCTCCAGGGGGACGCGTCCGCCGTCCGCCGGGTCGCCAACCCGCTGGGCGTGGGTTTTGCCGCCGAGACGCACTTCATCTTCGGCGACGACCGCTTCTCCCCCTGGGGCAGCGAGCTGGCCAAGGCCGCCGGCGCCGCGGGCGTCGGCGACGGTCCGGTGAAGGTGGCGGACCTCCGTCGGTGGATCGACGCCATCACCCCCCCGCGAGGTCTGCGGCCCGAGGTGTCCGACCTGATCATCATCGCCTGGGCTTTGCTGCGGCAGCGCTCCTGGTATCACCACGGCACGCCGGTCGAGGCTCCCCAGCCGGGCAAGCTGCTGCCGGAGATGGAGCTGCGGCTGCAGCCGATGCCCTCGCAGCCCGAGTGGACCGCCGCGGTGCAGGCGGCGGCGGAGCTGTTTGGGCTCACCGCCTCGCCCTACCTGACCCCGCCGGCGGTCGCCTCCCTGACCGAGCAGGCCAGGGAGAGGGCGAAGTCGCTCCACGGCCCGGCGCAGAAGCTCGTTGGCGAGCTCGAGCGGGCCTACGGCAGGCTCGGACTCTCTCCGGACGCGACCGGACGTGCGAGCGACCGCCTCGCGACGGCACGTGCGGCAGCCACCCTCGCGTCGTCGCTGCAGCACCTCGACGGGGTGGAGATGGTGCGCCGGCTCGGTGCGTCCGTCGAGGGTCAGCGCGGGACAGCTCTGGGCACCAGCCTGGCCCGGGCCGACGAGGTGTCCACTGCGCTGTCGCGATTCCAGTGGAGCCGGTTGGAGCCGCTACGCAGCAGCGAAGATGCACAAGCGAAGAAGATCATCAGCCGCCTACAGGACGGGCTGAGCTCCGACGAAATCGTCACCCGTGCGACGGACTCGATGCGCGTGGCCGAGGAGGAGATCTTTGAGTGGGCCCTCCGCATGCGTCCAGTTCCGGACCCGAAGCCCAAGCCCGATCCCGAGCCGGTCGTCGATCCCGACGACGTGCCGATCGAGGTTGCCACGAGGGTGGATCCGCAACTGGGCACGATCCACTCGGTCAGGCGCCCAGGCAGAGATGCTGCTGGCGTCGCGCGGAGGCTCCAGCAGTTCATGACACAGCATGCCGACGAGCAGGTTGAGGTCACCTGGCGGGTGGTCGAGTGACGGCGACGCACCGCGAGACTCGGCAGCACGCCGGGTCGGTCTCGCTCGCCGTCGTGCGGGCGATGCTCGACGACGCTGCGCGGCACGACTACGGGCCAGGGCACCGGGACGCACCCACCGTCCTTGGCATCTATGGCGATCCGGCCAGCACCGAACAGTTCCGATTCGAGCAGGGTGGCGTGCCGGTGCAGGTCGAACCGTGCATCTCGGCCCTCGCCGTCCGC
The DNA here is from genome assembly GCF_008386315.1 of Serinicoccus marinus DSM 15273. Classification (NCBI taxonomy): domain Bacteria; kingdom Bacillati; phylum Actinomycetota; class Actinomycetes; order Micrococcales; family Ornithinimicrobiaceae; genus Serinicoccus; species Serinicoccus marinus. Next base: position 1,325,887 of record NZ_CP043808.1, on the reverse strand, counting down.
GAGGCCTTGCTGGAGCACTCGCCAGATGGGTGGCTCGTCGTCGTCACCGACCGCCCCGAGGAGGATCTCGGGGTGGGCATCCTGGCCCACCTGGCCGGACACAAGCTGCGCACACCGGACCCGTGGGAGTCGGTCCGGCAGCAGTTCGCCGCCACCGGACTGGAGGCCGCGCTCTACGCCGACCCCTCCAGCAGGTCGCTTGCCCACGGGCTGCTGCTGGCCCGCCCGGACGACGGGTGGCCGCCGGCCCCGGCCGGGGCCCTGACGAGGGACCACGCGCTGGGCTCGGTCGCCCGCGCCTGGCTCGACGTGCCCCGCCGCAGCCTGGACTCCCTGGGGGTGCTCCGCTGGACGGCCCGACCGGGACTGACCTCTCTCGTGGCCGACCTCCGGGCCCGCGTCGGCAGCGAGCTCACTGACACCACGCTGGCGTGGATCTGCACTGCTGCCGGCACCGCCGGCGAGCCGTTGCAGCACCTGCTGCGTCGCGGCGAGATCCGCGACGCGCTCCCCCTGGGCCTTGTACTCGCCCTGCTCGTGCCCTCCCACGAGGGGTCCACCGACTTCACGGACGGAGACATGGTGGCGACGCGGAATACCCGTGAGCTCGGGCTGGCCCGGCTGGCCCACCGGTGGCACGGGTCCGCGCCCTCGAGGGAGTCGTTGCGCGCCCTCGGCAGCGCCGCGTCCCAGGTCGCCGGGGACCTGCTGCGCGACCGCGCGACCAGGGACGAGGCCCGTGAGCTGTTGGTCCGGGCCGACGCGCTCCTCACGGAGGTGGGCACTCCGGAGCTGGCCGCGGCCTCCGACGTCCTGCCCAGCGGTCTCACCGCACGCCTGCACACCGTCGCGGAGCACCTGCGCACGGCGACGACCGGCACCGAGCTGCTGGACGGGGCCGCCGCGATCGCCGACCGGGTGTCTGGGGCGACCAATGACATGGAAGCCGCGTGGGCCGCGGTCGGTCGGCACGTGCTCGGCGACAACGATGGTCTCGGATCCACGGACCCGCGGCTCGGGCCGGTGCTGGGCGCGGTCCGCCTGACCCGGTGGCTCGCGCTCGATCCTGAGCCGGGGGCCGAGGGGCTCGCGGCCCTGGCTCTGCGCCAGGGCACCACCGACAGCTGGGTGGACGCGGCGGTCAACGATACCTACGAGGGCGTGGCCGACCCCGCGCTGGCCGAGGCCCTCACCGCCGTGCTGTCCACCGTCGAGACGGTGCGTGACGAGCACGACGAGCAGTTCGCCCGTGCACTTGCGACCGCGACCGAGCACGACACGGGCAGCAGGGATGGCTACCTCACCCCACCTGGAGGCACTGACCGGGTCTGGCTCCTGGAGCACCTGGTCAAGGGCACCGTGGTGCCGATCGCCCGGCAGACGCCGACCCTGCTGCTCGTGCTCGACGGGATGAGCACGGGTGTGGCCACCGAGGTCGTCGCCGACGTGCTGGGCCGCCGCGAGGGGTGGGAGGAGGCCCTGCTGCCCCAGGCTCACGTGCGCGGCACCGGCCTGGCGGTGCTCCCCTCGCTGACCGAGGTCAGCCGGGCGTCGCTGCTGTCCGGGAGCCTGACGACCGGGCAGCAGGGGCAGGAGCAGACCAGGTATGCCGCGCTCGTGTCGGCCTTCGGTCTGCGCAGCCCGCAGGTGTTCCACAAGAAGCCGTTGGACACCTCGAGGCCAGGCTTCGCAGTGGCCGACGACGTCGCGCTGGCGATCGCCGACACCTCCCAGGATCTCGTCACGTGCGTCCTGAACACGATCGACGACGCGCTCGACCGCAGCGACCCGGCGGGGACCGCCTGGACCGCCGACGCGGTCAAGCACCTGCGCCCGCTGCTGGACCGGGCGCTGGCAGCCGGCCGGAGGGTCGTGGTGACGGCTGACCACGGACACGTCGTGGAACGGAGGCGGGGTCGGCAGAAGTCCGCGCAGGACGCCTCCAGCGGCCGGTCCCGGAGCGATGCGACTCCCCCGGGCGAGGGTGAGGTGCTGGTGCGTGGTCCACGAGTGCTCAAGCACGGTGGTGCGGCGGTGCTGCCGTTCGACGAGCGGCTGCGGTACGGCCCGCTCAAGGCGGGCTACCACGGCGGCGCCTCACCGGCCGAGGTCGTCGTGCCGGTCGTCATCCTGGTTCCGGGCCAGGACGTGCCCGAGGGCACCGACCTACGACTGGCGCCTCCGCAGACCCCCCGCTGGTGGGACATCGCCCTTGGTGAGGCCGCCACCGTCCAGGTCGAGGTGCGTTCACGTCGCACGAACCGGCCCAGCAAGCCCCAGCCGCAGCCGGACGCGCTCTTCGATCCGGGTGTGGTGGAAGAGCCAGCGGCGCCACGGCCGACACACGAGGTCCGGCTCGGGGACGCCATCGTGCGCTCCGACGTGTGGACGCAGCAGCGCGCGGTCGCAGGCCGGGTCGCGCTGGAGGACGACCAGGTCGTCGCCGCTGTCGAGGCCCTGGCCGCGGCGCCATCGACCCGCCTGCCGCTGGCGACGTTGGCCTCGGTGATGTCTCTGCCGACGACCCGGGCCCAGGGCGCGGTGGCCCAGCTGCAGCGGTTGCTGAACGTGGAGGGCTACGCGGTCGTCCGTACGGACGGCCCGTTGGTCGTGCTCGACCTGCCGCTGCTGCAGGAGCAGTTCGGGATCGGAGGATGATCCGGTGAACGACTCCGTCAGCCCCCGCCGCCGGTCAGAGGTGGTCGACGCCCTGCGCCGCGGCACGGTCCCGTCGCAAGGGCTCGACCTGCTCGCCGTCGGACTGGACCGCTTCAGCGATGCCCTGGACAAGGAACTGGCCACCGTCGCCGGAGGTGGTTCGGTCTTCAAGGCGGTCCGGGGCGAGTACGGTACCGGCAAGACGTTCTTCACGCGGCACCTGGCGGAGCGAGCGCTGAAGCGAGGGTTGGCCACGGCCGAGGTGCAGATCTCCGAGACGGAGACACCCCTGCACCGGCTGGAGACCGTCTACCGCCGCGTGACCGAGTCGCTCCGCACGGCCTCCACCCCGCCGAGCGCGTTCCGCTCGGTGCTGGACTCGTGGCTGTTCACCCTGGAGGGCGACGTCCTGGACGCCGACCCGGCGCTCGGCGACGCTCCCCCCAGCCGGGTGGCGGAGGCGGTCGACGCCCTGCTGGACCAGCGGCTCGCTGCGGTCTCGGCGCGGACACCCACCTTCGCGATGGCCCTGCGTGCCTACCGCCAGGCAGTCAGCGACAGCGACGCAGCGACGGCTGATGCTCTGGCCGCCTGGCTCGGCGGCCAGCCGCATGTTGCTGCGGCGGCCAAGCGTGCCGCAGGAGTCCGCGGTGACCTGGACCACTTCGGCGCGATGGCCTTCCTTCAAGGACTGCTGCTTGTCCTCCGCGACGCCGGCCACCCGGGCCTCCTCGTGGTGCTCGACGAGGTCGAGACCCTGCAGCGGATGCGCAGCGACGTGCGCGACAAGGCGCTCAACGCCATACGCCAGCTCGTCGACGAGATCGACTCCGGCCGCTTCCCCGGCCTCTACCTCGTGATCACCGGCACGCCCGCGTTCTTCGAGGGTCCCTCAGGGGTTCCCCGGCTTCCCCCGCTCGCCCAACGGTTGACGACCGACTTCGCCACCGACGCCCGCTTCGACAACCCGCGGGCCGTCCAGGTGCGCCTCGGCGGCTTCGACGAGCACTCTCTCGTCGAGGTCGGGTCGAAGGTGCGAGACCTCTACGCCGGAGGGACCGAGCAGTCCGACCGCATCCTGCGCGAGGTGGACGACGCCTACGTCGCCGAGCTCTCCCGCGCGGTCACCGGCAACCTCGGCGGCAAGGTGGGCATCGCACCACGGGTCTTCCTCAAGAAGCTCGTCGGCGAGGTCCTCGACCGGGTGGACCAGTTCCCCGACTTCGACCCGCGGCAGGACTACGCCCTCACACTGCGGCAGGAAGAGCTCAGCGACGTCGAACGGCAGGCAGCCTCAGGGGGCTCCGGTCCCCGACGGGCGGCTCCCGCCTCATCGGCGGACGAGGTCGAGCTGGATCTGTGAGCACACCAACGCAGGACGGTTTCGGACAGCTGGACCCCGTGGTCCAGCACCACGTGGTCAACACGCTGGGGTGGTCCTCCCTGCGACCGCTGCAGGAGCAGGCGGTCTCCCCCGTCCTCGCCGGTGACGACGCCCTGCTGCTGGCGCCCACCGCCGGCGGCAAGACCGAGGCCGCTCTCTTCCCGGTGCTCAGCCGCATGCGGGCCGAGCAGTGGCAGGGGCTGTCCGTCCTCTACGTCTGCCCCCTCAAGGCGCTGCTGAACAACCTGGAGCCGCGGGTCTCGAGTTATGCCGGGTGGCTGGGCAGGCACGCCCAGGTACGGCACGGTGACACTCCGCAGTCGGTGCGAAAGCGTCAGGTGCGCGAGCGACCGGACATCCTCCTGACCACCCCCGAGTCGCTGGAGTCGATGCTCGTCTCGCGGCTCGTGGACCCCAGGCAGGTCTTCGCCGACGTCCGGACGGTGGTGATCGACGAGGTCCACGCCTTCGCAGGCGACGACCGGGGCTGGCACCTGCTGGCGGTGCTGGAGCGGCTCACCGCGCTGACGGGGCGACCGCTGCAGCGGATCGGGTTGTCCGCCACCGTCGGCAACGCCGGGCAGTTGCTGTCCTGGCTGCAGGGCAGCAGCCGGGCGGTCGAGGTCCCCGCCACCGTCGTGGCACCGGACGCAGGCGCGGGTGTCACGCCGGAGATCCAGCTGGACTACGTCGGCACGCTCGACAACGCCGCCACCGTGATCGACGCCCTGCACCACGGCGAGAAACGGCTGGTCTTCGCCGACTCGCGACGCACGGTGGAGACGCTCGCGGAGGGGCTGCGCGAACGGCATACCGAGACCTTCGTCTCCCACTCGTCGCTGTCGGTGGACGAGCGACGGCGCGCGGAGCAGGCCTTCGCCGAAGCCCGGGACTGCGTCATCGTCTCCACCTCGACGCTCGAGCTCGGCATCGACGTCGGCGACCTCGACCGCGTGCTGCAGGTCGGAGCACCGATGACCGTGGCGTCGCTGCTGCAGAGGCTGGGGCGGACCGGACGTCGCTCCGGGACGTCACGCAACATGCTCTTCCTCGAGGCCGACGACAGCGACCTGCTCCGGGCAGCGGGTCTGCTCCTGCTCTGGTCGGAGGGGTATGTCGAACCCGTCACCGCTCCCCCAGCGCCCCGGCACATCCTGGCCCAGCAACTGCTCGGGATCACGCTGCAGCACCGACAGGTCGGCTCCGGCACCTGGGCGAGTGAACTGGGCGGGCTCGGCCTGGGCTCCCCAGAGGACGCGGAGGCCATCGAGGCTTGGCTGCTGGAGAGCGGCCATCTCGATCGTGACGGCGACATGCTCTTCGTGGGGCCGGAGGCGGAGCGGCGGTACGGGGTGGTGCACTACCGGGACCTCATGGCCGTCTTCACTGCCGACCCCGAGGTGCAGGTCTTCCAGGGACGTGAGCAGGTGGGTTCGGTGGACCCGATGCTTCTGCTGCGCAAAGTGACCGGACCGCGGCTGCTGACCCTGGCCGGCCGGCCGTGGGAGGTCACCTACATCGACTGGAAGCGTCGCAAGGCGTACGTGGAGCCGACGAAGAAGGGTGAGGCGCCCCGGTGGTTCAGCATGCCGCAGGCACAGTCATGGGCCCTGGCCGACGCGATCCGGCGGGTGCTGCTCGGTGCCGACCCCGCCGGGGTCCGTCTAACCCGACGCGCCGACGACCGGATCGCCCAGCTGCGAGACGAGATGGCTGACCTCGTCTGGGCCGACGGCACCGTGCTGACCGAGGACGGGGCCCGGATGCGGTGGTGGACCTGGGCGGGCGCCCGGGCCAACGCCGTGCTCGTGGGCGCGCTCGACCGGGTCGCCCCGGACATCCTGGGCGACTCGATCATCTACGACAACTGGCAGATCGGGTTGCGGAACGATGCCAGCGTCGAGTGGCTGCGCACGGCGCTGGAGGTCGCTCGGACTGAGCTCGGCCCGGACCTTGTGGGCGCGCTGCCGCTGGTTGACGAGCGGGCCATCAAGCAGCTGAAGTTCTCCGAGATGCTGCCTCCGGAGATGGCCGTCGCGACGTTGGCGGAGCGGGCGGCCGATCATGAGCACGCGAAGTCCACGGGTCAGGGACGGCTCCGTCAGATTAACTAGGTGGCCCATCCCAGAGCCCGTCTGTGTCCGGGCTCTCGTCGCCGTGTTGTCGGCCCGAGCCGCTGAGTCGGGGACGGAAGGATGGGCGTGTCGCCCCGGCTCCGTAGAGTGTCAGCCACAGGTAGGCACGACTCGCACTGACGGGAGGTGAGCGAGATGGTCGTCCGGGTGGATGTCGCCGGCGACGTCCTGCAGTGGGCGGTCGAGCGTGCGGGGTGGGACGAGGAAACGGTCGCGCGACGGGCGCCCCGGTTAGACGAGTGGATCATCGGGACGCAAAAACCCACCTTGAAGCAGATCGAGAAGTTCGCCAGCGACACGCACACTCCGTTCGGTGCGTTGTTCCTGCCCGAACCGCCGGTCGAGGACGTGCCCATTCCGGACATGCGGACGATTGGCAACCTTGCTGTGCCTCGACCGTCCGTCGATCTGCTCGAGACCATCTACCTCTGCCAGAACCGCCAGGCTTGGTATCGGGCGTATGCGGAGGACAATGGCCTTCCCGCGCCGGAGTTTGTCGGATCCGCAACGACGGACACCTCGGCCAACCTCGTGGCCGCTGAGATGCGCCACCTGCTCAAATTCGAACTGCCCGACCGCAGCACGTTCTCCAGCTGGCAGCAGGCCTTACGCCGCCTAATCGACCGTATCGAAAACCTCGGGGTGCTGGTGATGGTCAGCGGCATCGTCGGCGGGAACACGCATCGCAAGCTCAACCCGGACGAGTTTCGTGGATTCGCGCTTTCCGACCCCCAGGCGCCGCTCATCTTCGTCAACGGCGCTGACACCAAGGCGGCGCAGATCTTCTCGATGGTCCACGAGTTCGCCCACATCTGGTTGGGCGGAAGCGCCCTGTCGGACGCGACCATGACAGCCCGCGAAGGCGAGACCGCCGAGCTCTGGTGCAACGAGGTGGCCGCCGAGGTACTCGTGCCACTGGCCGCACTTCGCACAGACTTTCAGGGAACGGTTACGGTCGAAGAACTAGAGCGCCTGGCAAGTCGATATCGCGTCAGCACCTTGGTGGTCCTGAGCCGGATCCACGACGCGAGCCTCATAACCTGGGAGGACTACCGAGACACATTCGAGCAGGAACGCGAGCGCGTCATGGCCATCCTCGAGGCCAAGCGGCGAGACGCAGGCGGTGGCAACTACTACTACACACAGCCTCTCCGCCTGAGCAGACGGTTTGCGCAGGCCGTGGTCTCCAGCACGTTCGAAGGTTCGACGTCCTACCGGGACGCGTACCGACTGCTCGGGACCAAGAAGCATGCGACATTCGAGGGCCTGGCCACCGAGCTGGGTATGTCGTGATGCACCTGGTCGATGCCAACGTGCTTATCGAGGCCAAGAACCGGTACTACGCTTTCGACATCGCGCCCGGCTTCTGGGACTGGCTCGATCGGGCACACCACCGCGGCGAGGCGTGCAGCATCGACGCCGTCCGCGAGGAACTGATGGAAGGTGACGACGCGCTCGCAGATTGGGCCCGGACGAACGCTGGATTCTTCAGGTCGATCGACCAAGGCAGCCAGCGGCACTTCAGGGCTCTCACGGCCTGGGCCTACTCCCGCAACTACACCCAGGCGGCGCTGGCTGAGTTCGCAAGCGACCAGGCCGACTTCCTCCTCATCGCGTTCGCCCGGGAGCATCAGCACGTCGTCGTCACGCACGAGCAGTCCCATCCGGACGCCCAGAAGCGTGTGTACATTCCAGACGCGTGCCAGGCGATGGGCGTCCGCACCGCGAACACGTTCCAGATGCTTCGTGCCATCGGTGCCAAGCTGGATCTGCGTTAGAGCACTGTCTTCGCCCGGCGGAAGGCCCGGCTGTCAGTTTGGTGGAGCCCCACTGTGGGTCGCCCAAGAGACAGACATCCGGCGACGCGCGAGTCGATGTGCACGACGGGTGCCGCAGGCGTCCTAAAGTGACTACGTCATACGCGGCCCGACGGGCTTCCTCTCCGGACACGCCCCCACCCGCACGAGTTTCGTGCTGCCTGGGGAGTCCTGCCGGTGTTCCTGCTTCGATCGTCCGCGCAGGGACTGACCGTCGGCGAGGCGCAGCTCGCCCAGCACATCGCGGAGCAGATGGCGATCACCACCGGCCGGTCGGCCTCCCCCTCCGAGCGCCGCTCGTGGGAGCGCAGCCTTCCCCGGCTGCGCGCTGACCTCATCGACGCCGGGCTCGGCGACGTCGAGATGCTTGTCGAGTATCAGCTGCCGCTCACCAGCAAGCGCGCCGACGTCGTCCTTGCCGGGCAGCACCCGCAGACCGGGCGCGCCTCATACCTCGTGGTGGAGCTGAAGCAGTGGAGCGAGGCGGAGCGCTTCGAGGACAGCGACGTCCTCGTGCGCATCGACGGCTACGGCAACCACCCGGTGCTGCACCCGCTGGAGCAGGTGCGGGGCTACTGCGACTACCTCACCGGCTTCGTCGTCACGCTGGCCGAGGACGAGCACGTGCTGGCCGGCACGGCATACCTTCACAACGCGACCAACCTGGGCGTCGCGGACCTGAGGGACATGGCGGTCCGTGACCCGGCGAGGCCGGCGAGGATGTTCAGCGGGCAGGACCGGGGTGAGTTCTTCGACTTCCTCAGGAGCCGCTTTGCGCCCGGGGTGCCGGGCGCGCGGTACGCGGACCGGCTGCTGAACAGCCGTATCGCCCCCTCTAAGCAGCTGTTGGCCCTGGCGGCCGACGAGGTGCAGCGGCGCGAGCAGTTCGTCCTGCTCGACGAGCAGCGCGACGCCTACGAGCTGGTGCTGCACGCGGTCGAGAAGGCGCGGCGGGGCACCACGAAGACGGCGATCGTCGTCAGCGGCGGGCCGGGGAGCGGCAAGAGCGTCATCGCTCTGTCGATCATGGGCGAGCTGTCCCGGCAGGGGCGTGCCGTCATGCACGCGACCGGCTCCCAGTCGTTCACCAAGACCCTGCGCAAGGTTGCCGCGGCTCGGGCGCCGCGGGTGCGCAAGATGTTCAGCTACTTCAACAGCTTCATTGCGGCCGAGCCCAACGAGCTGGAGTGCCTCATCCTCGACGAGGCGCATCGCATCCGGGAGACGTCGGAGTCGCGCTACACCCGCAAGGAGCACCGGACCGGCCGGCCGCAGCTCGACGAGCTGCTCAGCGCCGCGCGGGTGCCGGTCTTCCTGCTGGACCAGAACCAGGTCGTGCGGCCCGGGGAGATGGGGACGGTCCAGGCGATCACCGAGTATGCCGAGTCGCTGGGCATGGACGTGCACGAGATCGACCTCGACGACCAGTTCCGCTGCGGCGGGTCAGCGCTGTATGTCGAGTGGGTCGAACGGCTGCTCGGGCTGGCGCCCGGGGGGCCGATCAGGTGGGGCGGTGACCCTGCCTTCGAGATGGGCGTCGTGGACTCGCCCGACGAGCTAGAGCACGTGCTGGCGCTGCGGCAGGATGACGGCTACACCGCGCGCATGGCGGCGGGCTACTGCTGGCCGTGGTCGGACCCCGAGCCGGACGGGACGCTCGTGCAGGACGTGCGCATCGGCGACTGGTCGCGGCCGTGGAACCTCAAGGGCGACCGCTCGGTCGGCGGGGCGCCGGCGGCGGCGCTGTGGGCGACGGACCCTGCGGGCTTCGGGCAGGTGGGGTGCATCTACACCGCGCAGGGCTTCGAGTACGACCACGCGGGGATCATCATCGGGCCCGACCTCGTATGGCGCGACGGCCGGTGGCGCTCGGTGCGCGAGGGCAACCGCGACCCGGCGCTGCGCAACCGCACGAAGGTGTCGAACCGCGACTTCGACCGGCTCGTGCGCAACGTCTACAAGGTGCTCCTGACGCGCGGCATGCAGAGCGCCTGGGTCTACTCGACTGACCCGCAGACGAGGGACTTCCTCCGGAGACTCGTCCGGGGGTAACGGGCGGCTGGACCGCCCTTGACCACAACCACATACCGACGGATCGACAGGCTTCCGCTGATGGAGACGCCTCCCCCGTGATGAGCCCCGCGAGGCACGATCATGACGAGTTGGGTCCTGTCCATCGACGAAGACCATCCGCAGCACTGGGACTACGCCCGTGACGTCGGCTTCTGGGACCTGCGAACCTCCCGCAACATTCAGGCAGGGGACCTCGTCTACTTCTGGCAGACCAAGGGCTCATTCGTCGGCCGTGTCCGTGCGACCAGCGACGTCTACCCCATCGACGGCTCGGTACAACCTGCGGGCCCCTGGGACGACTGGCCCGGCACCTACGAGGCGCGCTTCCAGCTCACTGTCCTCGACTCGAGAGCCCTCGCCTCTCCGAAGTGGGGCGAATTCGCCGCCCAAGTCAGCGGCTTCGTGCGGCCAGATTGGGCCCCGCGGCTCACAGCTCCGGTCGAAGAAGCAGCGCTAGCCGGATACTTCGCACCCCTCACGGGAGTGGAGAGAGCGATGCTCGCGCTGCTGGAGGAGGATTTTCCTCTGCCAGAAGTTGATCTCGACGCTTTCACGAGGGATGAGAGGCGGGTCGTGGAGCAGCTGCGCGCCGTTCGGGACGGGCAGGACGAATTCCGGAAGCGTCTGCAAAAGGCCTATCCCGGCTGCGCCATCAGCGGCACCAGCGTGGCACTGGCACTGGAGGCCGCCCACATTCACCCATACCGCGGTCCGGCGACTCACGACGTGCGCAACGGGATGCTATTGCGGCGCGACCTGCACAAACTCTTCGACGCGCACATGCTTACCGTCAGCGCCAGGGACAGCTTCATCGTGCGCGTCAGCCCGACACTGCGGACTACGGACTATTGGCAGTGGGAGGGTAAACCGCTGCGCCACGTACCCAAGCGGAAGAGCCACCAGCCTGCTCAACAGCTTCTTGCGGTCCACAACAGCGCGTGTGGGTGGTACGGGGCGTGAGCTGAGGAGTCCCGTCGAGTCTTGCAGGGGCCAGGATGCCGACGTGGTGCGGGATGAGGCGGCCGACGTGAGGACATACCTCTTGCGTCTCGCGGACGTTCTCGGCATGGGTCTAGAAGAAGTTGTCCCAGCCAAGATCGGCCGGAATGCCGTGCGGTTTCCCAATGGCCCCCGCTCCGACTGACCTGAGTCACATTCCATTTTCAACCCGCTCGTGATGCACCATCATTGACACGGGGTCGAACGTCAGCCGCAGCAGGTCCCCGTCTTCTGCGCCGTCGTGGAGCGCCTGAGCGCGGACGCTCCCGAAGTAGGGACCCATGTGGCTCGTCCGCGACCAGCCGACCACGACCGACCCCGTCGTGCTGCGCCCAACGTCTCGAGCAATGAAGTGCAGCGAACGACCAGGCTGGAGGCCCAAGAGCCCCGCAATCGCCTCAGGCACGGATCGCCCGCTGCCTCGGAGCACATCATGGTCGACTTTGACGTCGTAAGAGAACCTGTCCTCTTCGAGCAACTCAAGCCCCACAACACCGATCGGGTGCGCATCCACCTCGTACTGCTCACTGCGTGCGCGTGCGCGGATGTTCCCGTCCTGCACAACGAATGCGGGTGCTGCCGTATACGCGTTGAGCGTTCCCGGCCGGACCTCGTAGACCTTCTCCAGATGGGCCGCGAGGTCAGTCACAGGCACCGACCCGCCTCGGTCAGCAATGACCTTGAGCATGAGCTCGGCGACACTCGTGTACTCAGGGAGACCCCAGCTGCGCAGTCCCATATCCGTGCGGTTGACGCGTTGGACCCGTCGGTCTTCATACAATCGCTGCCGCAAGGAACGCACGCTGCCCGATCCCGTGCGCTCGGTCAGCTCGTCAGCCGTCATTGGTTCGCCGACGACGGCCAGGATGGCCACCGACTGGTCGACATAGCTGCGCGACCACCGCACCCAGGTATCGTCAATCTGCTTCAGGCCGATGGCACGCAGGGCATGGCCGACGTGATTGTCGAGCACACCAAGCTTCGCCAGCCGGCGCCGAGCGTCGTCGTCATCGAGCACCTCGCCTTCTGGCTGACGGTAGACAAGTTCGTCCATCAGCGGAAGGACGAAACCGCGCTGATGAACGCACTCCTCTTCATCGTCAGCTTCCAGACCAGCCAGAAGAAGGACGAGTCGGTCAGTTTCCAGCCAAGGGTCGAGGTCAGCGGTGTCCGCCAGTGGAGCCCACGCACCGACCGCCACCGCGAGTCGATGGGCAGCCCATCGCACGGGGCGCCAGTCGTCGTGCGCGACACGCTCTTCGAGAGAGGCTCGCAGCCGCCGCTCAAGCTGCCGGATGCGCCTCCCGCGTGACGCCGTGCTGCTGGCCGACGTCATCGAGCGTCCGGTCCGCCCACACGATGCGGTGCGTCACGATGTCGCGCTCACGCTGGGTCAACGACTCAAGCCAGGTGGTCAGCACATCGTGGTGACGCACAGGCGCGACCTCCATATCGAAGGCCCGCACGGCGTCCCACCCTGCCCGGACGTCGGCCGGCGAAGACTCAGTTGTCGAGACTGCGTCAACCAGGTCGCCCAGCGTAGCGCCGCGGCCGCTGAACAGGGACCACTGCGCAAGCAAGTGGAGGTGCGGCTCGATCGGCTTGACCGGATTGCCTTGATCCCTGAGACGCTGCAGCGCCGTCTGCAGTTCGGTGTCGTCTGCGGCATCGTCCCGTACGGTCTGTGCCGTCCTTGTGGCATGGCCAAGGGAGGGCAGCGCTTCCTCGAACGTCCTCAGCAGACTGAGGGCCTCGTCAACGGCGACCTTCCCGACGTGCCGAAGATCGCCGAGCTCTTCCTCCGAGACCTCAGCCAAGTCCTGACACGTCTGAATCCTGCCCTTGACCAGCATGGTCCTCACCCGAGTGGAGAACTCCGTGCCGATGACCGCGGCAATGATTTCGACCGGTTGGTCGATCAGCTCGCGCAGGACAGGGAAGCGGTCGCCGAGAGGTCGCGCCTCGGTGCGGACCCAACGGTCTCCCCTGTCCCCCGGGATGGTCACCGATCCTCACCTTCGGAGTCCCACCGCTGACGATCATGCTGAGACAGCAATAGCTCGTGCGTCGGCTCGAGGGCCTCGCGGGCAGTCTGGGTCAAGGAGGTGCGTCCGAGCAGACGCAGCGTCTGCCGCATCAGTTGCTCGTGCCCGGCGTCGGGCTGCTCCTCCAACACGCGGGCCATTGCCGCGCTCAGCTCCGTCGGCGGCATCTCGTCCAAGGTCCGCGGTCCGAGCGCGCGCGGAATCGTCTCAGCCTGGTCGGGCAGCCGATATGTCCGCAGCTTCACGCCGCCGTGGCCCAGCGGGTCGTCGCCGATCAGCGTGCCCGAGCGCTGGGCGCGAGAAATGAGGGCGTTCAACCGCTGCCCGATGGCCTTTCCCACCCGGCGGCCTCCCGAGGCCTGCACGTAGGCAGTCCTCAGCCTGTTGCCTCGCACGGGGCCCTCCATGGTGACGATCTCGGCCAGGCCGTCGATGATCTGGGCGTCGGTGGCCTCATGCACAGGCACCGTGCTTCCGGAGTACGCCCGATAAGGAGGCAGCCCCCCCGGGTCACTGGCATCGAGGTCCTCCCCAGCGGTCCGCCCCATATCGCGATGGCTGGGCTGCTCCTGGTGGAGCAACACACCGACCGAGGGTGCCTCCACCGGCGCGTAGGGCGAAGGGCCCCGCCAGTGCGGGGACAGCGGGTCGTCATACCCCTCTGGCTCATCCTGCTCCTGAGCGGCGCCCTCTATGGCGCGAAGATCGTCATCAACCGCTCCGTTCCCGAACTGCATCTCGCTCTCCGGAGACTCGTCCGTTGAGCCGGCAACATGCTCCTGCTGTAGGAGGTCGGCGCTCTGCTCGGGCTCCGCGTGCGGTTCGGGCAGGAGGTCCTCCTCCTCGTCCTCGTCGATCCAGTCCGAGGGGCGGATGTCCATCTCCTCGAGCAGGTCCCACAACGGCGCCAGCGCGGCTGCCTGGTCGACGTAGAACGCCGACTCACGCACCCGGAAGAAGGTCCAGCCGCAGCGCTCGAGCTCTCGCTGCCGTGCCAGGTCGCGCTCGTAGGCGTCCCGCCCGTGCCACTCGTCGCCGTCGCACTCCACCCCCAGCCGACCCCGAGCCCCGACCACGACGAGGTCGATCAGATAGCCCTGGGACTCGACCTGGTTGAGCACCGTGAAGCCGCGGTCGACGATCCGGTTGTGCACCCGCTGCTCAAACAGTGAGTCGAAGCCGGCGACCCGCTGGTCCTCCGGCACCACCGGCGACTCTCCCGGCTCCAACTCGCGACCACGCCTCACCACTCCGTAGGCGTAGTCGAGCAGCTGGTGGCGCAGGTCCTGAGTGTTGGTCAGCTCGGCCAGGCTCACGCTGTGGAAGAGCCGCACCTGGTCCTTAGCGCGGCTGACCGCGACGTTGAACCGCTGGACGTACATCTCCCGCGTCAGCGCTCCCAGACGCCTCCCGGGATCGGGCGCGGACACCATCGAGAGGAAGACGACGTCGCGCTCCGACCCCTGGAAGTCCGGTGGGGTGCCCACGCGCAAATCCCTGCGAGCCCACTCCTCGGCCGGCACCTCGGCCAGAAGCACGCCTTCGATGTGCTTGGCCTGCCGATCCCCCACCAATGAGATCACCGCCATCGAGCGACCGTCGAAGGCCGGGTCGTCGAGACACCGCTTCAGGTCATCCACGAGGGCTCGCGCCTCAGCACGGTTGATCTTGCCGCCGGTGCCCTCCTCGAAACCTTCGGGGACGTGCCGAACGACGAAGGGCTCGAGCCGCTGGGCGCCGAACTGCCGCACCGGCACCAGCCGGATGCCGTTGGGCTCGTATGCGATCCGGTTGGAGAAGCCGATGATCTCCGGCACGCACCTACGGTGCTCGACCAAGGTGAGCTGACCGCCATACCGCATCTGGGCCTCATCGAAGAGGGAGCGCTGCGGGTCCTGCCAGGTGTCCTTGTAGCGGTCGTCGTAGAGGTACTGGTTCGCCAGGTCTCGCAGCTGCTGCTGGTCGACACCGACGGCGGCCGGGGAGACCTGCTTGTCGTCCCCGATGACGACGATCTTGGGCGCCAGGTACTGCAGGAAGGTGGCCTCCAGACCCGCCTGCGACGCCTCGTCCACGACGACGACGTCGAACATGTTCTCGTCGATGTCCAGCTGCTCCGCGACCCGGTAGATCGGCATAATCCACACCGGCACGGCGGGACGGCAGCGGTCCATCGCCCGGCGGATCGCGAGCCGCTGCTGCGCGGCATACTTGCCCGTCCCCTTGCCCAGCCGAGTGACCTGCTGGGAGTAGTTGCGCAGGTCTGCGCGTCGTCCGGGAGTGAGCCTGTCCGGTCCGACCGCGTGGCTCCAGGCGCGCTGCGCGGCGATCCGCTCCGCGCTGTCCCGCAGCTGCTGGTCGACGACGGTGATCTTGGCCTGCAGCGCGTTGACGTCGACCTGCTCCTGCGCGAGGACCCAGGCGCCGACGGTGCCCCAGCGGTATGCAGCCTCGAACCCGGCCAGGCGCTTGTCCCACTCAGGCTCGTCGGCCGATGCCCCCACCGACTCGGCGAGCGCGGGCGCGTCCCGTCGCACCCTCGCGGTCAGGTCGTCTCGTCGCTGGATGTGGGCGGTCACCTGCTCGAGCCGCTGCAGGCGCGCGTATGCCGTGGCGTAGGCCTCGTGGTCGCGCTGCTCGATCGCGGTCCGCAGGCTGCGGACCGCCGGCGCGGCGCTCTGCCACCGAGACGTGGGCTCCACATGGGCGTGCAGATCACTTAGCGGTTCGCGGGCGGTGGCCAGGCCGACCTCGGCCTCGACGGCGTCGACGGTCCTGGCGACCCGCTCGACGTCCGAGAGCTCCCGCCAGTCGGGCGCCGGCACGCGGGCCTCGCGGAGGGCCTGCTCCTCAGCTGTGATGAGGTCACCCAGCGCAAGGACCCGGTCGAGAAGGGCGAGCTGGCTGCGGTGCCACTCCAACCTCTCGCGCGGTGTGTCCTCCTCGGGGATCGTGACCGAAGCGGGCCAGAGCCGGTCCATCTGGTCCAGCGCCGTCCACGCGTCGCGGTGGCCGACGATCGTGTCCAGCGCGGCAGCCGTCGCCGGTGGTAGCCCGTCGACGCGCGCCTGCTCCAGGAGGGGTCGGCACTGCTTGACGATTGGCGGGGCGAAGAAGCCAATTTTGACCTGGCCACCGGGGTCCGTCTTGAGCGAGCCGTCGGGCCCCAGGTGCTCGCGCAGGGAGATCGCGAGCCGACGCAAGTGGTCAGGGTCCCCGTCAAGGTCGACGCGGGTGTTGATCGGCATTCGCGCCAGGATCTGGTCGACCTGCTCGACCCCTTGACGCAGGTCAGCGGCCCTGCCGCGCCACGGGGCAGTCTCCCCGGCCGCCACGTCGGCCAGTGCCTGAGGGACCCACGAGGCCGCAAGTCGCTCGGCGTCACGGAAGCCCGCGATGATGCGCCCGCAGCGCTCCTGCAGCTCCCGCCGGGCTGACGAGGTGAGCGCCCGCAGGGCGACTGCTGCCGCACCCTCAGCCAGGTCGTGGTACCCCTCGGTGCCGGTGCGTGCCGTCGTCTCATCGACGACAAGGGCAGCGAACTGCTCTGGTGCCGAGAGGTCGGCGACCGCCACCCGGGGGCGGTGGCTGTCCTCTGCGTCCTCCTCGAGGGAGCCGTCACGCAGCAGGCTGAGCCACTCGAGGGCCTCCTCGTCGGTGAGAGGTGCGCGGGAGTCCGGGCGGAAGGTGACCAGTCCGGCGACCCAGGCCCGCACCTGAGCGTCGTCCTGGTACTGCCTGGCGATCGAGGCGAGAGTCCCCTCGTAGCCGTGCACACTGTGCGTGGAGACATCCGCCTGGCGGGCGTCGACGAGCTGGCGGTTGAGCAGCTGCCGCTCCTGCTTGAGCCGGTCGACCTCAGCCAGTTCCTGGTGCACCTTCCGCTCCGCCTGCTGCGGGTCGTGCTCGGTGGAGCGGCGGGCGATGGTGTCGACCGCGGTGCGCAGGTCGGCCAGGTCGTCGCGACTGGCGCCGATGACCGACACAGCCAGGGGGCGGATCTGGTCGGGCAGCTTGGTGCGGACCTCGTGGAGCGCCCGGTCGGTGTGTGCGGTGACGAGCACGCGCTGCCCCTGGGCAAGCAGGTGTGACAGCAAGGCAGCAGCCGTGTGCGTCTTGCCTGTCCCCGGCGGACCCTGCACGAGGGTCTGGGCATGGGTGTCGACACGCTCGAGGATGTTGCGCTGCACGTCGTTAAGAGGCAGCGGTGCGACGACGTCGTCGTCCACGGTGAGGAGGGCCCCTGGGGCCGCATTGTCGGTGACGGGCGGCAGCCGGTCCGGGTCGAGCAGCGGGAGCAGACCGTCAGGAACCTCTCCGCGCTCCTCGATCTGGGCAGCGATGTCCTGGAATGCCTGCACGAGACCGGTGCGGTTGCGTGGCCGGAGCACGATGGCGGGAGCCCAGGCGACCACGGGATGGTCCGTCGGGTGCGGCATACGAGCCGCGTCGTCCCATCTCCCCTGGGCGTGCAGCCGCACGGCGACGGACCGGGCCAGGGTGGCGAGAGCCTCGGGATCGAGCGGGTCGCCGTCGAAGCCCTGCGCCTGCTGCTCGACGGTGTGCACGAGGGACTGGTCGGGGATGACCTGCGGGTCGAGCATGTCGAACTCCGCGTGCAAGCCGGTTGCCGCCTCGTCGAGGTGGAAGTCGAGGCGGCCCGTGCTGTCGTCGAGGCGGGGTGTGACGGCGACCGTGAAGAGGTGTCGCCGCACACGGTCCTGCCCATCGGGGGCCCAGGAGAGCAGTCCGACGCCGAGGAGGAGCTCAAGCTCCTCCGTCTTCTGCGTCGCCTGCACGTACACCTTGAACAGGTCTGCGTAGGCACTGCGCACCGGTTCGTCACGGAGCATCTCGTGCGCCCAGGCGTCCCACCGTGGACGCCAACGGTCGTAGGCCGCCTGGACGTCGGGGCGCTCCTCGAGCTTCTCCGCGGGGGCATCGGGTGAGGCCAGCTCATTCCGCAGCTGCGGGTCACCGTCGGGCCCCGCGGCGTCGCCACGCAGCCAGAAGCGGAGCTCGTCGGGGACCTCGGGGGTCTCGGGAGCGACCAGCCGATCCACGCTCAGGAAGGGGTGCTCGTCCCAGTCGCCGTCTGCGCCCCACCGCACCGCGTCGTGCTTAGGAAGGTCGGCGAACCACCGGACGACACCGTCACGGGTGTACTGATCGACGTCCCGCACGGGTCGTTGTCGCAGCTGCTGCGCCTTGGCCAGGAACGTGAAGAGACGGACGGCTTTGTCTGTCAGGACAACAGCGTGGGACAACGGAGATTCCTAGGACGTTGGGACAATGCGGTGAGCATAGGCGGCACCCCTGACGAAGTCCCAACGAGTGGTAGTGGTGGCTTCCGGCAGCGCTACCGCCCATGCTGCTTCGTTGGGAGGCGCCCGTCCATCTCTTCGTTGCGCAGATGCGTGGAGTCTTTGCAATGTCAATGCTTGGTCCTCGCAAGATGACGCGTGGGCTCCACATACCCGGTTCCAAGCAATGTCGGTGCTCTGGTGCAGAGTATTCCCATCGTCGTCGCAAAGGAGCGAATGGGCATGGGGAGTGAGCTGTCGCGCTGGGTCGAGGAGCGCCTCGATGCCGATGTGTCGATCACAGACGAGGCCGGGCTGCTGGTGCTGGCGGCACTTGAGGGCCACGAGTCGCTGGACGAGTACCTTGCGGGTGGAAATGAGCCCGCGAAGGCCGCGAAGCAGGCAGGCGACCCTGCTGGCGCACAGGAAGAGGAGCCTGCGGGCGCCTTCCTGTCCGGCCTGGGCGTGCAGGGATTCCGCGGGATCGGCCCGAAGGTCGAGGTCGACCTGCAGCCGCAGCCAGGCCTGACGATCGTCGCGGGCCGCAACGGCTCAGGAAAGTCCAGCCTCGCTGAGGCGCTCGAGGTAGCCCTGACCGGATCGACATACCGGTGGGGTCGCAAGGGATCGGTGCAGTGGAAGGAGCAGTGGCGCAACCTGCACGAGCCTGCCCCCGCCAGCGTTGAGGTCCGCGTCGCCGAGGAGGGGCGGGGGCAGACGACGATCGGGCTGTCGTGGGAGGACACCGCGACAGAGGCCAGCTCCTTCGCCACCTGGGTGCAGCGCCCGGCCGAGAAGCGTCAGCCCGGCCTCACGCCGCTCGGATGGGATAAGGCGTTGCAGACCTACCGTCCGATGATGTCCTACGACGAGCTCGGCGGGCTGCTCGAGGGCGGACCGAGCGGACTGTACGACGCGTTGTCCGCAGCGCTCGGGGTCGAGGAGCTGGCGGCCGCCATCAAGCTGCTCGACACCCGGGCCAAGGCGCTCAAGGCACCGGAGAAGGAGCTCACGAATAAGCGCAAGTCGCTGCAGGCCGAGTTCAAGGAGATGGACGACGAGAGGGCCAAAAGGGCAGGCTCCCTCCTCCGTGCGTCGGCTCCAGACCCCGCCGCCCTGCGCACCCTCGCTACCGGTTCGCAACCGCAGGACTCCGGTCCGCTGGCCTGGCTGCGCTCGGTCATTGATCTGACAGGTCCGCGGGGGGAGGAGGTCGACACCGCAGCGACCAAGCTCGCCGCAGCGATCCAGGGCATGGTGGACGCCGGCGTCGACAGGCTCGAGCGCGAGCGTCGGAGAGTCGAGCTGCGGGAGCAGGCGCTCCACCTGCACGCGCAGCTCGGAGACATGACATGTCCCGTGTGCAATGCAGGTGAGCTCGACGATCGCTGGGCGGAGAGCAGCCGGCAGCACATAGCCCACGAGCGCATCAAGTTCGCTGAGCTAGACCGAGCGGGGCAGGACCTGGACCTCGCGCGCCGATCCGCCCACAGCCTGGTCACACCCCGCCCGGTCGCTCTGAACGGCTCTCCTCTTGATGGACTGGCGGACCTGACCCGACGCGCCCGCGACGCCTGGGACGCCTGGTCTGCCTCCCCATCAGGCGATGCGGAACTGGTCACCCACCTGCGCGAGCGTCGAGGTGAGCTCGAGGAGGCCCTGGTCGCGCTGCATACCGCAGCTGCCGCGGAGCTCAAGGCCCGACAGGACCTTTGGACACCACTGGCGACACGGCTCGCCACCTTTGCCGACGACTGCGACCAGTGGCTGACCCAGAAGCCACTCGTCGACGAGGTCGGAGCTGCCCTTAAGTGGCTGAAGACGAACGACGTGGCGCTCAAGAACGAGCGGATCGCCCCCATCGACCATCATGCCCGCCACGCCTGGGCCATGCTGCGGCAGGAGAGCAACGTCGACCTCGGCAGCGTCACCCTCGAGGGAACCGCCACCCGTCGACGGGTGAGCATCGAGGCGAGCGTTGACGGTGAGGAGGCTGGAGCGCTCACCGTGATGAGCCAGGGCGAGCTGCACGCCCTGGCGCTCTCCCTCTTTCTGCCGCGAGCGGCGCTGCCCGAGTCGCCCTTCCGCTTTATCGTCCTCGACGACCCGGTGCAGGCGATGGACCCGGCCAAGGTCGACGGTCTGGTGACGCTGCTGTCAGAGCTGGCCGAGACGCGCCAGGTCATCGTGCTCTCGCACGACGACCGCCTGCCCGCTGCCGCCCGCCGTGCACAGGTGCCGGTGCGGATCCTCGAGGTCACGCGCGGTGAGTGCTCGCAGGTCAGCGTCCGTGAGTCCGAGGCCCCGGCCCGCCGCTACCTCCGGGACGCAGAAGCGCTCGTGCGGGACAAAGAGCTCCCGGATGACACCCTGCGCAAGGTGCTTCCTGGTGTGCTCAGGTTCGCCGTCGAGGCGGCGGCACGGGACCGATTCTTCGCCTCCCGCCTGAGCGAGGGCGGGGCGCTGCACGACGTCGAGGCGCTCTGGACAGCCCACCGGCTCACCCGCGAGAGGGTCTCGCTCGCCGTCTTCGACGAGGTCCGCACCGATCTGGGGTCCTGGCTCAGCGCGCCCTACCGGAAGAAGACCATGGGGATCTCCACGTCGGGAATGCACGACGGTCTGGGAGCACGAGCAAACCTTGAGGATGCTGTGTACGACGCGAAGAGGTTCGTCAGCGACGTCGAGCAGGGGAACCGGTCGTGAGCCATCCACACCCCGACCTGGAGCGAGCCCAACGAATGCTGGCAAGCGGGCTCACGGGCTCGAGCCGGATGGCGGCGTGGTTGGCGCGATCGGCGCTCGAGGACGGGGTCGTCCTGCGCCTCGAGCGGCTCGGACACGACAACCGGCGGGCGTCCATGCGCAGCCGTCTGACATGTCTGTCCGTCCTGGGTGACGAATGCGCCGCCGACGCAGAGTTTGCCTGGAACCGGCTGTCCGGAGCCTGCCACCAGCACGCTTTCGAGCTGGCACCCAACGCGAGCGAGGTCCGGGCGCTGCTGACACAGGTGCAGCGGTTACTAGAAGTCTCGGAGGCTCCGGCAAGGGTCGAGGTGGAAGGGCGGGAAGCGTCGAGGATGAGGACAACCGGTCTCAACGATCGGCCACGGTACTAGGCGCGCGCCGCTCCTCAAGGACATGTATCCCCAGCGCCAGCACGAGAAGAGAAGAGACGACAAGTATGGCAATTGACTGGCTGCAGGACCCCTACGATCCCGAGTCCTACCCTCCGGAAGAGAAGTGGACAGCTCAAATGTCTACCTTCAGAAGCGGTTTCAGCGAGCAATGGCGACTCCTTGCTCGTCACGGAGCCGAGGATGGCGACCTGAACACGGCTCCCTACCCAGACCTCGACCATTTCGACTCCCGTTTTCCCTGCTCTGCCGTAGAAGGCATCCAACAAGCGCGGCAGGATGCGTCAGAGATGGACTCGGCCGGCGTTTACGACCCCGCCGGCATTCTGACGACGCTGGACGCTGAAGCTGGTGAGCGACGAAGAATGCGCGAGCCCCAGGCGCTGGTCGACGGCGGCGAGTTCACCCCGCCTGCAGACCCAAGGTCCGTCCGGCTGCACACCACCGTCACGAGACTTTTCACGGAGGACCTGGTCCATGACGCGGCCGGCCTGCCGAATAAGCCGCTGCACGTCGTGACCAAGCACCTACACCTCGATGGCCCCATTTACCTGCTCGGCCACGGCGAGATCGACCTCGGAATGACGTTGCACGGCGACTACCGAATTGATGTCGTCAATGCTGACTCTGAGGGTCCGGGCAACGGGGCGCTGACTCTCCGGTTCGTATGGGGGGACCCGTCGACGATCGTCGGGGCGGTCGAAGCGGGTGTGGTGCGCGGCCCCAACCGATGGGTGGGCATCGGCCCCGCAGGAGCCAGCCACCTCATTCACGAGGAGGGGCACCGCATCTACCACGGTGCCGCCCCGGGCCGGCTGCCGATCGTCGAGGACGAGCGCTTTGGAGCCTCGGCATGGTTCTGGAGCGCCTCCGGCGGGTACCCGATCTTCCTGGCCGTCGATGCAGACTTTCAGCCCGTTGGATTGATCCTGGACAGCTCCGGTATCGCCAACTACTACTACTTCGACGAGGACGACGAGGCCCTCTACGAGCCGTGGCCGGACGGCGCTCGCGAGTTCGACCCCGAGCGGGACGAGCCGCTCACCTGACTTCAGGGCTGAAGATCCGAGACCGGTCCAGGTTCAGCCCCCACCCATTCAGCCAGAGCTCGAACATCGGCGTCGGTGACGTCCACGCCCGACTGTCGGGCGAGGTTCAGCACGTTCTCCAGCAGCGCCGCGGCGATCTGGTCCTCGGTCGGCGGCGGGTCCGCATACAGCGGTGGTCCCACGGCGTTGCACGCCCGGGTGACGTAGGTGAAGGCGGCCCGGGAGATCTCGTGGCCAGCCTCCGCGGCGTGATCCCGTGCCCACCGCGTCGCCTCGGTGAAGTTGAACTCGTGCAGGCAGGCATAGGCTGCCAGGCTCTGATGGACCTGCACCCAGTCGGTGGTCGCCAGCGCCGGCAGTTTCGTGATCTGGCGAAACTTCGCGATGACCGGCGGCAGATCCATCGCGGGGCGGGCCACAGCTGGTGTCGGGGTGGACGAGGGTGGTGCCTCATGACGGTCGGGATCAAACAACACGTGCTGAGAGAACTCGACATTTGGCAACTCGAGGCTGCGGAGAGCCTTCCCGAACCCCCCCCCCCCGCCCCGAACCAGCCGGTGCGTGTCGTCACGTCCCCGAGCTCTGCTCTGAGCCGCATAGACAGCGTGGCAAGGTTGATCGGAGCGTCCGCTTCGACATAGTGCGACCTGACGATCGATGCGAACTTCTCGTACTCCGACTCCTCCCACACCTCGTCCCCGGCCGCGGGAGAGGGATCTGGGACGGTCTCAATCACTCGCTCCGAACTCAATTGCTCGCCGCCGGGCTGCGTCAGCTCGATCACGTCCTGCTCGTCCAGCAGGTGGTCGGCCAGCGCTTCGTATGCGGCCGTGGAGTTGCCGGTCGAGATGACGGTGACCCGTCGGTCGTGGGCGCGCAAGACCTGAAGCAACGGCGTGAAGTCCGCGTCGCTCGAGGCGATCACGAACTCGTCGTAGCGAGTCTCCCCGCGAAGCGCGGTCATGACATCGACAGCGATGCGGATGTCAGCGCCGTTCTTGGCCCTCTTGGTCAGCGGCGGGCAGTCCACCACCTCGATGCCGGCCTGCGTGAAATAGGGACGGAAGGTCGAGAAGTAGAGCCGCTCGTTGGCCTTCGCCGGGTGGCTGACGCTGCCGGCCGGGTTCACGTAGCAGCGCAGCACCAGCCAGCGGCGTGCAGGCTCTCCGCCGTCGTCCCTTGTCAGGCGGTTGAGCCACATCGACGGTTTGGTCACGACGTCAAGAGCCGCGGCCGGATCTGCAGCGAGCAGCCCGCTGAAGAAGTTGTCGAAGTCGATGAAGAGCGCTGATGTGTGGGGCATTCCACTGTCCTCCCCTGCCGGTGTCGCCTGACACTAGCTGCTCCGCGCAGAATTGCGCTCGTCATCACTCTGTCTTTGAGCGGCTGCACATCCAGGAATCCCTGGCGAAGAATTCTGCTAATGTCCCGCTCTCCGGGCCGTGCCAGCAAGAGCCGTAGGGATGCGCGAACGGCGGGTTGGCCCGGTCCGAGGGGGTAAGGGGCCGTGGGCACCACCCTGAACGACGAAGGGGTGTGACCATGGCGGTTCCCGTCATCTGGCGCGGCACTACGCCGCACGGCGAGGACTGGGTCCTCGTCCGTCGCGACAACGGGTTCACTCTCCGTCACGGCACCGAAGAGATCCACATCCCCGCCTCCGGGGCCGACCGCATCTCGGTGACCCGCCGATGGTGGCGGACGACCGTGACCGTGGCCGGGGTGCCGGAGCGAGCCCGTGTCCTCAACGGTCTGTCCGGCGAGGAGGGCCGGCGCCTCGAGCAGGCCGTGCAGGAGTCACTGTCTAGCTCTCTCACCGCCTGGACCGCGAGGCTCTCGACCACGATCGAGGCGGCTGGGCGAGACCTCCGGTGGATCACCGAGGAGGAGGTCGCAGCGCTGCTCTCCACCCGTCCCGCCACAGCCGACCAAGAGCCAGCCGTCGCCGGCCACACGCGGGGAGCCGGACCGCTCTGGCTGACCGAGGAGGGCACCCGCAGCTGGCTGCGGACCGTCAACGACGAGATCGCGACTGCGATCGCCCAGCAGCAGCGCCAGTTCTTCGACACGGTCGAGAGCAGCCCGCTGACCGACGAGCAGGCGCGCGCGGTCGTCACCTACGACAACCGGGTCAACGTCATCGCCGCAGCCGGGTCAGGCAAGACGTCGGTCATGGTGGCCCGGGCGGCGTATGCCGTGTCCCGCGGCCTGGCGAAGCCAGAGGAGATCGTGCTCCTCGCCTGCAACCGGGACGCCGCCGCCGAGCTGCAGACGCGCATACGACGCCGGTTCGCGGCAGCCGGCTTGCCCGCCGAGGGGTCGAGGCCACCACCTTCCACGCCTTCGGGCTCAAGGTCATCGGCCATGCCACCGGTCGCAAGCCGACGGTGGCGCCGTGGCTGACCAACAAAAGCGACGAGCTCGGCGTCCTGTCGGAGATCGTGGCGAAGCTAAAGGACAGCGATCCCCGGTTCAGGTATGCCCGGGACTGGTTCCGGCTGCTGCTCTGCACGCGTCCGGACGAGGACTTCACCGAGCCATCTGCACCAGACACCTGGGACTCGGCCCCACGCGCGGCGGGCTACCGCGCGATGGACGGCACCACGGTCAAGAGCGAGGGAGAGCGCTGGGTCGCGAACTTCCTCTACCTCCACGGCGTCAGCTACGAGTACGAACGCCCCTACACCTACGACACCGCGGACGCCGAGCACCGGCAGTACCACCCCGACTTCTACTACCCCGACATCGACGTCTGGCACGAGCACTGGGGGCTGGACGCGGACGGCAACCCGCGCCCGGGGTGGACCGACTACCTCGACGGTATGGAGCGGAAGCGCCAGCTGCATCGGCAGCACGGCACGACCCTGGTGGAGACCACGTGGGCCGAGGTCATGCACGGTGACGGCCTGTCCCGCCTCGAGAAAGAGCTGGTCGGGCACGGCATACGCCTCCACTGGGACCCCGACCGAGCACCTGTCAGAGGCGTCAAGGTCGTCACGGACGCCGACCTGCTCCGCCTCGTGCGGACCTTCATGCTGCACGTCAAGGCGAACTCGCTGGACCGGCAGGAGGTGAGACGACGCCTGGGGACGGCCTCGTGCGCAACCGGAGACGCACCAGCATCTTCCTGGACCTCTACTGGCCGATCCACGACGCCTGGCAGGCCCGGCTCGCCGACGGCGGCTACGTGGACTTCGAGGACATGCTCGTGCAGGCCGCCGACCACCTCGAGTCGGGCAGGTACGTCAGCCCCTACCGACTGGTCATGGTCGACGAGCTGCAGGACGCCAGCCAGGCGCGGGCGCGCCTGACCCGGGCCCTCGTGTCGCAGCCCGGCCGCGACCTGCTCGCCGTCGGGGACGACTGGCAGTCCATCAACCGCTTCGCCGGGGCCGACCTGAGCGTGGTGACGGGATTTCACGACCAGTTCGGCCCGGGCCCCACGGTGCACCTGACGACGACCTTCCGCTGCCACCAGTCCATCAGCGACACTGCCGCCCGCTTCGTCATGAAGAACCCCGCCCAGGTGCGCAAGACCGTCGTGTCGGTCCACGACCGGCCGACCGACCAGGCTGCGCACGAGGGGGTGCGGCTGCGCACGGTGGCGAGCGCCACCGAGGTCTTCCGCGCGATCGGCGACTTCCTCACCCAGCTGCGTGACGCCATACACGAGGGCGCCATCGTCGCGGACTCGGTGAGCGTGGACGTCCTCGGGCGCTACCACCAGGACCGCGGCCTCATGCCGCACGCAGCCCCTCCGGAGATTCGGCTGGCGTTCCACACCATCCACTCCGCCAAGGGGCTCGAAGCCGACTACGTCGTCGTCCCCAACCTGTCGGCGGGCTCCTACGCCTTCCCGAGCCGGATCGCGGACGACCCGGTCCTGGCGCTCGCCATGGCCGGTGGTGACACCTACCCGCACGCGGAGGAGCGCCGGCTCTTCTACGTGGCGCTCACCCGGGCACGCCGCGGGGTGCTGCTCATCAGCCCCGAGCACAACCCCTCCCCCTTCGTGACCGAGCTCATCTAGGACAACGGATGGAGCATCGGTCGCAGGGGCAGACTCCCCCAGTGCTGCCCACCACCTGCCACTTCGTGCCCAGGCGCGTCGCCAGCTCGACATTGCGGAGACGACGGCCGGGTCAGCAAGAGAGAACCCCGTCAGGGTCCTGCGAGCCTCACTCTCCCGGGTGTAGCCTGGGCGAACCCTGTGAACCGGCGTCACCGTGGGCGCCGCCTGGCGAGGAGCCCGTGATGGCCGCTACTGCTGTCTACTACCCCCGCACCGACACCTCTCCGGCCCCGCCGCACTGGCGCCGGCCGCAGGCGGTGCTCCCTGTCACGCTGCTGGCGGGCCTCACCCTCACGGGCTGCGGCGGCTCGGCCGAGGCCGGCGGCTGTCCGCTCAGCGAGGACACCATGAGTGCCTATCTCACGACGTTGCACGTCGAGGAACAGGTGGTGACCATCACTCCCGACGAGGAGCTGCCCGCGCTCTGCGTCTACACCGTCACCACCGCCGGGAGCCCACCAGAGGAGGGCGATTCCGCGCGGGTGACGATCGCCACGGGATGGGACGAATTCTCCACCCGGGAGGACCACGAGGCGACCCTGGCCGAGTACGCGCAGGACGACGAAGACTACACCGAGGTGCGAGAGGTCGACGGTGTGCCGTACTTCGTCAACGTGGAGCGTGGCGCTCAGGTCGCGCTGGACGACGAGCGCTACTGGGTGACCTGGACGATCTACGAGGACGGCGTCGTCTACCGACCCTCGCTCTCGCACGAGACCACCGGGCTGCGCGCCGCCTGGGTGGTAGACCTGCTCATCCACACCCGAGCCGGGGAGGAGCCGGACGGTTGGCGGGACGCGCAGGCTGCGGAGTCCGCCGAGCCCGCGCCGTCCGAGCCCGAGCAGGATGCCTTCACCGAGGAAACCGACGTGCAGGTGCAGCCCGACGACGCCGGCGCCGTGGAGCCGGGCCCGGAGGGCGGGGTCGTGGCCGCGCCAGAGACGTTGCAAGACGACAGCCTCCAGGGCGAGGGCACCGGTCCGTTCCCGGACGACGGCTCCGTCTGGCTCGACGGCGACGGCACCGGCCCGTTCCCCGACGACGGCTCCGTCTGGCTCGGGGACGAGGAACCGGGCACCGACCCGAGCGACGGCTCCGCTGCTGCGGATCCGGGCGACGGCACCGACCACCCCCTGGTCGGCAGCGTGCTGCCTGCCGCCGACCCGGAGGACGCCGCTTTCCTGCTCTGGCAGGTCTCCGGCTACCCGCCGTGCGAAGCGATGCTGCCCGGTGAGTCCTGCGTCGACGGGCCGGTGGAGCTCGGGGGCGAGGTGCTCGTCACGGCCCTGCAGGCACCGGTCGCGGATGCCCCGATCGACCCGGTGGACCCGGTCCGGGACACCGCGGTGCTGTTGCGGCCCGCCGCTGAGGGCTGGACGGTCGTCCGCTACTGGGAGACCGACCAGCCGCTGGCCGAGACGTTGCCCACCTGGGCCGGCTGAGACCCTGCCGCGGAAGTGCATCTGGGCCGGCTGACCGAGCAGCAGATCGTGGCCATCCTCTGGCGACTGGCCTCCGCCTTCCTCTTGGCCTGAAGCATCTCCGTCGACCGATCCACGACCTGGAGCCCCGCCCGGTCACCGATAGGGCGCTGACGTGCGCCGGATCCCTTATCTCTGGACGCTCTCAACGACGCGGGCGTCGACTACGTCAACGGCGGCGTCGCGGTGGTCCTGCGCGGTCATGCCCGTATGACGGTCCACCTGGACCTCGCGCTCGCACGAGAACCTTACGACCCGACCTCACCGCCGCCCTTGGCGTCCTCGAGGCGCAGGGGCTCGTGCCCAGGCTCCCGGTCGCACCCGAGCAGTTCGCCGACCCGGAGACCCGACGCACCTGGGTGGAGGAGCGCAACCTGGTGGCTTTCACGCTGCACGACCCCTCCGACGCGCTGCGCGAGGTGGACCTGCTGGCGGACACCCCTCTGCCGTTCGCCGCCCTCACGTCCTCGGACATCGTCGACGTCGACGGCGTCCCCGTGCGCGTGGCGTCGGTCGAGCACCTGGTCACCATGAAACGCATCTCCGGGCGCGCCCAGGATCTGGCTGACATCGAGGCGTTGTCGCAGCTGATGAGCCCACCTAGGGTGGTGAGTGATGAGCGCGACCCAGGCTGAGGATCTCTGGCGCGGCACCTCGGACGCGAGGTCCGCCATCCAGGCGCGTGCGACGACGACCCCGGCGCAGCGGCTGGCCTGGCTCGAGGAGAGTCTCCTGCTCGCCCAGGCATCCGGGGCGCTGGCGCGAGACCGGGCCAGGCGGCAACGTCAGGCTGACGAGTGGGCTCGTTCCGCTGACTGAGTCCCGCCTTGCACCTTGGAATGGGATGTTGACCAGGTCAGGTTGGTCGACCTATCATGGGCGGATGGAGGTCACGGTCCAGGAAGCGAAGACCCACCTCTCTCGGCTGCTCCGCAAGGTGGAGGCCGGTGAGACCGTCGTGATCCGTCGTGGCCGCACTCGCGTCGCCGTGCTCAGCCCCGCGCCGATGACGACGGAGCAGCGGAGGATCTGGGGCGACCTGCCCGGTGAGCTGACGCCGATGTTCGACGAGCCCCTGGACGACCTCGCGCCATACACGCCATGAGGCTGCTCCTCGACACCAACGTCGTCATCTGGCTCTTGCTCGGCGAACGGCGGTCCGTGCCCCAGGACGTCGCGGACACCCTGGCTTCACCCTCGTCCTCGGTGATCGTGAGCGCCGCGTCCGTGTGGGAGATCGCCATCAAGCGCTCGCTGGGCAAGCTGCGCATCGACGGCGACTGGTACCGCGCACTGATGGGCCTCGATCTCGAGCATCTTCCCGTCTCCGCCGAGCACGCCCACGGTGTGCAAGACCTCCCCTGGCACCACCGGGACCCCTTCGACCGGATCCTCCTCGCCCAGTCCCTGGTCGAGGCCTGCACGCTCGTCACCGCCGACCGGACCCTGGACGCCTACGAGGCGCCCACCTGGTGGGGTGGCCCACTCCCCTGACAGCGTCGGACATGCCGCCAGCACGACGGCTCTGGCGCGGGCTCGGCGGCAGCCGCGGACGACTTGGCGGAATGCGGGCGGCTTCGGCGCCCTGGGCAGGCCCCGTATCCTCGTGCCCGGCGCCCCACCCGCACGCCATCGAGGAGTCAGACATGGCCGGCCCGCCGCCCGCCTTCGTCGCACCGGACTGGATCCGGGAGCTGGACCGTGACGACCTCGGCAGGGTCTTCGGCACGACCACGCTGCGACGGGCCGTCACCTATCAGCGGCGGGGTGCGGTCCACGGCCTGCGGGAGGACCTGGACGGGGTGCTGAGGGCCACCGTCTACGGCAACCGCCGATACTCCACCACCGTCTGGTCGCAGGCCGGAGCCCGCCGGACCCCCCGCCGGCCCGCGGGTCTGGCCACCTCCTGCTCCTGCCCCGTCGGCACGCTGTGCAAGCACGCGGCGGCGGTGATCCTGCACGCGCAGCGCACCGCAGGGGTCGCGACCCCCGCCTCGGGCACACCGCATACCCCAGCCACCGCGGCCTGGGAGAACCTGCTCGCGCCCGTCCTGGCCGAGCTCCACTCCGCCTCCGGGGACCGCAGCGGCACACCGCTCGCCCTGCAGGTCGAGCTGGCCCAGGCCACCACCGCGCACCCCACCCGGCTACGCCTGAAGCCGTTGGTCCGGGGAGCCTCGGGCGCCTGGATCCAGACCGGGATCTCCTGGGCCGACCTGCACCGGGGCTACCCCTCTGCCCGCACCGACGACCGGCACCGGGCCGCGCTGGCCGCCGTCGTGCAGGCACAGGCGGCCCGCTCGCCGCACTGGTGCCACCCGGGGAGTGGGTCGAGGCCACCGCTCTGGGGCCGGCCGTCTGGCCGCTGCTGCGCGACGCGGCCCACGCCGGCGTCGCCCTCGTGACCGGGCGTGGTCGACGGTCCGTCCGGCTGGCCGACCCCGTCGAGCTCTCGCTCGACCTCACGAGGGACTCCGACGCGGCCATCACCCTGGCCCCGGTCGTGGACCTGCCCGGCACCACCGCGCCGCCGCAGCTGGTCGGTGACCCCGGCCACGGGCTGGCTGCCGGGGACGAGCACGGGATGGTGCTCGCCCCGCTGACCCGGCCGCTCAGCAAGGCGGTCACCACCCTGCTCGGCCAAGCCGGGCGGCTACGGGTGCCGCAGGCGGACACCGAACGCTTCCTCACGGCATACTCCCCCGCCCTGCGCCGCCACACCACCCTCACCTCCAGCGACGGCAGCGTCCTCATCCCCGAGGTCCGCCCGCCGCACCTCGGGCTGACGGTCACCTTCGAGCCCGGGCACCTCACCCGGCTGCGCTGGACGTTCAGGTATGCCGTCGGCCAGGTCACCCACGACGTCCCCCTGCTCCCGCCGCGCAATTCCCAGGACCACCACGCCGGCTTCCCCCAGCCCGTGGTCCGCGACCCCGACCGCGAGGAGGCGCTGCTCTCCAGCCTCGACGTGCTGGACGGGGCGCCCGGGCTGCGCATCCCCCTGCCCGGCAAGGCGCGCCTCGGGGTGGTCCTCGAGCCCGAGCTCGCCGGCTGGGCCACCGTGCAGTTCGCCCGCGACGTCCTCCCGGCGCTGCAGGAACGGGACGACATCGACGTCACCCTCGTCGGCGAGCACCTGTCCTACGCCGAGGTCGAGGACGGCCCGGTCGTGCAGGTGTCCACCCGGGACCTCGGGCCGGAAGACGGCCCGGATGCCGCCGGGACGGGAGAGGCCGGCGACGTCGCCGACCGCGACTGGTTCGGCCTGGGCCTCAGCGTCCGGGCAGGTGACCAGGAGGTACCGCTGCGCGACCTGCTCACCGCTCTGACCCGCGACGAGGAGGTGCTGCTGCTCCCGGACGGGTCGTGGTTCCGGCTGGACACCGACGAGCTGCGCGCCCTGCACCGGCTGGTCCAGGAGGCCCTGGCCCTGGACGACGGCGACGGCGACGGTGACGACCTGCGGATCAACCGCTACCAGGCCGGGCTCTGGGAGGAGCTCGTCGCCCTCGGCGTGGTCACCGAGCAGAGCGAGCGCTGGCAGCGCACCGTGGGAGCCCTGCTGGCCCTCGAGGAGCTGCCGCACCCGGACCCGCCTGGCACCGTCGAGGCGACCCTGCGCAACTACCAGCTCGACGGCTACCGGTGGTTGTCCTTCCTGCTCGACCACGACCTCGGCGGGATCCTCGCCGACGACAGGGGCTCGGCAAGACCCTGCAGGTCCTCACCGCCGCCGAGCGGCTGCGGGCCGAGGGCCGGCTGAGCCCGCGGGAGCCGCTGCTCGTCGTCGCACCGGCGAGCGTCGTCGCCACGTGGCAGCGCGAGGCGGCGAGGTTCACCCCGCGCCTGGAGGTGGCCGCGCTTACCCAGACCACGCGCCGCACGGGCCGACCCCTGGACGATCTGGTGGCGGGCGCCCACGTGGTGGTCACGTCGTACACCCTGCTGCGGATCGAGGAGGAGCACCTGGTGGAGCGTGCCTGGGGCGGGGTGGTCCTCGACGAGGCTCAGGCGGTCAAGAACCACCGGTCGCGGACCTACCAGGTCGCCCGGCGGCTGGGGGCGCCGGTGAAGATCGCGGTCACCGGGACGCCGCTCGAGAACTCGCTCATGGACCTGTGGGCGCTGCTGTCCATCGTCGCGCCCGGGCTGTTCAGCTCCCCGGAGCGCTTCAGCACCGTCTTCCGCCGACCCATCGAGTCGGGGACCGCTCCCGAGCTGCTGGACACGCTGCGCCGCCGCATCCGCCCCCTCGTGCTGCGCCGGACCAAGGAGTCGGTGGCGGCCGACCTGCCACCGAAGATCGAGCAGGTCGTCTCGGTGCCGCTGAACCCGCCCACCGGCGCATCTACGACACCCACCTGCAGCGCGAGCGGCAGCGCATACTCGGCCTGCTGGACGACGTCGACCGGCACCGGATCGCGATCCTCGCCGCGCTCACGAAGCTGCGCCAGCTCAGCCTCGACGTCCACCTCGTGGTGCCCGACGCCCCGGCCTCCGCCCGACCCAGCAAGGTCGACGCCCTGCTGGAGCAGGTGGTCGAGCTCGCCGCCGAGGGGCACCGGTGCCTAGTCTTCAGCCAGTTCACCCGCTTCCTGCGGGTGGTCCGGGACCGCCTGCAGGCCGAGGGCATCGAGCACGTCTACCTCGACGGACGCACCCGGGACCGGCCGCGCCGCATCGCGCAGTTCACCGACGGGGACGCGCCGGTCTTCCTCATCAGCCTCAAGGCCGGCGGCTCCGGGCTCACGCTCACCGAGGCCGACTACGTCTTCGTGCTCGACCCGTGGTGGAACCCTGCCGTCGAGGCGCAGGCCGTCGACCGCACCCACCGCATCGGTCAGGACAAGACGGTGATGGTCTACCGGCTGGTCGCGGAGGGCACCATCGAGGAGAAGGTCGTCGCGCTGCAGGAGCACAAGCGGGAGCTCTTCGACAAGGTCGTCGACACCGGTGGCGCCCTGGGCGCGCCCCTGAGCGCCGAGGACATCCGTGGGCTGCTGGACGTCCCGGCCGGGCTCACGTCCTGACCAGGCTGCCGGCCCGGCGCGTTGCGGGGTCGGAAGGCATCGCGTGGCAGGGTCGGGACGCGGCGTAGAAGCTGACGAGCGTGGCCTCGGGGGGTCGGTCCGGCGTCCTCGCCACCGACTCGACGGCGCGGGGATGACGCGGTCGGGCCGCTCCCGGTTCTCAGCGAAGTGCCCTGGCGCCGGGGGAAGGGTCTGTCAGACCTGACTCGTACACTTGTTCGCATGAGGGGTAGCTGGGGTAGTGAGGCGACCGGCGGTCAGGCCGACGGCGCGGTAGCCGTCATGGGTGGTCTGGGGGACGCGGTCGAGCGGTCTGCGTCGGCGTTGGCGTCGCCTGCGCTGTTGCAGGAGCGTGAGCTGGGTGAGGTGCTGGGAGCCCTCGATCGGGTGGCGGCGCGGACGCACGCGTTGCTGGTGGCGGTGGCCCGGGAGGGACTGGGGCGGGGGCTGCACCAGGAGGCCGGGTTCTCCGACGTGGACTGGGTGAGACTGGTATGCCCCGGGCTGGCGTCGCGGACCGCGGTCGAGATCGCGCTGGTCGCCCGCGCTGCCCAGCAGCGGGTGCACGCGCCGTTGGCGGACGCCGTCCAGGACGGGTCGGTGCCGGTGCACCGCGCGGCGCAGGTCCTGCGCGCGTTGATGAGGATCCGCCCGGCCCTGGGAGAGGCCGAGTACGCCGATGCCACCGACCTGCTGACCACAGCGGCAGGCCGGGCTGAGTTCGACGAGAAGGACCTGGCCAGGATCACGTCCAAGCTCGTCGCGACCTGCCTGTCCGAGAAGGAACAGATCGCCCGGGCCCAGGCGAAGCACGAGCTGCGGGAGGTGCACGAGTCGTCGTTGGCGACGGGTCGCTG
This sequence comes from Serinicoccus marinus DSM 15273, assembly GCF_008386315.1. NCBI lineage: Bacteria > Bacillati > Actinomycetota > Actinomycetes > Micrococcales > Ornithinimicrobiaceae > Serinicoccus > Serinicoccus marinus. Next base: position 1,291,847 of record NZ_CP043808.1, on the reverse strand, counting down.
CGCCGGTTCGTGGTGACCGTGGGCAGCGACGCCGACTACGAGGCCATCAAGGCGGTGCTGATGTCACCGCTGGCCGCACCGGCACCGGCCAAGGATCCAGGCCAGGGTGGTGGGCCTGGGGCGGCCCAGGGCGGTGGCACCGTCGCGCCTCAGCTTGGCATCGCGGGATGGCCGAGGGTGGTGGTGCCACGGTGGCGGAGCTGGACCTGCGGACCGCGGGTCAGCGGCGGTACGACGCTCTCATGACTGTCCTGCGGCGCGGGGTGGCCGGTACGCGGGGGCAGCCCACGACACCCAAGGCGCAGGTCATGGTGACCATCGGGCTGGCGGAGCTGCGGGCTCCCTGGCCGGGGTCGGCACACCGTGCACGCCGGCACCCTTTCGGCCGGTGAGGTGCGGCAGCTGGCGTGCGAGGCCGACATCATCCCCGCCGTGCTCGGCGAGAAGGGACAGATCCTGGACCTCGGACGCGCCAAACGGTTGGTCACCCCGGGCCAGCGGCGTGCCCTGGCCCACCGCGACGGCGGGTGCACCTTCCCGGGTGCCACGTACCCGCGACCTGGTGCGACGCCCACCACGTCGTCCACTGGGCCCAAGGTGGCCGATCAGACCGTCCAACTACGCGCTGCTCTGCCCCCGCCACCACACCTGGGTCCACCAGCACGACACCACCGCCGACGTCGACGCGACCGGTGTCCGGTGGAGACTGCGATGACCCCGCCCCACACCCGGCCCCCCAAGGGCCGGGCCACCGGCCTGCGCCCGGTCGATGACGCGGGACGCCGACGAGCGGCGGCGTGAGCCGCTGTGGGAGCCCGGCCAAGGACACGGCGTGAGCCGCGGTGAGAGCCCGGCTCAGGTCCGGAGCCGCGGCGTGAACCGGCGAAGGGCCGGTCCAGATGCCGCGCCTTGTGGTCCGCGACCGCATACCCTGACCTCGTGCCGGACGACTTCCTCATCGCCCACAACCCCGAGGACGGCTCGCGACTGCCCTACCTGCTGCGCATCCCCCTCGGGCCGGACGGCATCGTGCTCAAGGCGAAAGAGACGTGGCCGCGCACCGGCAAGGTCTACTGCCACCGCGCCACCGGATGGCCCGCCGAGCCCGACCTGTCGAGGTCGTGCCCACCCGATCCTGCATCCGGCGCGGCGCCAGCATCGACCTCGTCCTCGACCGGGGAAAGGAGTTCCGCTCGCAGTTCGTCCTGACCCGCGTCCGCGGCCGCGAGGCGGTCTTCTGGCAGACCGCGCGCACCGCCAAGCAGGCCCGCCCCGCGGTGAGCCTCCCCACGCGCGGGGTTCGGGGATACCCACCCTGGAGATCGTCGTCGACAGCCACGAGCGGTATGCCTGGACCTTCGACCACCAGCAGGTCACCACCCGCCGCGACGGGCTGCCGGGGGGGACTACGCGATCGAGGTCGCCGGCCGGGGTGCTCGCGTCGGTCGAGCGCAAGAGCCTGGTCGACCTCGTCTCCACCCTGACCACCGGCAAGATGCGCTACCTGCTCGCCGACCTCTCCTCCCTGCCCACGCGGCCGTCGTCGTCGAGGACCGATACTCCGCCGTCTTCAAGCTCGACCGCGTCCGCCCCGCCGTCTCGCCGACGCGCTCGGCGAGTGCCAGGCCCGCTTCCCCACCGTCCCGATCATCTTCTGCGAGACCCGGCCCTCGCCCAGGAGTGGACCTACCGCTTCCTCTCCGCCGCCCTCGCCCACGCCGACGAGGAGACCCACGTCGAGACCGAGGCCACACCGCTCACTCCGCGCGCGCCGCCAGCCCGGCGAGGTGCGCCAGTGGGCACGCAAGCACGGGTACGCCGTGTCCGACCCCGGGCGCATCCCACGCGAGATCCGCGAGGCATTCGAGGCACGGCGGTAGAGCAGCGCCGAGGCCTTCCCAGCGTAGACATTCCTCGCTACTCTTCCCTTGTCCGACGTCGGAATCCATGACGCCGACGGGACATTCTTGGAGAGGACCAGGGGAATGTCATACCACATGTACCGGACGAAACAAGCGGACCGCAGGGCCAGTGGGCCAATCCACACCAACCGCAGTCACCGGCAGCACAGCCGCCCGCCGTGCAGCAGCATGCCTCGGGGCCGCCGCCCGGAATGCACTACCCCATGCAGGTGCAATCGCGTAACCCGTCTTGTACGCCTTGGCGTCCGCCCTCATCGCGGGCCTCGGCACCATGCTGGGTGGGCGCGTCGGCCGGGGGATCCTCATCCTGTGCACGGTCGCCTTCTTCGGCATCGCCATGTTGATCCCCTTCATCGGATGGCTGCTGTTCCCTGTATGGCTGGCTGCGTGGGCGTTCTCCATCTACGACGGCTATGCCACCGCGCGCTCCTGGAACACGCGACACGGCATCATCAGCTGAGGGAACCGTCACCACGCTGGGCGGAGGGCGCCGAGTCGGACCCGGCCCCCGCCGTCTCAGCCAGCGGCTACCTCCCCTCCTCCTAGCCTGAGGAGATGGCACCCCCCACACCCCCGCCCCGTCTCCCTCGTCGCGGGAGGCTCCCGCGGCCTCGGCTCCTGGTCGCCAGGAGCTCGCCCAGCGCGGCTACGACGTCGCGGTCTGCGCCCGCCACCTCGAGGAGACCGGCGCGGCGCCGAGATCGCCGAGTCGCGCGCCCGAGAGGAGGCCGGGGACGACGCTGGCCGGGTCGTCGCCTTCGAGTGCGACGTCGCCGACCGGGAGGCCGTCCAGGCCTGGGTGGCGCAGGTCGAGAGCGACCTGGGGCCGGTCGAGGTCGCCATCCACGTCGCCGGCATCATCCAGGTCGGCCCGGCCGAGACGATGACCTTCCACCACTTCGACCAGGCCCTCGGCACCATGCTCATGGGCCCGCTCAACACGCTCTGGTCGGTGCTGCCCGGCATGCGCGAGCGCGGCCACGGCCGGCTGGGAGTGGTCTCCAGCATCGGCGGCGTCGTCGCCCCGCCGCACCTGCTGCCCTATTCCACTGCCAAGTTCGGCGCCACCGGCCTCACCCAGGGCCTGGCCAGCGAGTTGGCCGGCACCGGGGTCACCGCCACGACGATCGTGCCCGGCCTCATGCGCACCGGCTCGCACGAGAACGCGCAGTTCACCGGCGACCGCGCGGCGGAGTATGCCTGGTTCGCCCCGGCCGCCTCGCTCCCCCTGCTGTCGATGGACGCCGAGCGCGCGGCGCACCGGATGGTCGACGGGGTCCTCGCCGGCCGCCCCATGGTCGTCCTCACCCCGCTGGCCACAATCGGTATGCGGGTGCACGGCCTCATGCCCGCCACCACCGTCCGCGTCATGGGCCTGACCTCGCGGCTGCTGCCCAGCGCCCCCGCAGGCCGCGACGCGGCCCGCCCGGTGACCGGGCGGACCGCGGCGCAGCAGCTGGGGTCCGACGTGGTGAGCCGGCTCACCACCCTGGGCCGCCGGGCCGCGGAGCGTTTCAACCAGCGCGGCCCGGGCTCGGCCCCTACGGCGTGAGCACGACCTTCAGGCAGTTGTCCTGCTTGTCGTTGAACGTCTTGTACATCTCCGGCGCCTGCTCCAGTGGCACCCGGTGCGTGGCCAGGTCCTCCAGCCCGAGGACGTCGTCGGGGCCGCTGACCAGCTCGTAGAGCTCGTCGGTCCACCGGCGCACGTGGCACTGCCCCATGCGCATCTGCACGCCCTTGTCGAAGAGCTCCATCATCGGCATCGGGTCGGCCATGCCGCCGTAGACGCCGCTGATCGACACCGTGCCGCCGCGGCGCACCGCATCGATGGAGCTGTGCAGCGCCGCCAGCCGGTCCACACCGGCCGTCTCGATGGCGGCCCGGGCGAGCGGCTTGGGCAGGCGCTTGGCCGCCGACACCGCGGCACCGAGCACCGGGCTGCCGTGCGCCTCCATGCCGACCGCATCGAGCACCCCGTCGGCCCCGCGGCCGTCGGTCAGGTCACGGATCGCGTCGCCGACGTTCTTCGTCGAGTCCAGGTCCACGACCTCGGCGCCCCACTCGGCCGCCAGCGCGTTGCGCTCCGGGATCCGGTCGACGCCGATGACCCGCAGGCCACGGTGCCGGGCCGCGCGGACGGCCAGCTGCCCGACCGGGCCCAGACCCATGACGGCGAGGGTGCCGCCCTCCTCGACGTCGGCATACTCGATGCCCTGCCACGCGGTCGGGAGGATGTCGGTGAGGTAGAGCACGCGCTCGTCGGCGAGCTGGGGGTCGACCCGGACCGGGCCGAAGTCGGCGTGCGGGACGCGGACCATCTCGGCCTGCCCGCCGGGCACCGCGCCGTAGAGGTCGGAAAAGCCGAAGAGGCTCGCACCCGTGCCCTGGTCGACGTTCTGCGTGGTCTCGCACTGGGCGAAGAGGCCGCGCTCGCACATCCAGCACTTCCCGCAGCTGACGTTGAACGGGACGATGACCTTGTCGCCGACCTCCAGCGTGTCGACGGCGCTACCCACCTGCTCGACGACGCCCATGAACTCGTGCCCGAGGATGTCACCGGGGTGGAGGTAGGCCGCCAGCACGTTGTAGAGGTGCAGGTCGGAGCCGCAGATCGCGGTCGAGGTGACGCGCACGATCGCGTCGGTCGGGTCCTGCAGGACGGGGTCGGGGACTGACCGGACGGAGACGTCCTGGAGTCCTTGCCATGTGAGTGCTCGCATCCCTCCACGTTAAGAGCGCGCCGAGGCGCTCGCGCGGTGAGCCGACCCGGGGGTGCACAGCCGCGTCCTGGACGGCGACCGTGGCCGGCGCCAGGACCTCGACCGCCTCCTGCAGCCGATCCGAAGGCCGGCGTGGGCGGCGGTCAGCTGACCCGCTGCCGGGTCCACCGCTCGTCCGGTATGCCCGTGCCCAGGGCCTGCAGCGCCGCGACCAGCATGTGGGCGCTCGCCGCGGCGTCCTCCACACGACCCCAGAAGACGTGGTTCTCGCTGGTCGCGCCGCGCGGCTGCCGGTCGGGGTCGGACCACCCGGCGCGCTGCAGGGCAGCGGTCTGCTCCGGTGAGAGGTCGGCATACGCGGCGGAGACGCACTCGCAGAGCAGGTCGTCACCGAGCCGGGAGACCTGGACGTAGCGCCCGATGGCACCCGGCGGGTCGGGCTCGGCCAGCAGCAGGCTCTCGTGGTCGCCGAGCGCTCCGATCTCGGCGGTCAGCTCCTCGCGCGTGCGGGTCCAGGCGGCGTCGTCCATGGCCTCAGCGTGGCACGACTTGGGAGCCGCCCGCGGTCCGCCTATCCTGTGAGGCCGACCGAGAGCGAGAGCACGAGGAGAGGGATGTCTGGCTTCGTCGGGGGAGATCCGCAGGAGATGACGGAGGGTTCGCGCGCCCTGCACCGCACGGGCGGGCGGATCGAGGACGCCGGTGGCGCGCTGCGCGACATCAGCGGCTCCAGCGCGGGCCACGAGGTCCTGTCCACGGCGATCCGCCGCCTCGGTGCCGCCGTCGGGACCGCGGTCGAGGACACCGGGACCCAGACCAAGATCGCCGCGGCGCTGGCCGACGCCGCGGCCCAGGACATCCATGCGGTGGCAGGCAGCTGATGGTCGCCGGCTTCAGCTATCCCGACGGTGACCCGGGCGGCCTGGACGGGGTCGCCCGCAGCTTGGGCACCCTCTCCGGCGACCTGACCACGGAGAAAGGCAACGTCAGCTCCGGCGTCGCGACGACGCTGCGCACCTGGCAGGCCACCCGCTCCGGCGACTTCGAGGACGCCGGGCGCGGCATCACGGGCACGCTCGCCGGAGCCGCAGGGGTGGTCGACGCGGCCCAGGAGCAGGTCAGCGGCTTCGCGCGCCGGCTGCGCACCGCCCGCGAGGACATCGACGAGCTCGAGCGGCAGGCGCAGCGCCAGCTGGACCGGATGGACGGCCTCGACTCCGAGGACGACGACTACGACTACACCCGGAGCAGCGTGGACACCGAGGTGGCGCGGCTGCGCCGGCAGGCGCAGGAGATCCGCGACGAGGTGGAGCGCGACGCCACCTCGACCGCGGGCGCCCTCGACGCGGGCACCGAGATCCTCGTCCCCGGAGCCGGCACGCTGAGCCCCGACCAGGTCGCCCGCCGGGTCCACGGCTCGACCGGCGTCTCGGGCACCAGCACGCCGCTGGCGGCCGGCAAGCTCTCCACCGAGGACGCCTGGGAGGCGCTGTCCGGTGTCTCCGAGCCGGCGGCCTCGCTGGGCGACCAGGCACTGGAGTCGTGGCTGGGCTTCCGCCCACCCGTCGGCGACGCCCCGGTGTCGATGACGCTCTTCGCGCTCGGACAGGTGCAGTTCGGCACGTCCACGGTGGCGAGCTGGATGGCGGACCACCGCTACTCCCACTTCCGACCGATCGACGCGGCCGGGCGCACCATCTCGACCGACATGGACTTCTGGCAACGACTGCGGCACGGCGCCGGGCGCTTCCCCACGGCTCGCGGACTGTCCCCCTGGCAGCGGGCGCGCGGTTTCGACCCGCGCGGGCACTTCAGCGCCCGTCCCTGGCACGGTGGTCAGGCCTCTCACTGGAGCACCGCCGGCAAGTGGTTGGGTCGCGGCGGCACCGTGCTCACCGCGGCGACCTCGGGGTGGGACGAGTGGAACGAGAGCGCCAACTACCCCACCGACGAGCGCGTCGGCCGCACTGTGACGGTGTCCGCCACCACGACCGGAGGTGCGCTGCTGGGCGCCAAGGGTGGCGCCTGGGCCGGCGGGGCGATCGGCACGGCCATCTGCCCGGGCGTGGGGACGGTCATCGGCGCGGGTGTCGGGGCGCTGATCGGCGGTTTCGTCGGATCGCAGGCCGGAGCCTGGGTGGGCGACAGGCTGAAGGACGTCGGCGGCGACATCGCCGACGGGGTCGGGGACGCGCTGGACGCCGCGGGGGACCTCGTCGACGACATCACGCCGTGGTGAGCCGATGAACGCCTCGGCGCTCACGATCTCCGCCCTGGTGCTCGGGGTCCTGCTGCTCGCGCTCGCCATCTGGGAGCGGCTCGGGCGCGGGCCGCAGGCGCGGGCGTGGCTGCGCGCGCCCCGGGAGAGCGGCGTCCGCGGCGCGATGTTCGTGCTGCCCGGGATCGGCATACTGAGCCTGCTCGTGGGGCTGGCACCGTGGCTGGAGGGGTCGCCGCTGCTCGGCCTGGCGGCCCTCGTGCTGGCGCCCCTGGGCCTGTGGCTGGTCTTCGGCTGGGGCGCGCTCGCCCTGCCCTACCCCCGCTGGTCGGTGCCCGGATGGGCTCGCGAGACGATCGGCGCACGCTTCGACAAGACAAGGTGGCGACGGTGAAGGTGACGCACGAGCCCTCGGGCACCAGCTTCGAGGCACCCGACGGTTGGCAGGTCGAGGAGACCGGGCACGACGCGGTGCTCACCGTGGTCGAGCCTGCGCGCGGAGAGGACGACGTGCGTGCCAGCCTCGTGCTCACCGTGCTCGACACCGGCGGCCGGTCCTTCCGGGAGTGGCAGAACGGCACCGAGGGACTGCTCCCCCAGGAGCTGCGTGACTACCTGGTGCTCGACCTGCACACGGTGGAGGTCGACGGGCGTCCGGGAGGCACCCGGCTGGCGCACCACCTGGACGAGCGTGGCCGCGCCCTGGTGATGGAGCAGCGCTTCGCCGAGGCGGAGGGGACCGGGTATACCCTCACCGCCACCGTGGACAGCCTGCGCTACCCCCTCGTCGCCGACGACATGGCCGCCTGCTGCGCGAGCCTGCACCTGCCCGAGGAGGTGGCCCGGTGAGCGTCGAGGTGCGTGACGGTGCGCTGGTCGTGGATGTCGCCGCGTGGGCGGGCTGGGCCGACGGCCAGGAGATCCCGGAGCAGGAGCGTGAGCTCATCCAGCAGGTGCCAGGCGCCGAGCATGCCGTGGCCGCGGCGCGGGACCCGCTGGTCGTCGTGCAGCTCCAGACCGCGACCCCGGGCGGCGTCTACACCCACGAGGCGTGGGTCGGGCCGGAGGCCGTGGCCGTGCTCGTCGACCTCGACGGCACCGACCGCCGGCGGGTCGTCGCGCTGCCCCCGGACCACCTCGGTGCCGCCCTCGCCAGGGTCGTCGGCCTCGCGCCCCGGGCGCACGCCGCCGCGGACCGAGAGCCGCGCGGGGTGACCGCCGAGGCGCTGGAGGCGTGGTTCGACCCCCAGGCGCCGGATGCGGAGCGTGCGGCCACCGAGCTCGGGGCGGACCGGGCGTGGCGGCTGGTGGCCGCTGCCGTCGGGTCCACGCAGGCCCCGACCATGCTGGCGGCGCTCGACGGTCGGACCAGCGGGGTCTGGGTGGTCGAGGCGAGCCGGGAGGCCCTGAGCCTGGTCCCCACGACGCCGACGCAGGTATGGCGTGGGCTGACCGGTCTGCTCCCGGCGCTGGTGCCGGCGGCCGGCACGGCGGGCATGCACGCTGCTTCGTCACCCGATGCCTGAGCCCCGGAGGGCGCGGCGGGTCACGACGCGCAACGCGGCCTTCCAGCAGTGGTCGGCGCTGCTGACGAACCGGACCAAGCGGCACCGCAGCGGAGAGTTCCTCGTGCACGGCGTGCGCCCCATCAGCCAGGCGGTCGCCCACGGCTGGTCGGTGCGGGCGCTGCTGCGTCCCGTCGGGGGCCGCCCGTCGTCCTGGGCCGAGCAAGTGTGGGCCGAGTCCGGCGGCGAGCGGCACGAGCTGGCGCCGGAGCTGCTCGTCGAGCTCGCCCAGCGCGACGACGGGGCACCGGAGCTCGTCGCCGTGGTGGGCATACCGCCGGACGACCTCGACCGGGTGCTCGGCGACGGTGCCGACACCGGGCGGGAACCGCTGGTCACGGTCTTCGACCGGCCCGGGCAGCCCGGCAACATCGGCACCCTGCAGCGCTCGATCGACGCCTTCGGCGGCACCGGGCTGGTCGTCACCGGGCACGCCGCCGACCCCTACGACCCCAAGGCCGTGCGTGCCTCGACCGGCTCGTGCTTCACCGTGCCGACGGTCCGGGCCTCAGGCCCGGGGCCGGTGCTCGACTGGGTCGCGGACCAGCGCCAGCGCGGGGTGCCGCTGCAGGTCTGGGGCACCGACGAGGACGGGCGGACCGACCTCGCCGCCGTGCCGTGGGACCAACCGGTCGTGCTGGTCATCGGCAACGAGACCCGGGGCCTCGCGCAGGGCTGGCGCGAGGCGTGCGACGGGATGGTCGGCATCCCGATGGTGGGCTCGGCGAGCTCGCTCAACGCCGCGGTCGCCGGCTCGGTCGTGCTGCACGCGGCGATGCGCGCCCGGAGCTGACCGAGCGCTGTCGCAGGTGCCCGGAACTCCCGCTGCCGACCTGGTGCGGGGCCCCTTCGGCGAGCGGTCGGCGCCGGCGGCGTCGCACCACTCGCTCCCTCATAGGCTGTGGGCCATGTCGGACGGCACCCTGAGCCCGCAGGAGCGGCTCACCCTCGGGGCGCTGCGGTATGCCGTGAACGACGAAGCGGGCAGTTACCTGGCCATCATGCGCTTGTTCACCGACGGCATCAGCGGCTTCCTCTCCGACCAGTCCGCCGACGAGGTCACCGAGCGGCTGCACGAGCACGGCATCGACCTGGACCGGGACACGGTCGACCAACGCCTCTCCTATCTCGTCGAGCACGGCAACCTGGCGCGCAGCCCTCGGGAGACCGAGGCGCGCAGCGTGCGCGAATACCTCTCCAACCGGGCCCGCTACCAGCTCACCGCCCGCGGCGAGCTCGTGCAACGCCAGGTCGAGGAGCTGCTGACGCGGTCCGAGGGTGCCCGGGAGGTGTCCAGCGAGATGCTCCCCGGCATCCTCAGCGGCCTGACCGGGCTCGTGGCCGTGTGCGAGCGGGACCTGGACGGCGCCGACCCGGCGCAGCTCGCCACCCGCATCGCGACCGTCTTCGCGCAGTTCGAGGTGCTGGTGACCTCGACCCGCCAGTTCTATGCCTATCTCGCGCAGGTGCTCACCCGCTTCGACCTGGGCCGGGACGAGTTCGTCTCCTTCAAGAGCGCGCTCATCGACTACCTCCAACGCTTCGTCGATGAGATCTCCCAGCACATGCCGCAGGTCGGTGACCAGCTGCTGCGCCTTGAGCCGACGATCCCCGCCCTCTGCGAGCGCGCGGCTGAGTCCGGCGGGTTGAAGGGCCTCGACGGCTCCTCCGCCCGGCGGTCGACAGGCCTGTCAGCCGAGGACTGGTCGAGCCTGCACACCTGGTTCATCGGCAGCGCCGACCGGCGCGCGGACGCCGACAACGTCCGGAGGCTGGCCACCGACGCGCTGCGTGCGCTCCTGACCAACCTGCGCCGCCTCGCCGCCGGCGCAGACCGGCACCAGAGCCGGTACGGCGATCTCGTACGCCTCGCGTCGTGGTTCGACGACGCGGACGACGAGGTCTCCCACGCGCTGTGGGCGAACGCCTTCGGCCTCTTCCCCGCCCGGCACGTCTCCTTCGCCGCCGAGACCGACGGCGACCCGGTCCCGTCGACCAAGAGCTGGTGGGACGCCCCCGCGGCCGAGGTCCCGATCGGCCTGCGCGTGCGGGGTGAGCGTCAGGCCGGCGGCCGCGCCAGCCAGCGGGTCGACTACTCCACGGCCAAGCAGGCCCGCCTCCGGGAGCGCCGGGAGGCCGAGCAGCGGCTCCGCCGCGCCGCCACCGAGCTCGCCGCGCACGCCGGCCCGGTCACCGACCTGCGGATCAGCGACGAGGCGCGTGGCGCCCTGCTGGATCTGTATGCCGCTGCCCTCGCGCGGGTCGGCCGCCCTCTCGGCGCTGCTGACCAGGCCCGGGCCGAGCTCACCACCTCAGGCGTCGCCGTCGCGCTGCTCGTGGACCGCGAGCCCGGCAGTCAGCTCCGCCTGACCAGCCCGTCCGGAGTGCTGGTGCTGCACGACCTGCGCTGCAAGCTTGTCGCAACGGGCGAGGTCCGGGACCCCCGCGACCCGCACACCCCGCCCCGGGCATCAGTCCTCGACCAGGCGGACGAGCGCAGCCCGGACCCCCTCGCGATGCGCAGCGCCGGGGGCGAGGACCGGTGACATCGCCCTCCCCCGAGGTCTCCACGGTCGACCCGTATGCCGACGCCGAGCGCCGGCGGGCGGCGCGCGCCCTGCTCCGCACCCCGCTGCTGCACCTCGACCGGGGCGCCGACGACCTCGCCCTGGTCCGGCGCCATCAGCGCGAGCTCATCGCCATGTTCGCCGAAGGTCTCGGCTACCGCCTGGTCGTCGAGCCCGGTCTGGCCCGGCTGATGAAGGTCGGGTTGGGGCCGGACGGCACCCGGCCGCTGCTGCGGCGCAACGGCTCGCCCTTCACCCCGCGCCGCTACGCCTTCCTCGCGCTCACGCTCGCCGCGCTGACCCGCACCCGCCGCCAGGTGATGGTGGACGAGGTGGTCGCCGGTGTGAGGTCGGCAGCCACCGATGCCGGCGTCGATGTCGACCTCGACAGCATCCACGACCGGAGGGCGCTGCACTCGGCCCTCACCGCGCTGGTCGACCTGGGGATCCTCACCGAGCGCGACGGCGATCTGGAGCACTGGGTCGAGCGCCACACCGAGTCCCTGCTCGATGTGCACCGCGACCGGCTCGCCGTTCTCGTCGCCGCCCCGCTGGCCTCGTGCCAGACCCCGGAGGACGTGCTCGCCGTGCAGGAGGTGCCCTCGGCTGCCGGTGGCGCCCGCATCGCCGTCCGGCGAGCGCTGACCGAGAGCCCGGTCGTGTCCACCGAGGACCTCACCGAGGATCAGTCGGGCTGGTGGCGCCGCAACCGGGAGCGGGAGCGGGAGTGGTTCAGCCGCTGGCTGGGTCTGGACCTGGAGATCCGCGCGGAAGGAGCGTTGGCCCTGGACCCGGACGAGGAGCTGAGCGATGTCACCTTCCCCGGTGCGGGGTCGGCCCGGCACGCCGCGCTGCTCCTGCTCGCCGAGCTGACCGAGGCGGCCCGCACAGGGGCAGAACCGAGCGACCTCCAGACCGGGGTGTCGCAGGACGGCTCCCGGACCTGGCGGCCGGTGGCGGCCTCCACCGCCCGCGCGGCCAGTGACCGCTTGCTGCGATCCTGGCGCCGCGGTCTGCGCAAGGCGCACCGTGAGGACCCCGACCTGCTGTTCGCCGAGGCGATGCAGATCCTGGTCTCCCTCGGTCTGGTCCGAGAGGGCCCGGGCGTCGTCCACGTGCATGCGGCCGCCGCCCGGTATGCGCCCCGGGCCGAGCTCGTCACCGCAAGCGGCCCGAAGGGCGAGCGTTCCCTTTTCGAGGAGGATGAGGATGGAGGCTGAGCCGAGCGACGTCGGCCAGGAGTCGGGGACCGCGACGCTGAACGGGCAGGCGCGGGGCGCAGGAGCGGGGGCGACCCGCTTCCGGCTGCACCGGGCCGGGATCCTCAACGTCTGGCAGTACGACGAGCAGGTCTTCTCCTTCGCCGGAGGCAGGATGCTGCTGCGCGGGGCCAACGGAGCCGGAAAGTCCAAGACCTTGGAGATGCTGCTGCCCTTCGCCCTGGACGGCGACAAGGCCCGCATGACCGCGTCGGCCAAGCACCACACCAGCCTGCTGTGGCTGATGACCGACGGGGTCGACGGTGGCAACCGGATCGGGTATGTGTGGGTCGAGTTCGCGCGCACCGCTGCAGACGGCACGGAGGAGTTCTTCACCTGCGGAGTCGGCATCCGCGCCTCGTCCAGCGCCCGGCAGGCGACCGCGTGGCACTTCGTCACCTCCCGGCGGGTGGGCGTCGATCTCGCCCTGGAGGACGCCGGTGGCCCGCTGTCCGCGCCGCGGCTGCGCGAGGTCCTCGGCGCGGAGCAGGTCTTCGACCGGGCGGCGGACTACAAGGCGTGCGTCGGCCGGGAGCTGTTCGGGCTGGACCCGCGCGCCTACGACGAGGTGTTGCGGCTGCTCTACTGGCTGCGCCAGCCGCAGGTCGGGGAGGACATCGAGCCGGCCCGACTCACCGGCCAGCTCGGTCAGTCCCTTCCCCAGCTGGACGAGCAGGCGGTCCGGGGTGCCGCGGACACCTTCGACGAGCTCACGGCGTTCGGGGAGCAGATCGACCGGCGCGCCGCGGCCGCGACCGCCCTGACCGGGCTCGCGGAGGCATACCACGACTATGCCGCTGCGGTGCTGGCCCACCGGGCCACCGCTGTCGATACGACCGTCCAGGAGGACCGGCGCCTGCACCGGGGGGCTGAGCAGGCGCGCAGCACCCTGGCGGAGGTCGAGAGGCGCCGGGACGAGGCGCAGACCGCTCTCGAGGAGGCCCGGGCCGGAGCAGAGCAGGACCAGGCCCGGTTGGCCACCCTCATGGACAGCCCGGAGTTCCGGGACCAGCGCCGCCTCGACGAGCTGACGCAGCAGGCCGGCCGCGACGCCGCGCTGGCCGACGGCGCCACGCTCCGCCTCGAGCGGTCCGGACAGCGGCTGACCGAGGCCGAGGCCGCGCTGGCCCGCGCCCGGGACGAGCTCGCCGAGACCATCGAGGAGCTGGGGCGCGAGGTGGGGAGCACCGCCGACGCGCTGCGCCGGTCTGCCCCGGGGGCACACCTCGCCACCGCCGTGTCCCGCGCCCTGCTGGACACCGCTCCCGATCAGGGCGAGGTCGAGACGCTCGCTGCCCTGGAGCGCCTGCGCGCCTCGCTGCAGGAGGCGACGGCCGGGGTGTCCACCCGCCGTGCCGAGCTGGGAATGGTGCGCGAACGCCTGGCCGCGGTGGACGCCGCCACCGTCCGGCAGACGGTGGCCGAGCGGGACGCCGAGCGTGCCGAGCAACGGTGGGAGACCTCCCGTCAGGACCGGATCGGCGGGGAGCACGACGCAGACCTGGAGGCGGCAGCCCTCCTCGATGCGCTGGCCACCTGGGCTGATCGTCCCGGCGCGCCGCAGGTCACCCTGCCGGGCGACCTGACGCCCGAGCAGCTCGGCACGCTCGTCCGGATCGGTGCGGACAGCACCGGGCCGAGGCTCCGGACGCTGTCCGAGGAGTCGGCCCGGGCCGGGGCTGCCGCCGGGCAGGCGCAGCAGGAGATCGCCCAGCTCGAGCAGGAGCGGGTGGCGGTGGAGCAGGAGCGCGACCCTGCCCCTCCGGCGCCTGCCCTGGGCCGGTCCGCACGCACCGACGGTCACAGCCTGTGGCAGGTCGTCGACTTCACCGACGGGCTCGCCGAGGACCAGAGGTCCGGGCTCGAGGCAGCCCTGCAGTCCTCAGGGCTGCTGGATGCCTGGGTCCGGCCCGGGGGACGCCTGCTGGACCACGACGACCGTGACATCGTGCTCGCGAGAAGCACAGCGCCAGCCGCCGGGGACGGGTCGGCAGCACCCCACCGCACCCTGGCCGACGCGCTCACCATCGACCTCCCGCACGGCTCAGACCTCGAGCAGGCCGAGGTGGCGGCGGTGCTCGCCGCGGTCGGGCTCGGCCCGGACAGCGGCCCGTCGTGGGTATGCCCGGACGGCCGGTGGCAGCTCGGACCGGCCCACGGCCGCGCCGCCAAGGACCGGGCCCAGTTCATCGGGGCGACCGCCCGGGGCGCCGAGCGAGCCAGGCGGATCGCGGTCCTCGACGACAGCCTGACCCGACAGCGACAGCTCCTGACCGAGGCGCTCACAGCACGGGACGCGGCCCACACAGAGCAGGAGGCGCTCGAGGCGTGGGCCGCCGACGCGCCCTCGGTCCAGCCGCTCAGCACCGCATGGCAGCGGGTCGAGCTCCTCGTCGCGGCCGAAGAGCGGGAGGCCGGTCTCAACGCCCGCGCGCAGGAGGCCGCCCAGGCGGCGCGGGCCGAGACGGTGCGGCTCAGCCAGGAGCTGCGCCAGCTGGCGACCGAGCTCACGCTGCCCACCGAGCAGCACGCCCTGACGGCGCTGGAGGAGTCGCTGCGCACGATCGGCCACGACCTGGCAGGACTCGCGCGGGACGAACGCCAGGTGCACCGGCTGCTGTCCGTGTGGTCCCGCTCCGTCGAGGCCCGGGCCGCAGCGGCCCAGACCGTGGCCGAGGACGAGAGGACCGCTCAGCAGATCAGGAACGACGCGACCGTGTCTGCCACCGCGAGGGATGAGCTGCACGCCAGCATCGGCGACACCATCACCGAGCTGCGGGAACGCATCGGGCGCACCCGAGCCTCGCTCGAGGGCCACCAGAGCGCGGTCCGGTCGACCCGCGCGACGCTCGACGGTCTGCTCGTCGACGTCGGGGAGGCCCGCACCGCGGCCACCACCGCGCAGGAGCGGGTGCAGACGCACCGCCAGACCCGGACCGCGGCGATCGACCGCATGATCACCGCGCTAGAGGTGCCCGGTCTCCCGGAGGCAGCGCGCGTGGACGCTGCGACCGGTGACCTGGTGCTCGGCCTCGCGGACCTACCGGACACCCAGCCCGTCGGCCGACCCGCGTTGGCGGCGGTCCGCTCGCTCGCCGCGCTGAGCTCCCGCGAGCTGGCGCCCCTGACCAACCGCCTCTACGAGCGGCACGCCGCCGCCACGAGCGGCCCCGCGGCCGAGCACCAGCCGGCCCTGTTCACCCACGGAGAGCTGCATACCGTCTCCGGCCGGGACGAAGCGGGAGAGGCGGTCATCACCACGCTGGCGCAGCGGGTCACCGCCGCCGTCGAGCGGGACCGTGCGCTGCTCACCCAGCGGGAGAAGGAGCAGTTCGAGCGGCACGTGCTCGGGGAGCTCGGTGAGGCGCTGCGCCGGTGCCGCAGCGAGGCGACCGAGCTGGTGGACGCCATGAACACGCAGCTGGCCCAGGTCTCGACCTCGCAGGGCATCCGGGTGCGGCTCGACTGGCGGCTGCGCGACGACGTCGCCCCCGAGGCCAGGTCGGCGGTCGACCTGCTGACCCAGCCCCTGGGCGCGATGCTCCCGGAGGAGCGTGCCTCGCTGCGCGACGCGCTGCACCGGCTGATCGAGGCCTCCCGTGCCCAGCGGCCCGACCTGTCCTACGCCGAGCATCTCGCCGCGGCGCTGGACTACCGGACCTGGTTCGTCTTCGCGATCCGCTATGCCCGGCCGGAGGGCAGGGCAGTGGGAGCGGCTGCACCGCCGCTCACCGCTCTCCCAGGGCGAGCAGAAGGTGCTGTGCTACCTGCCTCTCTTCGCCGCCGCGGCCGCCCACTTCACCACCCTGGCCGGGGCGGCCCCGCACGCACCGCGCCTGGTCCTGCTCGACGACGCCTTCCCCAAGATCGACGTGCGCACCCACCCGCTGCTCTTCGGGCTGCTGGTCCAGCTCGACCTGGATTTCGTGGTGACCAGCGAGCGGCTCTGGGGCGACCATGCGACGGTGCCGTCGCTGGCGATCTACGAGGCGCTGCGCGATCCCGGGCAGCGCGGCATCGCGCAGTACGAGTACCGCTGGAACGGCACCGTGCTCGAGTCGGTCGGCTGAGGATGGGGGTGACCCCCGCATGGGTCGCGGATCCCGAGCTGGGCCGCACCTGGGAGCGGGTCCGGGCGCGCTTCGAGCGTGCGGGTCTCCAAGCGCAGGGGTATGTCGTGCTGTCGCCCGCGACACGGGGGGAGCGGCAGGCCGTGGCGGCGCTGCTGGGCCGGCCGGCGGTGCGGGCCCGGGTCCGGGTGGACCTGGCGGGCCTGGACGCCCGGTTGCGGGAGCGGTCCGGGATCGGCGGGCTGGCTGAGGTCCTGCCTGCGGTGACGGGTCAGCCCCTCCTGGACCGGCCGGCCGCGCGGGCGCAGCAGCTCGCGGCCCGCGAGGCGCCGCTGGCGCTGGCAGGTGAGCTCGTGACCCAGCCCTGGGCCGACCGGTGGGTAGCCGGTCTGCGCAGCACCGGCGTGCTGACCGGCCGGGACGACGCCGAGGACATCGTGCGGGCGGCCGCCGCTGTCATGGCCGAGCTCGCCCAGGACACGACGGACCCCCCGGGTCAGCATCGGTATGCCCTCTCCCGGGTCGAGCTCGCCGCCCGGCTGCTGGGGGACGCGCACGCGCTGGACCGGGGCACCGTGCTCCACCACGTCGTGGTCCGAGCCCTGGCCGCAGCCAGGGACACCGCCGTGCCCACTGCGGCGCGGGAGGTGGAGGAGCTGTGGGCCGGGCGGGCGTCGCGCCCGATCTGCTGTCGCGGACCTGCCTGGTCTGGGGACTGCGGCTGGTGGATGGTGGCCCGCTGGGCGCCAGGTTGGCGGCCAGCGCCAGGGCCGGTGACCCCGTGCACCTGACCGAGTGGGAGCTGCGCAGAACGGGCACGCTGGTCCCGGAGCCGGGCATCCTCGTGCTGGTGTGCGAGAACCCGCGCGTCCTGGAGGCGGTCGCGCAGGACGGCATACCCGGGTGGGCGGTCGTGTGCACCTCCGGTGAGCCCAATCTCGTGGTCGACCGGCTGCTCGTGGACCTGGCGGCGGCCGGGGTGGAGCTGCGGTATCACGGCGACCTCGACTGGCCGGGCGTGGCCATCGCCAACCGGGCGATGATGAGATATGGCGCACGCCCATGGTTGATGTCAGCGCAGGACTACCTTGCCGGAGTGTCGCGGTCCATCTCGGGTCCGGCTCTGAGCGGAGGTGAGGTAGAGCCAGGCTGGGACCCCGACCTGGGCGCGGCGATGCGGAGTCATGGGCGCGGCGTACACGAGGAAGCCGTCCTCGACACCCTGCTGCAGGCTGTGCGCGACGACAGTCCGTGACGTTGTCATGCCCCAGGTAGGCGCAGGTCGGGCCCAGATGAACGGCGCGGGTCAGCTGTCCGGCAACCGCGTCTTCGCCACCATGAACCCCTCATTCGTGAGAGCCCCGCGGTGGTGGCCCGTCGCGAGGAGATGATCCAGTCACGCCGGCCGGCAGACAACCCGCTCGCTTCCTCGCCCAGCCAGCTTGCCTCTCCCAACCCCTGCCTCGCACACCAACCCGAGCGGCGCGCAGGCCAGTAGCCCGGCCGACGGTGGGGCCGGGTGCGGGGCGAGATCATCGCAGCCGCCACCGCACACCGGTCTCGTCGACGTCGGCACCCGCGTCGTGCTGGTGCACCCACGTGTGGTGCCGCGGACAGAGCAACGCGTAATTGCCCAGGTCCGAGCGGCCACCGCGGGCCCAGTGCACGACATGGTGCGCATCGCACCAGGTCGCGGGCACGTGACACCCGGGGAAGGTGCAGCCGCCGTCCCGGTGCGCCAGCGCCCGTCGCTGACCAGGGGTGACCAGCCTCTTGGCGCGACCGAGGTCGAGGATCTGCCCCGCCTCGCCCAGCACGGCGGGAATGAGGTCGGCCTCGCACGCCAGCTGACGCACCTCGTGGGCCGGCACCGTGCCCTCGTGCACCGTGCGCCCGGTCCCACCCAGGGCACCGCGCAGCTCCTGCAGCCCGATGGTCACCATGACCTGCGCCTTCGGGGTGGTGGGCTGACCCTGCGTGCCCGCCACGCCACGGCGGAAGACCGTCATGAACGCGTCGTAGCGCCGTTGACCCGCGGTGCGCAGGTCCAGCCCGGCCACCGTGGGTCCGCCGCCAGTGGTGGCGTGGACGGCCTCGGCAGCCCCACCGTCAGGGATCAGACGACCAGCTTCCCCAGCATCCGTGCTCGACTCTGTGATCGCGTCCGTGGTCGCATCGGGGCGAGGCGCCGGTGCAGCCAGCGGCGACATCAGCACCGCCCGGATCGCCTCGTAGTCGGCATCGCTGCCCACAGTCAGCACGAAACGCCGCAACGAGCCGTCCGCGAGGGACGACTCGTACACGTCACGCATCTCGTGGCGCGCCTGGGCGCGCGCCACCTGCTCCTTCTCGGACAGGCAGGTCGCCACGAGCTTGGCGGTGATCCTGCCCAGGTCCCGCTCGTCGAACTCCTCACGCGCCGCGGCCACGGTCAACAGCTCGGTCGCCTCCGCATACTCGCCCTCCCCGAGCGCGGGCCGGATCCTCGTGAGTGCCCGCAGGACCTGGGCGGCGCGGTGCACCGGCACACCCCCGTCCTGGACCGCGTCCACCAACGGGACATGCACCCGCTGCTGCGCGGCACGGGCGACCATCGCGATCTCGATCGCGGTCCGCGAGGCGAGCCCCGGGCATACCAACCGGACCCAGTCCACCTCGGAGAAACCGGCCTCCTGGTGCAACCCTCGCGCCAACCCCTCGCGCGCCACCGCCACCAGCAACGCGTGGGTCCGGACCGCCACCCCGTCGAGCACGCCCAACACATCCCCCAGCTCACTCTCCTGCAGCAGAGCCGGCGACCCGAGCGCCGCCACCGACCGCTCGAGCGAATCAGCCAGACCAGCCAGCACCGCCGACACTCCCCCGGCACGACCACCGGCCGCCTCGCTCCCCCACCCTGACTTCATACGAACAACAGTACGAGCCGGCACCGACATACCCTGCCGCCACGCATCGACCCAGGTCAGCGCCCCAGCAACCGTGCCTTCGCCGCGGCGAACTCGCCGTCCGTGAGTGCTCCGCTGCGGTGCAGGCGCGCCAGCGACTCGAGCTCGGCGACCAGCGGGTGCCAGCCACCCTCGGGCGGCACGGGTTCGTCCTCGCGCGGCGGCTCAGCCCCTGGCCGACCCAGCGTGGGGATGACCGGCAGCCGCCCTGATGCCCGCGCCCACGCCTCGTCGAGACCGTTGAACGTCTCCGGGCCATAGTCGAGGGTGCCGAGACCGACCGGCCCCTCCTCCGTCACCGCGGTGACGCGACCCATGCTGAAGGTCTTGACCCGCTCGACCTGCAGCTCGGTGACGACGCTGCGCGGCACGTCGTCGACGACCGGGAGCCCGGCGCTCGGGTCACCCAGGGTCAGCAGCCGCCGGTCGGTGACGACGAGCAGGCTGATGCTGCGGCGGATCCGCCAGCTCACGAAGAGTCCCTGCACCTGCTCGCCCGGCTGCAGCGCGAGCGCGAGGGAGCGGCGCGCCGCGCGCAGGGTGCGCTTGCTGACCTTCTTGTCGCGGTATGCCGTGCCCTCGCCCGGCAGCGGCAGGTGCTCGCTCACCCTCGCTCCCCTCGCCGCGCGTGACCCTCGGGGCGACCCATCAGGAGCGGAGGACCTTCTCCATCGGCCGACCCTTGGCGAGCTCGTCGACGAGCTTGCCAGGAAGCGGATCTTTTGCATGAGCGGGTCCTCGACCTCCTGCACCTTCACCCCGCAGACCGACCCGGTGATCTGGTCGACGTTGGGGTTGATCTCCGCGGCGGCGAAGAAGTCCTCAAACGTCGTCCCGTCCTCGAGGTGCTGGGTCAGGGTGGCGTCGTCGAAGCCGGTCAGCCACTCGATGACCTCGCGCACCTCTGCCTCGGTGCGTCCCTTGCGCTCGGCCTTGGTGACGTAGTGCGGGTAGACCGACGCGACGCTGGTGGTGAAGATGCGGCTCATGGCGCGATCGTCGTCAGCGGGCGGTGTCGCCGTCCGGGTCGTCCTCGTCCGTGGCGTCGTCGGTGCCCGTGTCGTTGGTGTCGGGCGTCTCGGGCACGGCGTCGGCACCACCGTCGGTGGTCTCGCGGTTCAGCGCGCCCGAGCCACCCTCGGAGACGGTGCCGCCCTGGTCGGTGTCGTGGGTCATGCACCCAATGTAGGTGACTCCCTCGCCTCCCGCCTTTGACGCCGTCGCCTGCAAGCCCGGCCGTCATGTGACCCGCGGTGTAGTCTCCTGGGAACCGTGTGACTCGATCCCGGACCGTGAAACCGGGACCAGGAAGGCTCATCATGGCCCGGCAAGCGTCCATCGGAGAGTGGTACTGCCCCCGCTGCGGGGGGACGGGCAGACCCGTCGGCCCCACCCATGAGGACTGGTGCCTGCTCTGCGGCGGGCGGGGCACGGTGAAGTGGGACCCCGACAAGCAGCAGTCCGGTGAGATCAACCCGCTGGACATCGCCACGGACGGCCGGCTGTGGGCCATCGGCCTGCGCAACATGGCCGCGGCGGCCGTCCTGGTGGTGATCGTCGGAGGCCTGTTCCTCGCCGTGATGATCACCTCCACCTGGCTGCAGATGGGTTTGGGGCCGATGCGTGGGGTGGCGGAGATCCTGCCGGAGTCTCTGGTCGCGCGCACGGCCGAGGGGCAGGGCAGCCCGTGGGTGGTGGGGCTGCTCGCCTTCGCACCGTTCCTGGTGGTGGCCGTCGTCGCGACCGTCGCCGCGCGTCGGCAGGCACGGACGGGACGGGGTATGCCGACGCTCGCCTGGACCCTGGGCCGCGCCACCGCCGTGGTGGTCGGGCTGGCGACGGCCATCACCCTCGCCGCAGTCGCGACTGGGGCAGACCTCACGCCGCCGGGGGAAGGCGATAGCTATGTCGGGGTCAGCTCCGACCTGCCGGAAGGATTCACCGGCCCGGTGCTGCTGACCGACACCTGGTGGGCCCTCGCGTTCGTGACAGGGGTGGTCGTGGTGTGGGCATGGTGGAGCCAGTGGCGACTCGGGAAGCGCGCAGCGCGCCGAGCTCGTGAGACGTAGGACCGGGGACCGAGAAGTGACCGGGGTGAGGACAGCGTCGTGTCTCGGCATCGATCTCGCCTGGAACGACCGGGCTCGCACCGGCCTCGCCGCGGTCGACGACGAGGGACGGCTCGTCGGCTCGGCGACCTGCCGCTCGGACGAGGAGATCGACGACTGGCTGCGGGCATACCCGAACCCTGAGGTGGTCGCGATCGACGCACCGCTGATCGTGCACAACCCGACCGGGCAGCGACCCTGCGAGCGCATGATCACCTCGGCGTTCGGGCGCTTCGACGCAGGCTGCCACGCGAGCAACACGAGCAAGGCCTACATGGATCCGCCGCGGGCGGCCCGGCTCGCGCAGCGCCATGGATGGACCACCGACCCCTCCACCATCGGCCGCGGCGTCTGCCTGGAGGTCTACCCGCACCCGGCGATAGTGGGACTGTTCGGCCTCGGGCGCATCCTGCCCTACAAGGGCAAGCGCGGCCGCACCGTCACGGACCGCGTCGCCGCCATGGTCGAGCTGCTCGACCGGATGGAAGGCCTGTCCGGTCTCGACGTGAGCGACAGCGAGCGCTGGCGGGAGATCCGGTATGCCGTCGAGCACGCCACCCGCCCCATGCACCTGGAGCACGTCGAGGACGAGATCGACGCGATCTTCTGCGCCCACCTCGCCTGGTTGTGGCGGCGCTCCCCCGGTGCGCTGGAGGTCTACGGGGATGTCCGCTCCGGCTACATCGTCGCCCCCCCGCCGCCGAGCCACCCGGCGACGCCTCGGGCCCGAATCACAGGGCCGTGAACCCGAGCGGACCGCGAGTCTGCGGCTCGCGCTGCGCGAGCTACTGTCACCCGATCGAGTCCAAGAAGTCTTCGTCCAGCCGATACAGCTCGAAGGTGCTCTGAACCTGTACGCCTACCCCGTAGTGAACGAGCAGGCTGGCGAGCCGCACCCCGTCGATCAACTCGATCCGCGCGTTGATCCGCTCGGCTTCCTGCTCTGCACCCGAGGTGAACCTCGATGTCGTGATGAAGACCCCACGATCACCCTGCTTGCCGAGCAGCGCGCCCGCAAACTCATGGATGCGAGGCCTGGCCACCGGCTGGTCGACGGCGTACCGCTTCGCCTGTACATAGATTCGATCAAGACCGAGTGGGTCCTGGCTGATGATGCCGTCTACCCCTGCATCACCGGTGGTACTGGTGCGCTGCACGGTGCCGAGGGGCCCATAGCCCATGCTCTCCAAGAGCGCCATGACGAGATCCTCGAAGCCTGTGGGTGACAGCTCGAGCGCTCGAGCCAGAACCTCGGCCTCCAGCGCGGCCCGACTTTGCCGCACCGCGCCCTCGATGAGTTCGTGCGGCGTTGCCTCTGCAGCTTCACGGCTGTTCGCCGGATCGGCAGCTGGCGCATCGCCGGTCGTCGTAGTCCTGGATCGTTCCCGAAAGGCCCTGAAGGCTGGGTACCGCTCCAGGGTGGAGGTGTCGATGCGGTCCGGCAACTCCTGCAGAGCCGACCGGCCCGTCGTGGTTATCTGAGCACTCCCACGACGCGGTCGCTCGGCCAGACCAGCCTGCACCAGGTAGGTCAGCGCCCAGCCCACCCTGTTGCTGAACGCTGTCTGCCGTCCGCTGGGTAGCCGCTTCTCACGCTCGGCGACCGTGAGCTCGAGCCGGTCGGCCATGGTCGACCTGACGTCCCGGAAGAGCCAGGTGTCTTGCTCATCGAGCAGCTCCAGGACAGGGCGCATCAGCGACTGGTAGTCCGGGATGGTCATCGCTGGTGCCTCTCAAGGACGACGAGGCCAGGAAGAGCGGCCACGGCCTCACTCGACGCCGGACTCGAGTCGCGATCGCGTTGAACGGACGCGGCAGCGCAACACCTCGAAGGGATTCCGAAGCGAATCGTCGTCATGGCTTCATCCAAACAGGCGCGGCGAAGAGGCGCAACGGAGAAGCAGAGTACACATTGCGGTTCGATAACGATTGGCACATGACCGACGACGTGGCGGATGTCGTCACGTATTTTCGCGGAACACACACCTTGAACGACACCAGAGGACTTACCCATGCGACGAATCTCTGCCCTTTCCGTCTCCATGCTCACGACCGCCGCGCTTCTGTCCGCGTGTGGCGAGGGCGAGGACGCCTCTGATGACGCCACGATTTCGGCAGCTGAGGAGTCGTCGGCCGAGGAGAGCGAGGATGCGGCGGACGAGTCGTCCGCGGAGGCCGAGGCGTCAGACACGGAAAGTAACGCGGAGGACGAGACTTCGGCTGCCGAGGAGTCGACCAGCGACGAGGCAGAGGACCCGAGCGATGAGGAGGAAAGTGCTGATGCTTCAGGGCCCGAGTTCGGCTCTCCGGTGCAGGTCAGCGACAACATGACCGTGACCATCAGCGCCCCGGAGGAGTTCACGCCATCCAGTACGGACTTCCTGTCCGGCGAGTGGGAGACGTTCGTCCGCATGGATGTCCTCGTCGAGAACACGGGCGACGAGCCCCTCGAGTCCTTCAACGTCTACACGCGCGCCACGACCGGTAGTCAAGCTGCCGAGGAGGTGTACGACTACGAGAGCGGCCTGGAGACTCCGAGCGCGGTGATCCAACCGGGTCGTGAATTGGAGTACGCCATCGGATATGGCGTCACTGCCGGCGAGCCCTTCGATCTCACGGTGGAAGACATGATGGATATCTCCAGCGAAGGAACGACGCTCTCAACGGTCATCGAGTAACTCTTCGCATTTTCTGTACCGGCTCTTCCCTAGTCCCTAGGGCCTGCCTGACAATTGTGCGATCAGCATGCACCTGGATGCACCGGCAGTACGCTGATGACCGTGAGCACGAACCTGAAGATCAGTTCCGTGGACAACGCTCTGGCCGCGGCGGCAAAAGCCGAGGCCGCGCGGCGGCACCTGAGCCTGTCGGACTACCTCAAGGAACTCGTCGAGAAGGACCTCCGCAAAAAAGACACCACGGCTCGGCGCGAGCGTCTCTTCGCCGAGATCAGGGCCAACCCACCCCTCGGCATCCATAGCGAGGACACCCTCGCCGCACGGGACGAGGCCCGTCGAGACTCTCAGCTGAGCGCCGATCACCGGGCCGACGGCATACCCTGAATCCGTGCCGGACGACTTCCTCATCGCCCACAACCCCGAGGACGGCTCGCGACTGCCCTACCTGCTGCGCATCCCCCTCGGGCCGGACGGCATCGTGCTCAAGGCGAAAGAGACGTGGCCGCGCACGGTCTACGTCTACTGCCACCGCGCCACCGGATGGCCCGCCGAGCCCGACCTGGTCGAGGTCGTGCCCACCCGATCCTGCATCCGGCGCGGCGCCAGCATCGACCTCGTCCTCGACCGGGGAAAGGAGTTCCGCTCGCAGTTCGTCCTCACCCGAGCCCGCGGCCGCGAGGCGGTCTTCTGGCAGACCGCGCGCACCGCCAAGCAGGCGCGACCGGCGGTCAGTCTCCCCACGGCGCGCGGCTCGGGGATTCCCACCCTCGAGATCGTCGTCGACAGCCACGAGCGGTATGCCTGGACCTTCGACCACCAGCAGGTCACCACCCGCCGCGACGGGCTGCCGGCGGGCGACTACGCGATCGAGGTCGCCGGCCGGGTCGCCGCGTCGGTCGAGCGCAAGAGCCTGGTCGACCTCGTCTCCACCCTGACCACCGGCAAGATGCGCTACCTGCTCGCCGACCTCTCCTCCCTGCCCACCGCGGCCGTCGTCGTCGAGGACCGATACTCCGCCGTCTTCAAGCTCGACCGCGTCCGCCCCGCCGTCTCGCCGACGCGCTCGGCGAGTGCCAGGCCCGCTTCCCCACCGTCCCGATCATCTTCTGCGAGACCCGGGCCCTCGCCCAGGAGTGGACCTACCGCTTCCTCTCCGCCGCCCTCGCCCACGCCGACGAGGAGACCCACGTCGAGACCGAGGCCACACCGCTCACCTCCGCGCGCGCCGCCAGCCCCGGCGAGGTGCGCCAGTGGGCACGCGAGCACGGGTATGCCGTGTCCGACCCCGGGCGCATCCCACGCGAGATCCGCGAGGCATTCGAGGCAGGGCGGTAGGACGGCACGCCCGTCCCCGGTGCCGCGGCGCCTATGCTGCGGAGGCGGCTGCACCAGGGGCCGGAGACGCGAGCACAGACCGGCCACGACGGCATCTCGACACGACAGGAGCACCATGCCCAACCACGACCTGCCCGACGAGGCGCGCGCGGTCGCCGCGCTCCGGGTCACCCCCGAAGCGCCCGCGGACCAGCCCGGGCACCGACCTCCGACCGTTCCCGGCGCCTCCACCCGCCCCTCGGGCACGCCCGAGCCGACCACCAACGTCGGCACCGACCGGATGCGGGTCATCGGCGACGGCTTCACCTTCGTCACCGCGTGGGCACTCCGCGGCATCATCGTCGCGGGCGCGCTCTGGCTCGCCTGGTGGATCCTGGACCGTGTCTGGTTCGGCGTCCTCCCGATCCTGCTCGCGCTCATCGTCGCGACCCTGCTCTCCCCCGTGGTCGCCCTCGGCCGACGGATCGGGCTGCACCCCACGCTCGCGACGGTCCTCACGCTGCTGCTGTCCGTGGGTCTGTTGGTGGGCGTCTTCGCCGCCCTCGCCCCGTCGATCACCTCGCAGTCCCGCGAGATCTTCGAGCAGGCCAGAGGCGGGGTCGACGAGGTGCGAGCCTGGATCAGCGGGCCGCCGCTCAACCTCAACAACGCGCAGATCGACGAATACCTGGGCACCGCCATCACCTGGCTGCAGGAGCGCAGCAGCGTGGCCGCCGGTGCAGTCGCCTCCGGTCTGGGCGTCGTCGGCTCCGCCCTGGTGACCCTCGGTCTCATGGTCGTGCTGCTGTTCTTCTTCCTCAAGGACGGGCCGAGCTTCCTGCCCTGGCTGCGACGCACCACCGGCCGCAGCACCGGCCGCCACCTCACCGAGGTGCTCACCCGCATGTGGACGACCCTCGGCGGCTTCATCCGCACCCAGGCGATCGTCAGTGCCGTGGACGCCGTGCTCATCGGCATCGGCCTGCTCATCCTTCAGGTGCCGCTCGCCCTCACCCTGGCCGTGCTCACCTTCTTCGGCGGCTTCATCCCCATCGTGGGCGCGGTCGTCGCGGGCGGCATCGCCGTGCTGGTGGCGCTGGTGACGCAGGGGCCGACCCAGGCGCTGATCGTGCTGGCGATCGTCATCGCGGTGCAGCAGATCGAGGGCAACGTCCTGCAACCGGCCCTCCAGGGCCGCAGCATGCAGATGCACCCCGGCATCATCCTGCTCGCGGTCGCCGGCGGCAGCACCCTCTTCGGAGTCATCGGCGCCTTCCTGGCCGTCCCCTTCGCCGCCACCTTCGTGGTGCTGCTGCGCTACCTCAGCGAGCAGGTCGACCTGCGCAGCGGTGACATCGACGTCGAGCACGTCGCCTTCGCGACGCCGGAGGGGCGCGTCGCCGGGGCGCGGACGCAATACCTCGGCGAGGTCGAGCGGTCCGAGCGCGCCGGCTCGCGCGACGACACGGCACCTGCGCAGCCCGCCCGTCCGGGCCTGCTCTCCTGGCTCTTCGGCCGGCACTGACCCCGCCTCGGCGGTCCCGTCCTGCGACGGGGACCGACCGGCATGGCGACGCGGCGGATCGGCTGTCACGCTGGTGCGATGGAGACGCTCCTCGACGCCGCACGCGACATGGTGACCCCCGAGACCGGTTGGAGCGCCGAGCTGTTGCTGCGCACCGTGCTGACGACCGTGGTGATGTTCCTGGCGATCGTGCTGCTGGCGCGCCTGTTCGGCACGCGAACCTTCGCCTCCTTCACCACCTACGACTTCCTCACCAACGTCGCCGCCGGCTCGCTGGTCGCCAGCGCGATCCTCAGCGACCGGATGGTCGAGGCGACCGTCGGTCTCGTCGTCCTCGTGGTGCTGCAGTATGCCGTGTCCAGCGCGGCCGCACGCTCCCGCGCGGCGCGGGACGTGGCGGACAACGACCCGGTGGTGCTCGTGCAGGACGGCCAGGTCCTGGCGGGCCCGATGCGTCGTGCGCGTGTCTCCCGCGCCATCCTCGACCAGCACCTGCGCGCCTCCGGCCTCAACCGGGTCGAGGAGGTGCACCTCGCGGTGCTCGAGTCCGGCGGCTCGATCAGCGTGCTGCGACGCGCGACCGGCTGAGCCACCCTCAGACGGGGATGATCCCGCCCCAGTCGGTGAAGTACTGCAGCACCGGTGTGCCGGGGATCTCGTCGTCCCAGATCTGCGGGTCCACGTCGAAGACCTCGCCGGTCGCCAGCCCGTCCAGCCACGCCGTGAGGCCGAGCACGTTCTGCTTGACCATCTTGCCGCGGGCCTTGTGGCCGATGTTGCCGTCGCGGGTGTTGCCCGAGGTCTCGAAGAACACCGCCGGGTTGCTGTGCCCGGTCGGGTTGAGGCCGTTGTAGTCGAGCCCGAGCATCATCGCCGACACCACGCCGCCGCGGATGTCGATGACCGTGCCGTAGCCCACGTCGTACTTGTCCGTGCTGATGAAGCCGCGGTTGAGCGTCTCCAGCCACACGTGGCCCTGCATCTGCCGGGTGACGACGTCGTACTCCCCGCCCTCGATGCCCGGCAGCGTCGGCCCACCGGGGGCCAGCGAGATGCCGAGGGAGAACGTGATGGCCTCGCCCGTCTCCCGGTCGGTCTTCAGGCCCTGGTGGTGGATGTCGAGGGCATACGCCGGCTTGACCATCGTCCAGTACTCGTACCACGCCAGCGACTCGCGCGCGACGAAGGCGTCCGGCGCCCAGTCCCGGTTGAGGTCGACCAGCTGCTCGTTGCCGTCGGCGTCCAGCCGCGGCGCGTCAGCCCCCCGGTCCCACAGGATCGTCTGCCGGATGTTGCCCTCGGAGCCGTCCGGGTTGTAGCAGGGGATGACGTGGACGGTGAACTCCTCACGGATCGCCCGCCACTCCTTCGCCCCGCTCGTGGCCAGGCGCTTGAGCACGGTCAGCGAGGAGTCGAGGCCGTAGGGCTCGTTGCCGTGGATCCGGCCCTGCACCCACACCGGCGTGTCCCCGGTGCCGACGGTCGCGACGTACAGCTCGCGCCCCTGCTCGGTGAGGCTCTCGGCGGTCCCGATCTCGGACAGCGTCCGCACCGTCACCGGGTAGCGGCTGCTCCGCTCCAGCTTGCGCAGCTGGTCCACCATGTCGCCGTAGCTGCGGATCGCCGCCAGCGGCGTGTCCTTGCCGGGGTCGGGGAAGTTCGGCGCGGCCGAGGCGACTCCCGGCCCGGCGACCGAGCCGCCGATCGCGGCCAGGCTCCCCCATCCGAGCAGCGAACGTCGCGAGATCTGGGCAGGGGACATGTGAACCTCCAGGGGGTCGTCAGGGTGGTCCACACGCTAGGGCGGTGATGGTCAAGCCCGGGTATGCCGTCGGTCAAGAGTTGATCAAGACGCGACGTCAAAGGGCCGCCGCCGACCGTCGAAAGCATGCCCCGGCGCGAATTCGACGGTCACCACCGCCGTGTCGACGAGGCGCGACCAGGGAAGTGCTGCCCGGGCGGGACAACGACGGTCACCGCGAAACCACTGAGACGACTGGTCCACCCAGGGCGTCTCAGCTGTTCACCCGGATGATCTCCTCCTGGTAGGGCGCGATGACGTCACCGGAGATGCGGCAGTCGAGCACGAGGAACCGGCGCGACTCCTCCGGCTCGGCGGCCCAGGCCTCGAGCCGGTCCAGGTCCGCCAGCGTCCGCACGACGACTCCCTCGGCCCCGACGCCGCCGGCCATGGCGGCGAAGTCGGCCTCGGGGATCAGCATCGGTCCGCGCGCCAAGCCCTGCAGCCCGTAGAGGTTGACCTCGGCGCCGTAGGCCGCGTCGTTCCAGACCACGGCCAGGCCGCGGCGGCCGCGACCGCCTCACCCCCCGGCACCACCGTCCCGGCCACCCATGGCCCAGCCACCCCACCCTGACTTCATACGAACAAACAGTGCGAGTGGCCACCGACACACCCTGCCGCCGCGCATCGAGACAACGAGGGCGGCCGGTTCGTCGAGCTGCGGACCGGGGAGGACGAGCACCCCTTCGTCTACCGGGTCCAGACCTCCCAGCACCCCGTCCCGACGAACGGCGGGCGGATGATCGGCAACCGCGACCGGTATGCACGGCTCGAGGTGCACCTCGCCGACGGCGGGCAGGACGACGACGTCATGGGGTTCACCCGCGCGCAGGTCATCCACGACTGTCTCGACGCCTACGAGGCGCACCTGGACTTACTGCGCACCGTGTGAGGCGCCGGGGCGGTGCAGGGCTAGGATGACGGGCGTGCCGCGGACGACCCTGGAGATCCCCTGGAGCCGGCTCGAGAGCGCGCTCGGCGAGCAGTTGGGAGACGGCGC
The DNA here is from genome assembly GCF_008386315.1 of Serinicoccus marinus DSM 15273. Lineage (NCBI taxonomy): Bacteria > Bacillati > Actinomycetota > Actinomycetes > Micrococcales > Ornithinimicrobiaceae > Serinicoccus > Serinicoccus marinus. The sequence goes on along the minus strand of NZ_CP043808.1, from coordinate 1,262,152 downwards.
GGTCAGCCGGCGGCCGATGGACCTGCACGCGCTCGCGCACGACGCGTCGCACTACCTGTTGACGCCCGAGCTGCTCGTCCGCCCCACTTCCGCGAGCCAGGTGGCCGCGGTGATGGCCGCCTGCGACCGCGTGGGCGCGCCCATCACCTTCCGTTCCGGCGGCACCAGCCTCTCCGGGCAGTCCGTCACCGACGCGGTGCTGGTCGACACCCGCCGGCACTTCACCGATGTCGAGGTGCTCGACGGCGGGGCCCGTGTCCGGGTCCAGCCGGGGGTGACGGTGCGTGCGGTGAACGCCCGGCTCGCGCCCTACCACCGCAAGCTCGGGCCGGATCCGGCCAGCGAGGGCGCCTGCACGCTCGGCGGCGTCATCGCCAACAACTCGAGCGGCATGCACTGCGGCACCGAGCTCAACACCTACGCCACGCTCGAGTCGCTGACCTTCGTGCTGCCCTCGGGCACCGTCATCGACTCGGGCGCCCCGGACGCCGAGGCGGAGCTGGCGGCCAGGGAGCCCGAGCTGGTGGCCGGGCTGCTGGCCCTGCGCCGGCAGGTGCTCGCCGACCCGGACTCGGTCGCGACGATCCGGCGGCTGTTCTCGATGAAGAACACCATGGGCTACGGCATCAACGCGCTGCTCGACTACGAGCGGCCGCTCGACATGCTCGTGCACCTCATGGTGGGCAGCGAGGGCACGCTCGGCTTCGTCGCCTCCGCCGTCCTGGCGACCGTGCCCGTCCACCCCGAGGTAGCCACCGGTCTCCTCGTCCTCGACACCATCGCCGAGGCCACCGGCGCAGTCCCCGCGCTGGCCGGGACCGACGTCGCCACCGCCGAGCTGCTCGACGCCGCGTCGCTGCGGGTGGCCCAGCAGGACCCGGCCTGTCCGCCCCAGATCGCCTCCCTCGCCATCGAGGAGCACGCCGCGCTGCTGGTCGAGTGGCAGGGCGACACCCCCGCCGAGCTGGACGCCACGTTGGCGTCGGCGGCCGCCACCCTCGACGGGCTGGCGCTGACCGAGCCTGCCCGGCTCACCCGGAACGCCCGGGAGCGCGCCGCGCTGTGGAGGGTCCGCAAGGGGCTGTTCTCCGCCGTCGCCGAGGCCCGCCCCGCCGGCACCAACGCGCTGCTCGAGGATGTCGTCGTCGGCGTCGACGTGCTCGGGGAGACCTGCGTCGCGCTGACCGAGCTGTTCGACACGCACCGCTACGAGCAGTCGGTCATCTTCGGGCACGCCCGCGACGGCAACGTCCACTTCCTGCTCAACGAGCGCTTCGACGACCCCGATGCGATGCGCCGCTACGCCGCCTTCACCGAGGACATGGTCGACCTGGTGCTGGGCCAGGGCGGCTCGCTCAAGGCCGAGCACGGGACCGGCCGCATCATGGCCCCCTTCGTCCGGCGGCAGTACGGCGACGAGCTCTACGACGTCATGTGGCAGCTCAAGCGGCTCGTCGACCCACGTGGACTGCTCAACCCGGCGGCCGTCCTCTCCGACGAGCCCACGTCATACCTGCAGGACCTCAAGACCGCGCCGCCGGTCGAGGAGGAGGTCGACCGGTGCGTCGAGTGCGGCTACTGCGAGCCGGTCTGCCCGTCCAAGGACCTCACGCTCACCCCGCGCCAGCGCATCGTGGTGCGCCGCGACATCCAGACCGCGCGCGCCGCCGGTGACCACGCGCTCGCCGACTCCCTCGAGCGCGACTACGACTACGACGGCAACCAGACCTGCGCCGTCGACGGGATGTGCCAGAGCGCGTGCCCGGTCCGCATCGACACGGGTGCTCTCACCCGGAGGCTGCGCAGGGAGTCCGCCACCCGCACGGCGCAGACGGCCTGGGCAGGGGCGGCGCGGGCCTGGGGCACGGTCGCGCCGCTGGGCGGGCTGGCGCTGAGTGCGGCCCGCCTGGTGCCCTCCGGCGTCCCGGTGGCTGCCACGCGGGTGGTGCGCGCGGTGGCCGGCGCCGACGCCGTACCGCTCTACGACCCGCGCCTGCCGCGCGGCGGCCGGCGTCGCCGTGAGCTCGACCCCGCCTCCCCCGCCGCCGTGCTCTTCAGCACCTGCATCGGCGAGATGTTCGGGACCGAGCCGGGCGGCCACCGCGGCGACCTGGGCTCCGGGGCGACCGGTGCACTCGTCGACCTGTGCGTGCGCGCCGACGTCCCGCTGCGCACGCCGGCCGGTATCCGCGACCTGTGCTGCGGCACCCCATGGAAGTCCAAGGGGCTGGACGACGGGTATGCCGTCATGGTCGACCGGGTCGTCCCGGCCCTGCGGGAGGCCACCGAGGGTGGCCGGCTGCCGGTGGTGGTCGAGGCGTCCTCCTGCGCCGAGGGCCTCGTCGTGATGCTCGCCGAGCGCGCGCCGGAGCTGAGGGTGGTGGACGCCGTCGACTTCGTCCGGGACACCGTGCTCCCCCGGCTCGCCGTACGTCGCACCGACCGCACCGTCGTCGTGCACCCCACCTGCTCCTCCGAGCGGTCCGGCAGCACCGAGGCCCTGGTGGCCCTGGCTCGTGCGGTCTCGACCGACGTGGTGGTGCCGGTGTCCTGGGGCTGCTGTGCCTTCGCCGGGGACCGCGGTCTGCTGCACCCCGAGCTCACCGCCTCGGCCACCGCGGCGGAGGCCGCCGAGGTCGCGGGTATCGTCGCGCGGGTGACCCCGAGCCCGGCCGCCGAGCCCGGCTTCGTCTCCTCGAACCGCACCTGCGAGATCGGGATGACCCGGGCCACCGGCCACCCGTACCGGCACGTGCTCGAGCTGCTCGCCGAGGCGAGCCGGGCATGAGCGGCCGGCTGCTGGTCGTCGGCTCCGTCAACGTCGACCTCTTCACCCACGTCGAGCGCCACCCCGCACCGGGCGAGACGCTGCTCGGGACCGGTGGAGAGCGCTCACCGGGCGGCAAGGGGGCCAACCAGGCAGTGGCCGCCGCGCTGCAGGGCGCCCCCGTCAGTCTGGTCGGCGCGGTCGGTGCGGACGCCGACGCCGACGTCGCGCTGACCTGCCTCCGCTTGGCCGGCGTCGACCTGGCGCAGGTCGTGGCCCTGCCGACGGCACGGACGGGGCTGGCCGTCATCACCGTCGGCGCCGACGGGGAGAACACCATCGTGGTCATCCCCGGTGCCAATGCCGAGGTGGGTCCGGAGCAGGTCCAGGCAGCGGTCGACGATCTCACCGCCGCCGACCTGCTGCTCCTCCAGGGCGAGCTGCGGCGGGACACCACCGAGGCAGCCCTGCGGGCCGCGGCCGCGAGGCGCATCCGGACCGTCTTCAACGTCGCTCCCTGGTCCGGCGTGGACGGTGACGTGCTCACCCTGGCCGACCCGCTCGTGGTCAACGAGCACGAGGCCGCCCTTGCCGCCCGGGAGCTCAGGCTGGGGTCCGAGGTGACCGCCGGCCAGCCCGTTGACTTGGCGCGCGCCCTGCTCACCGCCGGGATGCGCTCGGTGGTCATCACCCTCGGCGGCGCGGGTGCCGTGGTCGCCCACCCGGACGCGGTGACGTCGCACCCCAGCCCCCGGGTGTCGGTCGCCGACACCACCGGGGCGGGCGACGCCTTCACGGGTGCGCTGGCCGCACGGCTGCTGCGGGGCGATGACCTCGCGACTGCCACGGACCACGCGGTACGGGTGGGCGCCTACGCCGTGCAGCACGCCGGGCCCAACCGTCCTACCCGGGCCCTGACGCCACCCTCTCCTGACGGGACCAGCCCCTGAGCCGGCCTGCCTTCCCCCGCCACCCCGACCGAGCGTCGCTTGTGGTTGCGGTAGGGCCCACCCAGCGTCGTGACTGGTTGCTGCCATCCATCATAATCAACCATTCACGACGCTCGGTCAGTCTGAGGCCAACCATTCACGACGCCCGGTCGGGGGCGTGGCTGGGTGCGTTGACCGGCGTGCGTTGACAGATCGGGTGCGCACGGTTTAGCGTATCGTGAAATCGATTACATCGGGCCGCGAATGCTGGTGGGCATGAATGTAATCGATTGCACCCACCCGGACATCCCGCCCGGTCTCACAAAGGAGTCTGACCATGTCGCTTTCCCGCACGCCCCGCGCCCTCGGCGCCGGCACCGCCCTCCTCGCCCTCGTGGCCGCCGGTTGCAGCCCCGCCGACGACGGTGGGGAGTCCGCAGAGGGCTACCCCAGCGAGGACATACGGCTCATCATCCAGGCCGACCCGGGGGGCGGGTCGGACCTCTCCAGCCGGGCCCTCGCCACCGAGCTCGAGGAGATCCTCGAAGTCAGCGTCATCCCGGAGAACATGCCGGGCGCCTCGGGCGCCATCGCGATGGAGTACGTCGCCGACCAGGAGCCAGACGGCACCGTCATCGGCTTCGGCCCGGTCGAGATCGCCATGCTCAACACCACCCAGGGCGCCGACGTCCTCCCGGAGAACTACACCTTCCTGGGCCAGATCATGCTGGCCCCCGGCGTCATCAGCGTGGCCGCGGACTCCGAGTATGAGTCGCTGCAGGACCTCGTCGACGCCGCTTCCGAGGGCGAGGTGAGCGTGGCCAACTCAGGCGCCGGGTCCATCTGGGAGGCGGCCACCCTCGGCCTCAACGACGCCTTCGACACCCAGTTCTCACCCGTCGCCTACGACGGCGGCGCCACCGCCGTGTCCGCCGCCGCGTCCGGCGAGGTGGAGGCCGCGGTCTCCGGGGCCGGCGAGGCGCTCGCCCAGGGCGACGCGGTCCGGGTGCTCGGGGTCATGCACGACGAGCGCCATCGCGACCTGCCCGACGTGCCGACGGTCGAGGAGGCGGTCGGCACCGAGGTCGAGTTCGGCGGCTGGGGTGGCATCTACACCCAGGCCGGGGTCGACGAGGAGGTCGCCGAGACCCTGGAGGAGGCGGTCGCCGAGGCCGTCGAGTCGGAGTCCTACCAAGACTTCCAGGAAACGCCGGCAACCTCGTCGTCTATCGCGACTCCGAGGAGTTCACCGGCTTCGTCAACGACCAGTTCGACGCCTTCCAGTCACTCCTGGGCGAGTGAGCGTGGGCAGCGAGCACGTCGCCGTCGACACCGTCGGAGGATGGAGCGACGGTGCCGACGACGAGGGCGTGGTGGCCGACGCGCCGCCCCCGCCCTCCCGGGCCATGGAGATCACCGTGGCGGTCGCCGGGGCGCTCGTCATGGGCACGGCCCTCGTGCTCGCCCAGCAGATCGAGCTGCGGCGAGAGGCGGGGCCAGGGCAGATCGACGCGCGGTTCTGGCCCACCCTCCTCGCGGGCGCCGGCCTCGCGGCGGCCCTCGGCCGTCTCGTGGTCGTCCTGCTCCGCCCCGCCGACCCGCGGGACGACCTCGAGGTCGTCCGACCCGGCGGGCCGCTGCGCCTGGCCCTCACCCTCGTGCTGACGGTCGCCTTCGTCGCGGTCTGGGAGCTGCGTGACGTGGTGCTGCTCGGCTACGAGCTGCGCGTCTTCCCGTATGCCTGCGCCCTGTTGCTGGCTGCCCTGGCCTGGCTCTACGGCGCCCGGTCCTGGCGGTCGCTGGTGCTCTTCCCGGTGCTCGCCGCGGCCCTCACCTACGCCCTCTTCGGTGTCCTGCTGAGGATCCCGCTGTGAGCGCCGTCGCCGAGGGGCTCACCGCGCTGCTCAGCCTCGAGGTCGCCACGTCGATGCTCATCGGGCTCTTCCTGGGTCTGCTCGTCGGAGCCTTCCCCGGGGTGACCGCCACCATGGCGGTCGCCCTGGCGGCAGGCTTCACGCTCACCATGGACCCGGTGCCGGGCCTGGCCGTGCTGCTCACCATCTACGTCGCCGCACACTTCGGCGACCGCATACCGGCGATCCTCATCAACACGCCAGGGACACCCGCCTCGATCGCCACCACCTTCGACGGCTACCCGATGGCCAAGAAGGGTGAGGCAGGGTTGGCGCTCACGATGTCAGCGTTGGTCTCCGCGCTGGCGATCCTCGTCAGCATGGTGCTCTTCGTCGTCGCCGCCATCCCCGTGGCGACAGTGGCCCGCAACTACTTCCGCTCCCCCGAGCTCTTCGCCCTGGTGGTCTTCGGACTGACGGTGATGATCGGGGTGTCCAGCCGGTCCATGCTCAAGGGCGTCCTCGCCGGCGCCTTCGGCCTGCTGCTGGGCACCGTGGGTCTCTACAGCGCCACCGGTGACAGCCGCTTCACCTTCGGCAACATCAACCTCGCCCAGGACGGCTTCAGCTTCATCGCGGTCATCATCGGCCTCTTCGGTGTCGCCGAGCTGTTCGACCAGATGCTCACCTCGCACGAGCAGAAGGTCAGGCCCATCTCGGCGCTCGGCCGCTGGTGGCCGAACCGGGCCGAGCTCCGACGTTCGGCCAAGCCCTTCGGCATCAGCGCCGGTATCGGCACCGCCGTGGGTCTGGTGCCGGCCGCGGGCGGGGACATCGCCGGCCTCATCGGCTGGGACCGTGCCCGACGCGCGTCCGCGACCGGCGACACCTACGGCAAGGGCAACCTGGAGGGCGTCGTCGCCTCCGACACCGCCTCCAGCGCCACCCTCGGCGGATCGCTCACCACCACCATGGCGCTCGGCATCCCGGGCGACTCGGTCATGGCGGTCATGATCGGCTCGATGCTCATCTGGGGCCTGCAACCCGGTCCACGGCTGTTCACCGACCAGCCGGACCTGCTGGTGAGCATCGCCGGCATCATGGTGCTGGCCACCCTCGTCGCGCTGGCCGCGAGCCTGGCCCGGCTGCGCGGCATGGTCAAGCTGCTCGACACCCCGAACCACTTGCTGTGGCCGACCATCCTCATCTTCTGCGTGGTCGGCACCTTCGCGACCAGCAACAACATCTTCACTGTCGGCACCATGCTGCTGTTCGGGCTCTCGGCCTCGTCTTCAAGCGCGTCGGGATCCCGGCCGGCCCGTGGTGCTCGGCCTCATCCTAGGCCCGATCGCCGAGGAGAACCTCGCGCGCACGCTCGTGCTCTCGGGCAACCGCTCCTTCTTCGAGGTGTGGAGCCCCATCGCCCTGGCGCTGCTGCTCATGGCGGTGCTATCCCTCCTCTGGCCGGTCCTACGCCCGGTGCTGGCCCGACGCCGCGGGCGGCCGTCCTCGGCCGCCGCGAACGACCCGACCCCCGGCACCGCCCACACCGACGACACCCACTCCCCCGACTCGACGTCCCGGAAGGACTGAGATGACCAGCCCCACGATCTTCACCGCCACCCCGACCGCCTTCCACCCGGACGGGTCCCTGGACCTCGAGGGGTCGCGCGCCATCCTCGAGCACATCAGCCGGTCGGGCAACGAGGGCGCCTTCGTGCTCGGCACCACCGGAGAGTTCGCGGCCCTCACCGTGGCCGAACGCGGCCAGGTCGTCGAGGCGGCCATGAACATCCTCGGGCACCACATGCGGGTGGTCGTGCACGTGGGCGCCGCCAGCGTGTACGAGGTCCTGCAGCTGGTGGAACAGGCCCGGGCCGCCGGGGCCCGCGAGATCGCCCTCATCACCCCCTACTACCTGCCGGCCACCGATGCCGCGATGCTCGACTTCTTCACCACCGCGGACGCCGCCTGCGACGGTCTCGACCTCTTCGTCTACGCCTATGCCCGCCGCACCGGCAACAGCGTGTCCACCGAGCTGATGGCCCGCCTGGCCGAGCTGCCGCACGTGGTCGGAGCCAAGGTCAGCGAGGAGCCGCTGGAGCAGCTGCAGGCCTACCGGTCCGTCGTGCCCGACGGCTTCCAGCTCTACACCGGCGCGGACCGGGACATCCTCGCGGTCGGGGCGGTCGGTGCCCAGGGCGTCGTCTCCGGTGTCTCCTCGGTGCTGCCCCGGCCGTTCCGGACGGCGGCCGCCGCGGCGGACCAGGACGACGACGCCCGCGCCGCCGCCCAGGCCGACGTCGACGAGGCGTGCGACGTCATCGCCGGCGACATCGCCCGGATGAAGAGGCATACCGGGTGCTCGGGGTCACCGCACACCACCCGTATGGCGATCGAGGCACCGGACGCCGCGACCCGCCAGCTCATCGTGGACACCGTCCGACGGCTCAGCTGATGGCCACCATGGCCGAGGTGGCGGCCCGGGCCGGGGTCTCGACCGCCACCGTCTCCCGGCCCTCAGCGGCAAGCCGGTCTCGGACGAGGTGGCCGAGGCGGTCCGGCGCGCCGCCGCCGAGCTCGACTACTCCATCGACCGGACGGCTCGATCACTGCGGCGTCGCTACAGCGACGTCGTCGCCCTCGTCGTCCCCGACGTGGAGAACCCCTTCTTCACCGCCGTGGCCCGGGGTGTCGAGGACGTCGCCCGGGAGGCGGGGCTGTCGCTGGTGCTGTGCAATAGCGACGACGACCCCGAGCAGGAGGCGCGGTACGTCGAGGTCGCCTCCGAGGAGCAGATGGCCGGGCTGATCCTGGCTCCGGCCGGACCCGATCCACGGCTGGACCCCCTGCTGCGCAAGGGCCGCACCGTCGTGGTCATCGACCGGCTGGTCGACGCGCCGCTGGACCACGTCGTCCTCGACAACCAGGCCCTGGGCCGGATCGCGACCGAGCACCTGCTCGCGCTCGGCCACCGGCGCATCGCCTGCATCACCGGGCCGCAGGAGACCAGCACCGCCCGCGAGCGCGCCGAGGGGTGGGCGCAGGCACTGACCGCGGCCGGCGCCACACCCGACCCCCAGCTGCTGCTCCACGCCACCTACCGGGTCGAGGGCGGGCAGAGCGCCATGCACGAGCTGCTCGATCTGCCGGAGCCGCCCGAGGCCGTGGTGGCCACGAACAACATGGTCGGCGTCGGCCTGCTGCGGGCACTGTCCACGACGACCCACCACGCCGCCCCTCAGGTCTCGGTCATCGGCGACCTGCCGTTCATCACCTCCGACGTCGCCGGTGCCGTGACGATGCCGCTGCACCCACGGGAGATGGGCACGCGGGCGGCGCAGATGTTCGTCGAGCGGCTGCAGGGCGAGACCGGCCCGCCCCGCCGGGTCGTCCTGGACCCCACGACGCCCGAGCCGCTGACCAGGCTGCTGACCGGTCCGGAGACACGATGAGGCCCGGGCCCGGCACCGTCCCCTGCTACCTCGGCGTGGACATCGGCACGTCGAGCAGCAAGGGGGTCCTCGTCAGCCCGGACGGGGAGGTGCTGCGCAGCGCCGTGCGCGAGCACGAGGTGTCCCGGCCAGCGCCCGGGCACGTGGAGATGGACGGCGAGCTGTGGTGGCAGGAGTTCCAGCAGCTCGCGGCCGAGCTCGTCGGCGCGGAGGCCGGCCCGGCAGCCGACGTCCGCGTGCTCGCGATCGGGGTCAGCGGCATGGGCCCGTGCGTGCTGCTCACCGACGAGGACGACGTGCCCGTCCGGCCCGCCGTGCTCTACGGCGTCGACACCCGCGCCGGTTCCCAGATCGACGCCCTGCACGAGGAGCTGGGCGGTCCGGGAGCCGTGATGGAGGGGTCGGGCAGCGTCCTCACCAGCCAGGCGGTGGGTCCCAAGCTGCGCTGGGTCGCCGAGCACGAGCAGCAGGCCTGGGCCCGGGCCCGCCGGCTCTTCATGCCGGCGTCCTGGCTGGCCTACCGCCTCACCGGTGAGTACGTGCTGGACCGCCACTCCGCGAGCCAGTGCACGCCGATGCTGGACCGGCACACCCAGGACTGGCACGCGCGGTGGGCGCCCCTGGTCGCGGAGCACCTCGAGCTGCCACGGCTGCGCTGGCCGGCCGAGCCGGTCGGCACCACCCGGTCCGAGGTCTGCGGCATTCCCGCGGGGACCCCCGTGGTGGCCGGCACCATCGACGCCTGGACCGAAGCGCTCAGCGTCGGCGCGCAGGGCCCCGGCGACCTCATGCTGATGTACGGCACCACGCTCTTCCTCGTCGCGACCGGCACCGAGCCGGTGACGTCCCCGGTCATGTGGGGCACGACGGGCGCCCTTCCCGGCACCTTCAACCTGGCCGGCGGGATGGCCACCTCCGGCGCCCTGACCGCCTGGGTCCGCCGCCTCGTCGGCGACGTGCCCTACGAGACCCTGCTGGAGGAGGCCGCTCTCCCCCGCCGGCGCGGACGGCCTGCTGGCACTGCCCTACTTCGCCGGCGAGCGCACCCCCGTGCAGGACCCGGACGCCCGCGGGGTGGTGGCCGGGCTCACCCTGTCCCACACCCGCGGCGACCTCTACCGGGCGATGCTGGAGGCCACCGCCTTCGGGGTGCGGCACAACGTCGAGGGCCTGCGCGAGGCCGGGGTGCCGATCGACCGGGTCGTCGCGGTCGGCGGCGGCACCCGAGGCGGCCTCTGGACCCAGGTCGTCAGCGACGTCACCGGCCTCGAGCAGGTCGTACGGCGCACCAGCATCGGCGCGAGCTACGGCGCCGCCTGGCTGGCGGCGACGGCGCTGACGGACGACGGGGCCGGCCCGGACATCGACGCCTGGAACCCCATTGAGCTCGTCGTGAGGCCCGACCCGACCACCCGGGACACCTACGACCGGCTCTACGCCGCCTACCGAGACCTGTACCCGGCGACCCGTGACATCGCACACGCCCTCGCCGACCTGCAGCGCAGCACCGACCACCGCACCGCCCCCGCCTCACCCAGCACCACCGACAGGAGACCTCGATGAGCACCTACCTCATGCCGACCCCCACGACCGTGCCCGCCGCACCGGAGCGCACGGCATACCTCGTGGCCAGCGGCGACCTGAGGGAGTCGGCCAACCTCGCGGGCTGGCAGACCCAGGTGCAGCTGGAGCAGTACGTCGCGCACGCACTCGCCGAGCAGGGGTGGACGGTGCAGCGCGCGCACCCGGTCGACCCCGGCGCCGGCCACGGCTTCATCTCCAGCCAGCGCATGGGCCTGGACGTGTTCGCCTCCATCCCTCCCACCGCGCCCTTGATCGTGGCGGAGGCCATCTGGCAGTACAGCCACCACGTGCTGGCCGGGCTGCGCACCCACCAGGGGCCCATCCTCACGGTCGCCAACTTCGCCGGGGAGTGGCCCGGGCTTGTCGGTCTGCTCGGGCTGAACGCCGGGCTCACGAAGATGGGCAAGGCCTATTCGACGATCTGGACGGTCGACGGCACCGACGCCTGGTTCCGGGACGGCGTGGCGACCTGGCTGCGGACCGGCACCCTGGAGCACGACGCCAGCCACGTCCGCGACCTGCCCGCACTGCCGTCCTCGGACGAGCGCGACCTGGGGGTCGCGCTGGCCGAGCAGCTCCTGCGGGAGAAGGCCATCATCGGCGTCTTCGACGAGGGCTGCATGGGGATGTACAACGGCATCATCGACGACGAGGTGCTCAACCAGATCGGCATCTACAAGGAGCGGCTCAGCCAGAGCGCCCTGTGGGCGGAGATGCAGCGGGTCCCCGAGCAGGAGGCCGAGGCCGTGGGGCGCTGGTTGACCGAGGCGGGGATGACGTTCCGCACCGGCACCGACCCGGACACCGAGCTCACCGAGGAGCAGCTGACCTGGCAGTACAAGATGTACGTCGCGGCGCTGCGGATCAGTGACGACTTCGGGCTGGACGCCGTCGGCATCCAGTACCAGCAGGGGCTCAAGGACCTCTCCCCCGCCTCCGACCTCGCCGAGGGCATCCTCAACAACGTGGCCCGGCCCCCGGTCACCAGCCGGGACGGGTCGCGGGTGCTCTACGAGGGCACCCCGCTGCCACACTTCAACGAGGTCGACGAGGGCGCCGCGGTGGACGCGCTGGTCACCAACCGGGTCTGGACCGCGATGGGGCTGGACCCGGCGACCACCCTGCACGACGTGCGCTGGGGAGAGGAGTACGACGGCCGGTTCGTCTGGGTCTACGAGATATCCGGGTCGGTGCCGCCCTCGCACTTCGCGGACGGGTATGCCGGTGCCGAGGGCTGGCGGCAGGGCAACGTCTTCTTCCCTGCGGGCGGTGCGACCATCAACGGGGTGAGCAAGCCCCCCCCCGGCCAGCTGGTCTGGTCGCGGGTCTACCTGGTCGCCGGCGAGCTGCACGTCGACCTCGGACGGGCCTCGGTCGTCGAGCTGCCTGAGGAGGAGACGCGGCGACGCAAGGAGGCGACGAACCCGGAGTGGCCGATCGCGCACGTCGTCCACCACGGCGTGGGCCGGGACCAGTTCATGGCGCGGCACAAGGCGAACCACGTCCAGATCGCGTATGCCGACGACTCCGAGAGCGCCGACCGCGCGCTGGTCGCCAAGGCCGCGTTCTTCGACCGCCTCGGTCTGTCCGTGCACCTGTGCGGTGACGACGTCCAGGTCTGAGGCCCACCGGCCCGGCAACGCCGACAGACCCGACCCGCCTCGGTCGGCAGCGCTTCCATCAGGTCCCTAAAGTTGTCCCAAGTCTGGCCCGTCACCCTCGGATTCCCGACGTCACCCCCCTAGGGTCGGAGGATCCCCGAAACCACTGGGGGTTGGCTGTCATGGGGGACAACACGAACCGGACCAGACGTCTGCTGCGCACCGCGGCGACGGCGGTCTTCGCGACGACCTGCGTCGCGTACCTACCGGGAGCGGTCCAGGCCGACCCGGACGACATCCAGACCAGCGACAACATGACGCTGCTCAGCAACACCCCGAAGCAGGCGTCGCTCGAGGGCTTCAACACCGACATCGCCTTCTGGGGCGACTACGCCTTCCAGGGCAACTACGACGGCCTCCGCATCTGGGACATCTCCAAGCCCAAGGACCTCGAGCTCGTCACCCAGGTGCTGTGCCCCGGCGGGCAGGGTGACGTGTCCGTCTCCGAGGACGGCTCGCTGCTCTTCATGTCGGTCGACTCCCCCCGCTCCGACGACACCTGCTCCAGCACGTCCGGCAGCATCCTCAACCCTGAGCCCGAAGGCCCTGCGCGAGCGGATCGTGGCCGGCGATGGCCAGGGCGCCGCCTCCTGACCCGAGGTCAGCTGTTCACCCGGATGATCTCCTCCTGGTAGGGCGCGACGACGTCGCGGGACACCCGGCAGTCGAGGACGAGGAACGAGCGATCGTCGGCCGGCTGCGCCGCCCAGTCGGCGAGCTGGTCGAGGTCGTCCAGGCTCCGCACGACGACCCCTCGGGCGCCCACACCGGAGGCCAGCGCGGCGAAGTCGACCTCTGGGATGAGCATCGGCGCGAGCGCCAGCCCCTGCAGCCCGTAGAGGTTGACCTCGGCGCCGTAGGCCCCGTCGTTCCACACCACCGCCATCCCGGACCCGCCGGCGACGCGCACCGCCGACTCCAGGTCGGCCAGGGCCATGAGCCCGCCGCCGTCCCCGGTGGTGAGCACGACCGTCGCGTCCGGGCGTGCCAGCGCGGCGCCGAGCACCGAGGGCCAGCCCAGGCCGATCGACTGGAAGGCGGTGCCCACCATGATCATCCGGTCGGGCGCCGCCACCGGCCAGTACATGTTCGCCCACCCGATGAAGTGCCCACCGTCGGAGACGACGACCCGGTCCTGCGGCAGCAGCTCGCCGATCCGGACGGCGACCGACCGCGGGTCCAGCCGGCCGTCGGGCGCGAGGTCCTCCCCGGGGTGGTAGGCGCGCAGCTCGGCGACGGGGACGGACTCGCGCCAGGCGCCGGGCGCGTGGCCGAGCTCGCCGAGCTGCGCGGTGACCGCCCTGGCCACGATGGCCGCATCACCCTGAACGTAACCCCCGACGTGAGGGTGGGTGGCCGCCGGCGCGACGTCGACCTGGAAGATGCGGGTGCCGGGCGCCAGCAGCGCCCCGAAGCGCATCGTGAACTGGTTGAGCGAGGCGCCGAAGACGACCGCGACGTCGGCCTCGCGGACGAGGTCCATCGCCCCCTCGGCACCCCAACCGCCGGCCACCCCCAGGTCGTACTCCGCCCGGGGGAAGATGTTGCGCCCCAGCGAGGTGGTGGCGGTCACCGCGCCGGTGGCGTCGGCGAGGTCCCCCAACGCCTCCCCCGCGCCGGCCAGCCACGCCCCACGCCCGGCGAGCAGCAGCGGCCGCTGCGCCCCGGCCAGGGCGGTGGCGATCTCCGTGATGGAGCCGGCGGCGAAGTCGCCGACGGGCTCACGGGGCGCCGGGGTCAGCGGGGCGGGCACCTCGGGCACCGGCCCGGCCTCGAGGCGGGCGACGTCGTAGGGCACCGCCAGCACGGTGGGCACCCGGTAGGTCAGCGCGTGCTCGATCGCGATGACCGTGGTCGCCGCCGCGTCGGTGCGACCGACGGTATACGTCCGCGCCCCCACCGCGGAGGCCAGCGCGATCTGGTCGACGTCCCAGGGGCGGGGCCGGAGGTCGGGCCGTCGCCGACGACGAGGACGAGCGGCACCTTGGCCTGCACCGCCTCGGCCAGCGCCGTGAGCGTGTGGTGAAGCCGGCGCCGTAGGTCGAGGTCGCCGCGGCGATCCGCCCGCTGGCACGCTGGTGGGCGTCCGCCGCCACGACTCCCCCGGCCTCGTGGCGGACCGCGGTGAACTGCACCGTCGCTCGAGCGCTCGAGGGCGTCGAGGACGTGCGCGTTGCCGTTGCCCATGACCCCGAAGACGTGGTCGACGTGGCGGGCCAGGGTGTGGGCGACGTGGGCGGAGACGCTGGGCATACGAGTTTCCTCTGCTGGAGACATGACGGGATCGAGGCCGTATGTGTCTCCCGCGCCGGGCGCGGCTCCGTGCTCCTTTTTCGAGCACCGGCGCGCAGCGGCACCGGACCCCTCGACTATAGGTGCTGGCGGGGGGCGGGCCGTCAGGACCGGTCGGTGTCCTCCCCGCCGGAGCTGATGAAGCGCGCCGCCAGCGCCTCCGACCCGCGGGCGAGCAGCGCCACGTCGGCACCGACCAGGACGAAGGAGGCACCCTGCTCGAGGTAGGCGTCCGCCACGGCGGGGTCGAAGGCGTTGACGCCCACGGGGGTCCCCGCCGCCCGCACCGCGTCGAAGGTCCGGAGCACGGCGGCCCGCACGTCCGGGTGCGTCTGCTGTCCCAGCACGCCCATGGACGCCGCCAGGTCGCTGGGCCCGACGAAGACCCCGTCGACGCCGTCGACCGCCCCGATCTCGGCCGCCGCCTCGACGGCGGCCTCGGACTCGATCTGCACGAGCAGCGAGACGTGCTCCTCGGCCTGCTGGAGGTAGCCCTCGACGCGGTTCCACCGCGCCGAGCGGCCGAGGGCCGAGCCCACGCCCCGCCTGCCGCGGGGCGGGTAGCGGACCGCCGCGACGGCGTCGGCGGCCTCCTGCGCGCTGTCGACCATGGGCACGAGGATGGTCTGCGCGCCGAGGTCGAGCACCTGCTTGAGGAGGACCGGGTCGGCGGAGGGGACGCGGACGACCGGCACGACGGGGTATGCCGCCACCGCCTGCAGCTGCGCGAGCACCGATTCCAGGCCGTTGGGGGCGTGCTCCATGTCGATGAGCAGCCAGTCCAGACCGGAGCCGGCGGCGATCTCGGCGACCAGCGGTGAGCCCGAGCTGACCCACATGCCGACCATCGGCCGGTCCTGGGAGGCGAGCACGTCGCGGAAGGTCGGCGTCAGACGAAGCGGCACGTGACGGTCCCCATCTCGCGGTAGTCGCAGTGCACGTCGTCCCCGCGGGACACCCACATCGGCCGGGTGAACGACCCGGCCAGGATGATCTCGCCGGCTTCCAGCCGGGCGCCGTGCTGGTGGAACTTGTTGGCCAGCCAGGCCACCCCGGTCGCGGGGTGCCCGAGGACACCCGCGGCCACGCCGGTCTCCTCGACCTCCCCGTTGCGGGACAACACCCCGGGGACCCAGCGCAGGTCGATCTCGTCCGGGCGCCGGCGCTCGTCACCGAGCACCATCGCGCCGTAGGCGGCGTTGTCGCTGATGGTGTCGACGATGGTGCGGCCCTCGAGCTCGATGTGCGAGTTGAGGACCTCCAGCGCCGGGACGGCGTAGTCGATGGCGTCCAGGGCCTGCTCGAGGGTGCAGTCCGGCCCGGACAGCGGCCGAGCCAGCACGAAGGCGAGCTCGACCTCGATGCGGACATTGGAGAAGTGGTCGACCGGGATCTCGGCGCCCGAGGCGTGGACGGTGTCGTCGAACATCACGCCGTAGTCCGGCTCGGTGATCCCTGTGGCCTGCTGCATCGCCTTGGAGGTCAACCCGATCTTGCGGCCCACCAGCCGGCGACCGGCGGCGAGGTTCTGGTCACGCCACACGCCCTGGATGGCGTAGGAGTCCTCGATGGTCGCCTCGGGGTAGCGCGCCGTGATGCGCGGGACGACCGAGTGCGTGCGGTCCGCCTCGGCCAGCTCCTCGGCGATCGTGGCGATCTGCTCGGGTGTCAGCATCCGTGGTCCTCCCTCGTCACAGCTGGTGCCCCAGCTTGTACTCACCCTTCTTCCACTCGGGCATCTCCTCGTCCTCGTCCCGGCGGGTGTAGGAGAAGCCGTCGGCACCGATGGTGACGCCCATCTCGGAGTCGTCGGTGCGCTCGACCACCGGCTGCGGGTTGCCGTCGAGGTCGAGCACGAGGGAGGCCTCGGTGTACCACGACGGCACCACCGGGTTGCCCCACCAGTCCCGGCGCTGGTTGTCGTGGACGTCCCAGGTGATGACGGGGTTGTCCGGGTCACCGGTGTAGTAGTCCTGGGTGTAGATCTCGACCCGGTGCCCGTCGGGGTCGCGCAGGTAGAGGTAGAAGGCGTTGGACACCCCGTGCCGGCCCGGGCCGCGCTCGATGGCGTCCGAGCGGCGCAGCGCCCCGAGCTTGTCGCAGATCGCCAGGATGTTGTGCTTCTCGTGCGTGGAGAAGGCGACGTGGTGCATCCGCGGCCCGTCGCCGCCGGTCATCGCGGTGTCGTGGACGGTCGGCTTGCGCCGCATCCACGCGGCATACACCGTGCCCGCGTCGTCCTGGATGTCCTCGGTGACGCGGAAGCCCAGGTCCTGCATGAACTTCGTGGCCCGGGGCACGTCCGGCGTCACCTGGTTGAAGTGGTCCAGGCGCACCAGTGCACCGGGGGTGTAGAGGTCGTAGCGCCAGGCCAGGCGCTCCACGTGCTCGACGTCGTAGAAGAACTCGTAGGGGAAGCCGAGCGGGTCGGTGACGCGCACGGAGTCGCCGACCCCCTTGGTGAAGCCCTCGGCCCGCCGCTCGACCCGGCACCCCAGCTCGGTGTAGAACGCCACCGCCTTGTCCAGGTCCTCCGGGGAGCGCACGCGGTAGGAGAACGCCGCCACCGCGGCCACCGGCCCCTGGCGCAGGACGAGGTTGTGGTGGATGAACTCCTCGATCGAGCGGAGGTAGACGGTGGAGTCGTCCTCCTCGGTGACGGTCAGGCCGAGCACGTCCACGTAGAAGTCGCGGGACGCAGCCAGGTCGGTGACGACGATCTCCATGTAGGCGCAGCGCAGGATGTCCGGAGCCGGAACCGACGGGGTCGGCACCGGGTCGTCGGTGTGGATGGGTGTGCCTCCTGGGAGACGTAGTAGCCCGAGGAGGTGAGGGTCTTGTCGGTGTGCCTGTCGCTCATGTCGCGTCCTTGCGAGGTCGGGGTGGTCGGGGCTGCTCGGGGTGGGCGGTCAGCGGTCAGCCGCGTCGCGCTTGCCGAAGGTCGGGTGGTGGGCCCCACCGAGGGTGATGTGCACGGCCTGCTGGTCGGTGTAGAAGTCGATGGACCGGTAGCCGCCCTCGTGCCCCAGGCCGGAGGCCTTGACGCCGCCGAAGGGGGTGCGCAGGTCGCGCACGTTGTTGGAGTTGAGCCACACCATCCCCGCCTCCACGCTCTGGGCGAAGGTGTGCGCGCGGCGCAGGTCGTTGGTCCAGATGTAGGCGGCCAGGCCGTACCTCACCCCGTTGGCCAGCTCGAGCGCCTCCTCCTCGGTGTCGAAGGGGGTGATCGCCACCACCGGCCCGAAGATCTCCTCCTGGAAGATCCGGGCGTCGCGGGGGACGTCGACGAAGACCGTCGGGGCGACGAAGTTGCCGCTCTCGAAGCCCTCCGGCCGGCCACCGCCGGCGACCAGACGACCCTCGCCCCGGCCGATCTCGATGTAGCTCATGACCTTGTCGAAGTGCTCGGGGTGGACCAGCGCGCCGACCTCGGTGCGCTCGTCGTGGGGGTGCCCCACGACGACGCGCCGGGCCTGCGCGGCATACCGCTCGACGAACTCGTCGTAGACCTCGCGCTGCACGAGGATCCGGCTGCCGGCGGTGCACCGCTCCCCGTTGAGGGAGAAGACGCCGAAGATGGTCGCGTCGATCGCGGCGTCGAGGTCGGCGTCGGCGAAGACGACGGCCGGCGACTTGCCGCCCAGCTCCATCGACAGACCCTTGAGGTGGGGAGAGGCGTTGGCGAAGATGAGCTGCCCGGTGCGGCTCTCGCCGGTGAAGGAGATGAGCGGCACGTCCGGGTGCTTGACCAGGGCGTCCCCGGCCTCCTCCCCGAGACCGTTGACCAGGTTGAAGACCCCCGGCGGCACCCCCGCCTCCTCGAAGATCCCTGCCCACAGCGAGGCCGACAGCGGGGTGAACTCGGCCGGCTTGAG